>CALNGU010000036.1 GCA_939800445.1 uncultured Bacteroidaceae bacterium | reverse complement strand
TTCTGAATATATAAACAAAACTTTTGTTTTTACTTTTCCTTTAGGGATATGGAAGTTTTCCCCTGGCTCTGCGCAACTTTCCCACGCGCGTCATGGAGGTTTGCCCCGGGCGGGCGGTGGTGTGGCGTGCGGCATGATTGTGAAATTTATGGGCGGGCATGGTTACGTTTTGCCGCCCAAAGTTGTACTTTTGTTGCAATTCGCAACGCAAATCAGAGAAAGATGGACGCACGTGAGATGATTGCCGACCTGCGCGAGAGGCTGGAGAGGCACAACTACAACTATTATATAAAGAACGCTCCCGAGATTTCCGACCAAGAGTATGACGCGATGATGGCGCGGCTCATCGAGCTTGAGCGCGCGCATCCCGAGTGCGCCGACCCAAACTCGCCGTCGGTGCGCGTGGGGAGCGACTTGACCAACGACTTCAGGCACGTGGCACACGCCGTGCCGATGCTGTCGCTGGGCAACACTTATTCCAAGGAGGAGGTGGCGGAGTTCTACGCCCGCGTGGCGAGGTCGCTGGGCACGGACTTCGAGATATGCTGCGAGACGAAGTTTGACGGCATCTCCATCTCGCTGCTCTACGTCGATGGCAGCCTTGTGCAGGCCGTCACGCGCGGCGACGGGCTGGCTGGCGACGACGTGACCGCCAACGTGCGCACCATCCGCAGCATCCCGCTCAGGCTGCACGGCGACTATCCGCCGAGGCTGGAGATGCGCGGAGAGATACTGATGCCGTGGAGCAGCTTCGAGCGGCTCAACCGGGAACGCGAGGAAAACGAGGAACCGCTGTTTGCCAATCCCCGCAACGCCGCCGCCGGCACTGTCAAGCTGCAAAACTCGTCGGTCGTGGCGCGGCGGGGGCTGGATGCCTACCTCTACTATATGCTTGCCGACGAGCTGCCCACGCAGAGCCACTACGACAACCTCCAGTTTGCCAAGACGCTCGGGTTCAAAGTCTCAGACGCTATCACGCGGTGCAGGACGCTGGATGAGATATACACCTACATCGACCATTGGGACACGGAGCGCAAGAACCTGCCCGTGGCTACCGACGGCATCGTGCTCAAAGTCGATTCGCTGGCGCAGCAGAGGGCGTTGGGCTTCAACGCCAAGAACCCGAGGTGGGCAATCGCCTACAAATTCCAGGCGGAAAGAGAACTGACACGGCTTGAGTCGGTCACATTCCAGGTGGGGCGCACTGGCGTGGTGACTCCTGTCGCCAACCTTGCCCCCGTGCAACTCTCGGGCACTGTCGTGCGCCGCGCCACGCTGCACAACGAGGATTTCGTCAACAGCCTCGACCTGCACGTCGGCGACATGGTCTATGTGGAGAAGGGGGGTGAGATAATCCCCAAGATTACCGGCGTCGAAATTGATGCCGACAAGGTGCGCGGCGACAAGGTGCAGTTTGTCAAGACGTGCCCCGAGTGCGGTGCAAGGCTGGTGAAGTACGAGGGCGAGAGTGCCTACTACTGCCCCAACGACACGGGTTGCCCGCCACAGATAAAGGGCAAGATAATCCATTTCATCACCCGCAAGGCGATGGACATCGACGGGCTCGGGCCTGAGACGGTCGAGACCCTCTACAACCGCGGGCTGGTGGCAAACGTCGCCGACCTCTATGACCTCACCCCTGAGCGCATCGTCGGCATCGAACGGATGGGCGACCGCACGGCAAGGAAAATAGTGGGCAGCATCGAGCGGTCAAAGGACGTGCCGTTCAGCCGCGTGCTGTTCGCCCTCGGCATCCGTTTCGTCGGCGAAACTACGGCCAAACGCATAGCCAAGGCCATGCACAACATCGACAACATCATGGCAGCCTCGACGGCCGAACTGCTCGCCATCGGCGATGTCGGGGAGAAAATAGCAGAAAGCATCCAACAATACTTCAAGGAGGAGCGCAACCTCGACATCATCTCCAGGCTGAAGGCTCATGGGGTAAAGATGGAGGAAGAGGCCGTCCAATCCCCCCAAGGCGACAAACTCAAGGGCAAGAGCATAGTCATCAGCGGGGTGTTCAAGCACCATTCGCGTGAGGAATACAAACGGATGATAGAGGACAACGGCGGGACGTGCTCCTCGTCGCTCTCCAACAAAACGGCATTCCTCCTCGGCGGCGAAAACATCGGGCCGCAAAAACGCGTCAAAGCACAACAACTCAACATAGAGATTATGAACGAGGACGACTTCCTCGCCCTCATCGACAACACCAACGAATAAAGCAGACAACATGGACAATAGGATTAAGGGACTTGGCACGGCACTGGTCACGCCATTCACTGAGGACGGCAGAGTGGACTACGATGGCCTTGGCAAATTGATTGACTATCAGATAGACAACGGAGTGGACTTCCTCTGCGTCCTCGGCACGACGGGCGAGGCTGCCACTCTCTCGGCAGATGAAAAGGAGGGCGTAATCGACTACAGCATAGAGCGCATCGGCCGCCGCGTGCCAATATTATTGGGCTGCAGCAGCAACAACACCGTCGATTTGGGCAAGGAAATCAGCAGATACAGCCGTTACGATGTGGACGCGATGCTCTCAGTGGTGCCGTTTTACAACAAGCCCACTCAGGAAGGCATTGTCAAGCATTATGAATACATCAGCGGATGCACCGACAAAGGGTTGGTCATGTACAACGTCCCATCACGCACTGGGGTCAACATGACGGCAGAAACAACACTCAGGATAGCAGAGGATTGCAAGAATGTAATCGCAGTCAAAGAGGCTTCTGGCAACATAAGGCAGGTCAATGCCATAATAAAGAGCAAACGCGAGGGTTTCCATGTCTTGTCAGGAGATGATTTCCTGACTTATCCACTGATGACGCTTGGGGCTGACGGGGTCATATCGGTCATCTCAAACGGCGAGCCACGGCTGTTCGCAGACATGGTGCATCACCTAGCTAATAAGGAATACGAGAAAGCTCTGAATATACACAACAGCTTGTTTGATTTATACGAATTACTGTTCCGCGACGGCAATCCGGCAGGAATCAAGGCTGCACTCAATTGCAAAGGTTTGATCAACAATGTCCTCCGCTTGCCATTGACCCCTGTGAGCCAAAAAGTTTATGATGCGATAGAAAGGTTTCAGGCGGGCTTTGCATCATAATCCGTATTATGTTTAATCGTTATAAATGAATGCCAGATGGTACAAGGGCAATGCCCCCTTCCCATCTGGCATTTCATTAAAATGCAGTGGTGTCGGTTTCTAATCGTGGAAATAGACGCGCTTCACCCTATTTGATATAAGGGTCAATATTTCATAAGGTATTGTGCCAAGCAAATCGGACAACACGGTGACAGGCAGATTGTTGCCGAAGATTTCAACTTTGTCGCCTTCCTTGCAATCGATGCCCGTAACGTCAATCATGCAGGCATCCATGCAAATGTTCCCAACGTATGGTGCTTTCCTGCCATTGACAAGACAATAGCCGTGGCCATTGCCAAGATGTCTGTTAAGTCCGTCGGCATAACCTATCGGGATTGTGGCGATCCTTGTGGCACGCAGGATTTCACCTCGCCGTCCATAGCCGACGGCCTCTCCAGCTTTGACATCCCTTATCTGCAAGATTGTGGTTATCAGCGAACTGACATTGTTCAGAAGCGAATTGTCTATGGGATTGATGCCATATAGTCCAAGACCAAGGCGCACCATGTCGAAATGATACTCTGGGAAACGTTCAATCCCCGCCGTGTTACATAAGTGACGGATTATCTTGTGATTGAAATGTTTCTGGAACTCATCTGTCAGTTTGATGAACAGCTTGGCTTGCCTTTTCGTGTATTTATCCATAGATGTCTCATCGCTTGTGGCAAAGTGTGAGAATATCGACTTCGGTATCAGTGCCGATTGCGATTCAAGCCTTGCTATCAGACGTGGCAAATCTTTTTCTTCAAAGCCCAAGCGATGCATCCCGGTGTCAAGCTTGATATGCACAGGGTAATTAGTGATGCCGGAATGTTCTGCGACAGCTATCAATTCCTCAAGCAACCTGAAATCATAAACCTCAGGTTCAAGATTGTTCCTGAACAGTGTCCTGAAGGATGAAACTTCAGGATCCATTATCATTATCGGTATTGTTATCCCGGCGTTTCTCAGTTCCACACCTTCATCCACGACTGCCACGGCAAGACAGTCCACGTTGTGATCCTGCAACGTGCGTGCTATCTCACGCGCCCCACTGCCGTATGCAGCGGCTTTTACCATGCAGACCACTTTCGTGCCAGGTCGCAACATAGCCCGGTAATGGTTGAGGTTGGCTATCACTGCATTGAGGTCTATTTCCATGATGGTCTTGTGGATTTTCTGTTCCAACCGCTCTGCTATTTCCTCAAAATGAAAATCTCTCGCCCCTTTTATCAAGATGATTTCATCGTGGCGGTTCAACGAATCGGATTTTATGAAATCCGCTGTCGTATCAAAATATTCGGCATCACCGTCATAATATTGCCGCAGTGCCTTGATGTCTTGACCTATGCAAATGATTTTGTCAATCCTCTTTTCCCGAATTATGCTGGCTACGTTGTGATAGAGTTCGTCATTTGAATATCCGCTTTCCAGCAAATCGGATAAGATAAGCGTCTTTTTCCGCCGTCCTCCCCTATCCCTCCGTTGCAGGAAGTTAAGGGCAATTTCCAGAGACGAGAAATCGGAATTATAACTGTCATTGATAACCAGGCAATTGTTGACACCATCGACGACTTCCAGTCGCATTTCCACCGCCTCAAGCGCGGACATTCGCTCGGCTATGGCTTTTGCATCGGATCCAAGGTAAAGGCACGTCGCCATGCAAGCAAATGAATCCTGAATCGAAGCATCATCAGTGAACGGCAACAGATAGCTTATCTCTTCACCACGGCATTGGCAAACGATTTCCGTGGCAGTTTCTCCTTTGCTTATACCTTTTATATATAAGTAACCGTTTGCGTCCTTCGTTGACCAGGTGAGTAACGTGCATTCTTTCAGCAATTCATGCGCACAATCCATAATCAACGGGTCATCTCCATTGCAGACAAGGACTTTGCATTGGGTGAACAGTGCCATCTTCTCCAGGCATTTCTCTTTCATCGATGAGAAGTTTTCCTGGTGTGCATTGCCTATGTTGGTCAGGACACCGATTGTAGGTCTTATTATACGTTGCAAACGTTGCATTTCACCTGGCTCGGAAATGCCCGCCTCAAATATCCCCAACTCCGTTCTGTCGTCGAGCAGCCATAAGGCAAGCGGGACGCCGATTTGTGAATTGTAGCTCCGTGGCGACCGTGTCACGCGCCAGTCTTTGTCAAGCAGTTGGTAGAGCCATTCCTTAGTCACCGTCTTGCCGTTACTGCCTGTTATGCCTATGACTGGAATCTGAAATTCACCCCTCACATGGCTTGCCAGCTGTTGCAACGCAGCCAAGGTGTCGTCCACGAATAGGAAATTGGCATTGCCATACCGTTCCGTCAACTCTTCGTCATTGGCTGACGAACAGACGACAAAGTTGTAAACTCCCTTTTTATATAGTCCGTCAATGTAATCACACCCATCGCCTCTTTTTGTCTTGAGTGCGAAGAACAATGTATTTTCAGGAAAAGACAAAGAGCGGCTATCTGTCAATAGCCACTCTATCCTTGCCTCCCTCATGAGATGATGCCGTGACGGGATGATGCCGGCAATCTCATTTATGGTGTATGTCATTTGACCTCCTCTTAATGCACTTTGATGCTTGCTGCCAAAGCCTTGGTCTTGTCTCTCAACGCATCCATATCCGAACCGAGAGGAGCATTGCAGAGCACTACCCCGAGACGGCGGTTGAGCCTGGTAGCTTTCTTTCCGAATATTCTTATGTCAGTGGCAGGCGTTGCACAGACTTCCTTGATTCCGTCATACTCCGGGAAACCATCCTCCTTGACTATCGGGGACAGGATGACCGCGCTTGCCCCCATCCTCTCGCAAGTGATTTCAGGGATAGGCAATCCCAACACGGCGCGGCAATGCAACTCAAATTCATTGAAGTTTTGTGTCCCGGCCATCGTCACCATGCCTGTGTCATGAGGGCGTGGCGAAAGTTCTGAGAAATATACCCCCTTATCCTTGCTAAGGAAGAACTCGACACCCCAGATGCCCGAGCCGCCAAGTGCTGCCGTGATGAGTTTGGCCATGCGTTGTGCCTCCATGAGGTCGTTGTCATTGACAGCTGCGGGCTGGAAGCTTTCGCGATAGTCCCCACCCTTTTGCACATGACCTATCGGGCGGCAAAACAATGTCTCGCCATTATCCTGCGTAACAGTCAGAAGTGTTATCTCGCTGTCGAAGTTGATGAACTCCTCGACAATCAGCTCCATGATGTCCCCCCTGCTGCCATGGCAACCATAGTCCCAGGCGTGTTGCAGCTCCTCGGCAGACCTGACCAGCGACTGCCCTTTGCCCGACGATGACATGAGCGGCTTGACCACACACGGGTATCCGATTTCATTGGCAGCAGCAACAAGCTCCTCGAAGGTTTTGGCATAAAGGTATTTTGCCGTCTTCAACCCCAGCTCCTTGGCAGCAAGGTCTCGGATTGACTTGCGGTTCATCGTGTAATTGACAGCCTTCGCGCTCGGCACCACCCTGATACCTTGCTTCTCGAAGTCATACAAGCATTCTGTCCTGATTGCCTCAATCTCTGGGACTATCAAGTCTGGCCGATGTTTCTCAACCACTTCCTTGAGACGTGCGCCGTCAAGCATACTGAACACCTCGTACTCGTCAGCCACCTGCATCGCCGGAGCGTTCTCATAGGAATCGCAAGCGATGACGTATTGCCCGAGACGCTTAGCAGAGATGACAAACTCTTTGCCCAATTCGCCCGAGCCTAAAAGCAGAATCTTTTTCATATCGTGATTTAATTAACCGTTTGTAGCACAATTCACTTCATTGATTTATACACTGGGATGAAGACCAAAGCTGCCGAAATCACCAACGACAGGATGACTGGACCGTCAATTCTCTTTGCCGTCGTTATCACTACGAAGAACAGCACTCCCCACAGCAGTATGAAGCAAATCGCTTGGAATCTTGTGATTTTCCGTCTCATCTCGACTATTATAGTGATGCAAATATAGCTGTTACAAACGAAATGCGGTCAAAGCACGTCGCCTAATAGTCATCCAAGCATCAATTAATCCTCCTTGGCAATCATTTTGCCACGTCAGACGTTCAATGCCCCCTTGAACGCATTGTCAAAATCACGTTCCTGGTCTTTGGCAAAGAACGGCATTCCCCACACGTTGAACCGTTCTGTCGCTGTTGAGAAATGTATGCACGCCTTGCCTCTTATTTGGCGCAGGCAGTCCTCCTTCCATTTGTCGGTTTCGCGGAGATGCCGTCCTTTAGGCTCAATGAATATCTGGATGTTGTCGCAGATGTCGCCATCGTTGTCACGTTGCATGAACAGCACATAGTCAGGCTCAAACAATCGTCCGTCTTGAAAACCTGCCAGCTTCAAATCTTTCTCGTTACGCAGCAGATAGATGTTCTGGTATTTATCCTTTAGCTTGGAATAGATGGAGTCGATGTACTTGATGAACCACTTCTCCTCCGACGTGCCGTAGCAGTCATTGTAGGCGTGCCAGTCATAGTTGCCTAAATCCATTGCCAATCCGGCGGCAGCTTCACGCATAGACTTGCCAAACTCCTTGTCACTATCCTTGTCTACCGTTATTTTCAGTATATGGTCTTTGAACACGCTTTTCAAGTCCTGCGGTTCAAAATCGGTTGACCCGTATGCCAAGTTCCATTCCTGCGGGAGCATCTTGTCTATTTGCTTGAGCACCTCGACCGCGATAAACAGCTTATCCCTCTGTGACAGTTCCACCAAAACCTTTTCGTGACCGGCTATCGCTATGCTCAGGTCAGCGAGATAGTCGCCGCTTTCTATGAATTCCTTTATAGATGTCAGATGCGGCAGCCTCGGCGACAGGGATGAAAATCGGAAGTTTTCCAGTTTGTTGATGGCAGCCCTCGTGACGTGCTTGCCCAGTTCGTGCATCTTGATGGTGCGATAGTGCAGGGTGTCATTATCATCAGTCTTGTAATCATCAAATGCCGCGCTGCTCTTCATCATCCCGCTCATAACCTTGACGCGGAAAGTGTGTGACAGTATTGCCTCACCCAGCGATGCCGGGATGCTGTCGATTGGTTTCTCCAGCCGTTTGTTGGCAAACACCTTTCCTTTCAAGTAGAGTTGCGTCCGCTTGAATTCCTCCTTCAGGCGCAAGTCCAGTATCTTAGTATTGTCAGCCTCCATTCCCGTGGCAACTAAAGCATCGTGCAGCTCCTGGATGTATCGGGGATTGTGTGCACTGTGGTAGTGCAACTTCTCTACCACCCTCAGCGGGTTGCCTATGTCATTGTCAAACTTCCTTTTTCCGGCATCCATATTGCTGCCGCGCACCTTGAACGGCATATACCTCGCCCCGCGCCCTATCAGTTGCGCTTCCTGCATGGTTGTCTTGCCTGCCTTGCCGTTTTTTGCGTCTCGGGTGTCATAGAGGCGCACTATGTCAAAGAGGTTGAGCACGTCCCACCCCTCGTTGAGCATATCGACGGCGAATATCACCCTGTACGGGTTGTCCGCTGCCTCCAGCGAGTTCAACGCCTTTACTGTCTCAGGCGGCAAGTCTTTCTTGGCCTTGCTGTCCACCAGCATGGTGTTCTCCTCCTTGAAGTCCTCCCTCAGTTCCAGCAGCAGGTTGTCAAGCGTTATTCCCTTGCTGTCGAAGTAGCGGAATGCTGCTGCTATGTCGTCCTTTGCCCTGCCCCTCATACTCTCCAAATCCTCTGTCCGCAGATGCTTCACCGTGTCAATGAATTGCCGGTGCGCCTCCCTGTTCTCGGCAGTTGTCTTTGACTTCATCATCAGCACAGGCTTGACATCCTGACCTATGCTGGTGAACAGTTTGCGTTTGTACTGGCTCAGCACCACCGCCTGCATAGCCCTGTCCATAGGCGGAAGGTCGGTCTGCACCACATCTATGTCCTTGGAATAGCAATCCTCGCGGAAAGCCTTGAGCGGATAGTTGAAGATTACCTTATTCTTGTACTTCTCCGCAATCAACGGATTGGCCAGGTCTTCAGTGGCGGTGAAGTCGAGCAGCACGTTTGGCAGTGCGGACGACTGCGGCGAATGGAATATCCGCATCACCGTGTTTTCCCAGTCCTCGGTCTCAGTGTCATCCGGTCCTGGCAAACGGTTTGAGTTTCCTTTGCCCTTCTTTGTCGCAACGTTGACGTGGTGCGCCTCGTCTGAAATCATCACTATGCTGCGGCCTGCGAAGTCGTCGTAGGTCAATGCGCCCTCCCGTGGGTTGTTGAGCATCGAGTGCAACCCCTGCGTGGTGGTCAGGCAGAGGTTGATGCTGCCTTCGTCGCTGTTCTGGAAGTTGTCCACGCACCTGACTTCAACCAGCCTGCCGTCGATGGTGATTTGCGGGGCAAAGAGGTATTTTGCTGATGACGGGTTGAGCAGATTCTCCCTTGTCTTTTCCAGTATGTTATTGGAACTGACAAAGAAAAGAAAGTTGCGGTAGCCCTTCGTGTACAGATAGAGCATCAGCCCCGCCATGATGAGTGTCTTGCCGCTGCCCGTCGCCATGTGGAACAGCAGATGCGGCGGCATCTCTTTCTCGTTGAATTTCTCCCAATAGTTGACAAAGTACTGGAAACACTCGCGTTGGTAATCGCGCAACGTCATCCCCACATTCAGCGACGAGAGGCACGACGGTAACTCAGTCTTCCCTATGTTATCGCTGCCCAATCTCAAGCATAGTTGTTGTTGCAAATCCCCTAAGTCTTGTAATCTCATCGCCTGCTGGAATAAAATTGATTGTTCAGCCGCTTGTCCTCGTCCGTGATGCCATGCTCGGCGTTGCCAATCTCCGACAGCGGCACGTACAGCAGGTTCTTGTCCAGACATTCGATCAGGAAACGTTTGGCATCGTCCACGCAGAGTTCGTCAAAGCCCTTGGCATTGGCGTTGATCTCATCCAGTTTGACGTTCCAGCTCAGGAAGCCCGTCTGCTGCATCCTCTCCCAGATGTCGTGCAACTGGTCATGCCGCTCTGCCCTAATCACCTCGTCGACAAAGCGTTGGTTTAGCGATGCCAGTTCGCAGTAGACGAAAGAGCCGCCGCCTTGCCAACCGTACTTTTTAGAGACACCAGCACTATCACCATTAATGACATTTGCAAGTCTCCTCTTGATGATTTCAATCTGGGACTCCATTTGCTCGACACCGATATACTGCCTTTTCATTTTGTGGGCGACAGCTACGGTTGTCCCCGTGCCAAGATGAAAGTCGAGTACGAGGTCTCCCTCGTCTGTCGCCATCTCAATGATGCGTGCCAACAATGCTTCAGGCTTTTGCCCTCCTTTGAATTCCTTGATGACCTCGACATCAGCCTTTACACCATCCTTGTAAGCGCGGGGGTCGGCATACACCTGCTGGATGTCAGTCCAGACAGTCGATAGGGGCACTCCCTTGCTCTCGTCCAGATATTGTTTCACCCAGATTGGCTCTCCGTCCGCATCCCTGCCCCGCATCCGACGTTGGTAACGCCTGCCATCCTCGTCCACATACTTAAACCAGTCATTTATATATTTATCTGTATATGGGACATAGACTTTGTTTTGCTTGCGCAGTTTGTACTCCTTGGCATAATGCAAGATGTAGTCATGGATATTCACTGGCTTAGGGGTAGCCGCACGCCCGCCAGATGGTGAACCGTATGCCCAGATTATTTCTTCGACGAAATTGTCACGCCCAAACACTTCGTCGCAAAGCACCTTTAGGTAATGGGATTCATTGATGTCGATGTGGATGAAGATATTTCCTGTCTCTGCCAACAGCTCCTTGGCAACCATTAAACGGTTGCGCATGAACGTCAGCCACGTCGAATGCTTGAAACTGTCGTTGTAGCCGAAACTGTCGTTGCCCGTGTTGAACGGCGGGTCGATGTATATCAGCTTGACCCGTCCGCCATAGATGCGTTTGAGCGAATGCAGTGCCAGCAAGTTGTTGCCCTTGATGATGAGATTGTCATTGGGTGAGATGGCATCCACCGCGTGCGCCCCGCTGCTGTCATGACGCTGCCAGGCGGTCAACACCTTGGGTTCGGTCAAGCGGTTGATGTCGTCAGGGGCGAGCACCTCGCTCCAGAATGTCTCTTGCCGCCGTGCTTCCTCACGGGTCTGGCCACCCTCGAGCAGGCAGTCTTTGTGCGGCCACGCCAGCACCACCTCGCGACCAGCGGCAACGGACGAGCCGTCGTCGATGGCGAGCTCGACTGTCGTGTTCTTGTAGGCGGTGTAGCTGTTTGGCAAGAAGCTCTTGCTCGACACAAACCTCTGAAACCTTACCTTGTCAAACACCATCACCCCACCGACCTCGGTGAAGAAGTTGCGCCGCAGCCCGTCATGCCCCATCAGCAGCCCCACCAGACCGGGGTCAACGGCCAACGCCGCCTCGACCACGGCATTGCGCATCAGCACACCGTCCTCGGTGCACCAGCGGCTGTCCATGCGCAGCAGCCGCTCGAGTTCACGGTATAGTGACAGATTGTCCATCCGTCCATCCTCCCTTGCTTGTCCTCCCGACTCCCAGGGAGGGATGATTAGTCCGATTTGATTAGCCTTGACAAAAGAAAAGCGTGGGAATCATGCCTGTTGCCGTCCCACTCACCGAGGCTCTCGCATTGCCCAAACAGTCGAGACGGACAACGAGCAGAGCCCACGCATGGCATATATCAAGCCCACGCCTGCGGCGTAGGTGCGGCCCGACTGGCCGCACACCGCAGTGCATGGTGGCGACATACCCCACCATGTGACATCCACCGTTGCCATGCCTTTTGACTGTCTGTTGTAATTTGCGAGATTACGGTGAGTCAAAGACAAAGCGCGCAGTAAACGCCCTTCATTATGTAAAGCGACACCCTCCCACTCGACCCCGCCGGGGCTCTGCATGGCATGATGTCGCAGCAAATGTAAATCAAATAATCCTATAATTGCGGGAAAGTCGCACAAAACCACGCCGCGCTGGCGCATTTTCCCTCACCGATGCGGCATACGTCAACAGTCACCACCGCCGCCGGCATGAGGCACAAACCCGAGGGAAGTCAGATGCAAAACCGCGAGAGGTCTGACACAAACTTCCATGTCGTCAGACCAAAACTTACAAGTCCCCAGACATAAAGTAAAAACAAAAGTTTTGTATGTTCATTCAAAAGTTTTGTTTATATAAACAAAAGTTCTGAATATTAAAACAAAACTTTTGTTTTAACTTTACATACGTGGACATCGAGGTTTTGGTCTGACGACATGGAGGTTTATGCCTGCCATCATGCGCATTCATCTCCGGCCACGATGGCCGCTGGGTGGGCAGAGGCAAGGGCAACAAGAAAGGCGGGCAGCAATGTGCCCGCCTTCACGTTAAGATATGCCTGATGTTGCAGCCGCGCGTCAGGCTTGTGCCTTGTGGAGCATTTCCTCTATGGCGAGGACATCCGACTTGAATGCCTTGTCAACTGCCATGAGGTCCTGCACCTTGTGGCATGAGTAGATGACTGTCGAGTGGTCTTTGCCGGCGATTTGCTGCCCGATGCGCGAGAGGGGGATGTTGATGTACTTCTTTGAGAGGTACATCGCTATCTGCCGCGCCTGGGCGTACTCGCGTTTGCGCCCCTTGGCGTAGAGCTGCTGCTTGTCGAGGTTGAAGTAGGTGCAGATGGTCTCGACGATGCCCTCGATTGTCAGTGCGCGTTTGGCCGCCTGGGCGTTCTTCTTGATGATATGCGAGGCGAGGTCGATGTCTATCTCCTTGTTGAGGAGGATTGACCTGGCCATGAGCGAGACGATGTATCCCTCAAGCTCGCGCACGCTGCCCTCGACGTTGAGTGCGATGTAGTCGATGACTTCGCCGGGGAAGTCAAGGCCGTCACGGTTTATCTTGCTCTGGAGGATGCTCTTGCGCAGCTCAAAGTTGGGTCTCTCGATTTCGGCTATCAGCCCGCTCTTGAATCGGGTCAGGATGCGTTCCTCCATGCCGCAGAGTTCCGACGGGTCCTTGTCGCACGTCATGATGATTTGCTTGCCTGCTTGGAGGAGGTAGTTGAAGATGTGGAAGAAGGTGTTTTGCGTCCCTTTCCAGTTGGCAAACTCCTGCACGTCGTCGATGATGAGGACATCAAGCATCTGGTAGAAGTTGATGAAGTCGTTGACGGTGTTGGCACGCGTCGCGTCGGTGAATTGCACGCGGAAGAGGTGCGCGGAGATGTAGAGCACTTTCTTTGACGGAAACAGCTCCTTGATCTTTGTCCCAATCGCGTTGACCAGGTGCGTCTTGCCCAGCCCTGAACCGCCGTAGATGAACAGGGGGTTGAAAGCCGTGGCCGAGTCGCAAGCCACAGACAAGCCGGCGGCACTGCAAAGGCGGTTGCTCTCACCCACGACGAAGTTGTCAAACGTGAGCTTGGGATTGAGGTGCGGGTCAAGGTCTTGCGGCACCTCCACGTCGGCAGGCGACGGTGCTTTGTTTCCTTTGTCGGTTGACGGATATTTGCCGAGGTCGGCAGCGTTGTCCGAGTCCCATGACATCGAGGTGGAGCTGCCGGGGTTAGCGAGGGCGTATTTGAGCAGGATCTTCTCACCTGTGACCCGGTAAAGGGCGAGCCTGATGAGCTTAGCAAAACGCTGGTCGATGATTTCATAAAAGCCCGTTGACGGGATTCTGATTACGAAAGCACCGTCCTTGCACTCCACGGGAACAATAGGACTAATCCATGTGTCGTATTGTTCGGGGGGAATGTTGTCTTTGATTATTGGTAGGCACCTTTCCCAGATGCCGATGTGATCAAGCCCTGTCATTTCCACAACAAAATATCCTTTACTATCGAGTGCAAAATTGCCAATCTTAACGTTGAAAAACAAACCACATCAGAATGCATGGGACGATGGCGGGAAGCACCCGTTTAAGTATCAAACGTTTATGGTAGTATGCAAAATAAAGATTTCTTCGCATGATTGCATATAAGGATAAGCCTAAAATTCAAGCCGTTAAGACAGGCAAAGAAAAGGCGTGACCGTCGGCCACGCCTTTTATGTTACAATGTGTTTTCAAATCTAAATCAGGGACATATAACCCCAAGCCGCCATGGCATTTGTATTTAGACTTTTTCTAAAATCACTGCATTTTTTGACCGTTTCACTCTTTCCTCCCGAACAACGAGAAGTGCACGTAACGCTTGGGATGAGCCTTCAGGTCGTAGAGCAGGTTGGAAGCGTTCTCAAACGTCGAATTGAGGTTGTTGTACATCGTGCTGTCGTTGAGGAGCAGCCCTATGGTGTTGTCCTTGCTGTTCAGTTTCGACGTGAAACTCTTGACTTCCGCCAATGTCTGATTGACGGAGCTGATGGTCTGCTCGTAATCAAGCCCGGCCAGCTTGTCAGTGATGACGACAACGTTGTCCTCGATGTCATTCAACTTGCGCATCGCGTCGGGGATGTCTTTGTCCATCATGACACGCAGGTTGGCCGAGGCATGGGAGAGGTTGGCCATCGTGTTGTCGGCGTTTGCGAGCATCGAGTTGATGCGCTCGTCTGCCAGCAGCTCGTTGACCGACGCGAGGATGGAGTCGAGCTTGGGCATCATCCTCTCTATCTGGGGTACGAAATCGGTAGCCAGCACATCCATGATGCCGTTGTTAAGCACTCCAGGGATCGTGTCGCCGACGTTGTAGCTCTCCCTCATGTTGTTTGACAACAGGATGTGCATCGTGACACCGCCAAGCATCTCTGTGCGCAACTCGGCATAGCTGCCCTTCGGGATACGGACTTCGTCGTCCAGCTCCACTTGCACGATGATGTTGCCCGGACTGTCATAGTCATAGGTTATGTCGCTGACCGTCCCTACCCTGAATCCGTCGGCATAGACTGGACTTGATTTTATCAGCCCGTTGATATTGTTATACTTGACATAGACATACTTGCTCGGGTTAAAGATGTCCACTCCCTTGAGGTAGTTCAACCCGTAAATCAGAATGCCCAAGGCGACGATGAACGTGACGCCTATCTTTACTTCCTTGCCAATTATCTTTTTCATGTCATGGATTATTTCTTGTTTCTGTATTCATTTATAGCTTTGTTGATGTCCACCCGTTTGCCATCCTTGAATGCCACGACGAATGCATCCTTATATTTCTTTGCAACTTCCCTGCGCATACGGTTCACATAGTCATAGTCGACGGAATCATAGCAAGTGTATTTGTATATGCCGCCATCCTCGTAACGCCCCACCCTCTCGAAAGACTTGAAGCGGTCGCTGGCAACATCAAACTTCTTGGACGATGCCAGGAATTGCACCTTGAAAATCAAACGTCCCTCATCACTGCCAACTGCTGGAGATTGCACAGCTTCCACCGGTTGCTCCGCCGGGGCATTCTCGATCTTTCCTGTATCGGCATTGGAGTTTTTGCACTCCCATTCCTTTTTATAATTAAGGAAAGCGTTGTAGATGGAGCGGCTCAGACTGCCCACGCCTTTGTCAGTATTCAGGTATTTTTCTTCAGATGGAGTGGAGATGAAGCCCAATTCAACCAGCACGCTCGGCATCGCGCTCGCTTTCAAGACAAGGAAACCTGCCTGGTGGACACCACGGTCATTGCGCCCGCTGTAATTCTTGAACTGCTGCTGGATCATGGAGGCAAAATTGACGCTCTGTTCCATATACTGATCCTGCATTAACTCGAATATTATATATGACTCGGAGGAATAGGGATTGAAACCCGAATAGACCTGCTTGTAGTCGTCCTCATAAAGTATCACCGAGTTTTCCCTCTTTGCCACGTCGAGGTTTGACTGTGTCTTGGCAAGACCGAGAGTCCATGTCGAAGCTCCCTTGGCCGTCTTGTTCCCTGCTACGGAGTTGGTGTGGATGGAGACGAAGAGGTCTGCCTTGGCATCATTGGCAATCTGTGCTCGGCGGTTCAAAGGAACAAAAACATCAGTCTTGCGTGTGTAAACGACCTTCACATCCTTACAATTGCTTTCCACCAGGCGGCCGAATGCCAACGCCACTCGGAGGTTGATGTCCTTCTCCTTGCTTATAGCTCCGACAGCTCCAGGGTCATGCCCGCCGTGGCCGGCATCGATGACGAGCACAAAGTCCTTGGCACACAGCCCGGCCGCTTGCACAAGCAGCAAAAAGACTAAGGCAATCCGTTTAAAAACTGGAATGGTCATCCAAGCATCGTTTGTTTCAATCGCCGCAAAGTTAGGATTAACTTTCAAATAAACTTCTTTACCCGATGGAGTTTTACCAATTATATACGTTACTTTTGCGCCTGCTCATGCAATGGTATTAACTGGCTAAACGTTTTTTGACCACGATGCTCAGATTCATAAAGGACTGGACTTTGCCGCTGGCAATGCTGACGGGGACGATCATCTACCTGGCCTTTGCCAACTTCGATTTCCTCACGCCGCTCAGGCCTGCCGCCAAGACGGCAACGGCAATCCTCACCCCGACACTGATATTCGCCCAACTGCTCATCACCTTCAGCAAGATTGACACCAAGGACCTGAAGCCGTCACGATGGCATCTGTGGCTGATGCTGTTCCAAGTGGGGATCAGCCTCGCGATAGTGGCACTCCTCGCCTGGGGGCAGGTTGACATCGTGTTCAGGGAGATTTTCGAGGGGGCGTTGGTCTGCTTCATCTGCCCCACGGCCACGGCGGCTGCGGTCATAACGGCCAAACTCGGCGGCAACGCGTCGAGCCTGACGACCTACACGCTCCTGTCCAACTTCTCGACTGCCATATTCGTCCCGCTGCTTTTCCCCATTGTCGAGCCGCACGGGGGGCTGACATTCTTTGACGCGTTCCTGATGATACTCGGCAAGGTCTTCCCGCTGCTGCTCAGCCCGTTCATCATCGCGTTGCTCATCAAAGCATTCGTGCCACGGCTGCACGGCTTGCTGGTGGCGCACAGCAACGTCGCCTTCTACCTCTGGGGCATCGCGCTCGTCATCGTCTCGGGACAGACCGTCAAGTCGCTGTGCGAGAGCGATGCCGGCGGATTCATCAAATTGCTCATCGCCGCCGCCGGACTGGTCACCTGCTGCCTGCAATTCTGGCTGGGACGCAGGGTCGGACGGGTCTACGGCGAGCGGATAACCGCCGGGCAGGCTCTGGGACAGAAGAACACCGTCCTGGCCATCTGGATGGCAGCCACCTACCTCGACCCAGTCACGTCGGTAGCCCCGGGCTCCTACGTGCTGTGGCAGAACTCCATCAACTCATGGCAACTGTGGAAACAAAGGAAAAAACAAAAAGACAAACAATAACAAACGACTGACATGAATAAGGAAAACGCAAACCCAATCCAACTCAAAGAATGGCTCGAACTGCACCCCTACACCGCCGAGTGCGACAGTGACGCATTCTACGTCACACTCGCCAACGACTTGCACGAGGCGTGGCTCAAGTCGCGCCTGACGTTCAACGCCAAGCCCGAAGTCATCAGGCGCATATCGCTCTACCTCGCAGCCTACGCCGAGGACATCAAGTCGGGCTTCGGGCTGTGGCAGGCATTCGTCACGCGCCACAACGCCCTTTACGGCAAGAGGCTGCCGTTCTACGACTCGACCGAAGGGACTGACACGAGCCGCCCGCAAATAGCCGACATCAACTTCATCATCTGGTACTCGCTGCAACTCCTGCAAGGCAAGCCGACACGCATGGTCTTCCCCCCGCTGCTCAACGGGCTCTCGACCCTCGCCGGGATGCTGGTCGAGAGACTCAGGAAGGACTTTGACCAAGCCCCCGTCAACACCCGCCTGGCCGGACTGTTCGCCAACCCGCAGGTCTACGGCAACTTCATCCAGCTCCGCAACCTGCTCAATTGGTTCTTCGCCCACAGCTACCTGATCGAGCCGTCGGTGCAGGAGAAGATAATGATGAACCACCGCATCATCGCCGACCGTTTCAAGGAGGCGACCGACGAACAGAAGAATGTCTTTATGTTCGGCATCATGCAGGACACCATCTTCAACTACCCCTGCGGCCCGCTCGCGCTCTATGTCAAAGACTGGATGCACGCCATCGTCCCCGCCGACAGCGAGGCTGCCGGCCTCTATCTCGGCATCGACGCACGCCCGTCGCTGTTCTGGCTCGTCAAGGCCATTGACGGCAACGGCATGACCCTCGACTGCCTGCAACGCGACGAGTGCATCACGGTTGACAAGGCCATGTTCAAGGATGCTGAGAAATTCACCGCCGGCAAGACCGTCATCAACAGCGGCTTCGTCAGCTACGGCGGACGGTGGTACGTCAGCGGCATCGTAGCCGTCAGCGACACCGACGATCCGCGCCTCAAGAACGTGCGCAAAGCCCCGTCCAAGGCACAGCTGGCCGAGGTGCACCGCAACGTCTGCCACCAGTTCCTCGAGGTCAACGGCGGGCAGCACCTGGCATTCTTCGCCGACTTTGCGGGCATGAGCGCATTCTTCACCGACAAGATGAAGTGGCCTGCCAACGACGCGCTTGAGAAGCAGCTGGGCAAGAGCCGCAACTTCGTGCTCTTCGCCGACGAGGACAAGGGCGTGACGATCGCGACCAACATCGCCGAGTACATCAAGGCCGACGGCAACCCCCTCTACAACAAGGGGGAGGCCGAGAAACAGTCGGTCCTCATCTTCATCAACAAAGGGCAATGCCCCATCGACCTGCTGGAGTTCCTCGTCGATGAAGGGATGCTGCCCGACGCCAACTTCCCCACCTACGGCAACACGCACAACGTCAAGGTGGGCAAAAGGCTGTTGCAGGACAACTGGGACTTCATCGCCCGTATGTTCCTCAACGAATTCTACTGGGGCGAAGCGCGCTGAGCAGGCGCACGGACGGCCAGAGCCGCCAACGCCAGGCACCAATGGGGCGGACACGCTGCGGCAGACGCACGGCGTGCCCGCCACCGCCGTTTCCATCCGTCATGTGCGGCGGTTACAGGGACTGCACGGAGGACAAAATCCAGGATGTCAGACATAAACCTGCACATCTCACCGAGAAAAGTTGGTTGTCTCGGTGAGTAAAGT
>CALNGU010000035.1 GCA_939800445.1 uncultured Bacteroidaceae bacterium | reverse complement strand
CCCGCCTGCCGCTGCCGGGATAGGCATAGGCGATGCCGTCCACGCTGACCCCCACCCCGCCGACGAGCCTCACCGGCACGCCCTGCCGCTCCTGCGGCAGGCCGGACAGTTCGGCAAGCCTCTCCGTCGAAGTGAACACGCGGATGAACGACGGCACTTGCCTGCTCAGGTCCACCATCGGGCGTTGTATCTGCGCCACGAGTTGCAGGAACGCCGCCATCATGCCGAATGTCACCGTCCCCCCGCGCAGCCCGTAGACACCCCAGAGGAACGCCACGGCATAGCCAGCCATGAACCCCAGCTGCACCATCGACCGCGAGAACACCGAGAAGTCGGTGCGCCTCACCACCTTGTCGCGCAGTGCCGACTGCAAGGATGTGAGCCGCGAAGTCGCCTGGGCGGTGTACTCCAGCGTGCGGATGAGGACACGGTGCTGGATGTTCTCTTGCAGATGGCTCTGGATGCGGCTGTCCGTGTCGCGGATGTCACGCGACATGACCCTGAGGCGGCGCACATAGCGTTTGCTGAGCAGCAGCGCGACAGGCATGACAAAGACGAGCACGCCCGTCAGCCGCACATCCAGCTGCGACAGAAACCACAACGCTCCCCCCAGCTGCACGACAGTGACAAGCACCGACGGAACGGTGCGGCACAAGGCATCCGAGACCGTCAGCACGTCCTCCTCCAGCCTGTTGAGCACGTCCCCGGTGTGCAGTTCGCCGCGTCCCGTCCAGCAGCTGCCCATCAGCTTGCCGAAGAGCCGCAGGTGCAGTTCATTGCGCAGTGCTATCTCCGTGCGGCTCGCCAGGCGGCTGCGCGTCGCCGACAGCAGCAGCTGCATCGCAAAGCAGGCCGCCATCCAGCCGATGTAAGCTCCCAGGTCGTCGTCAGAGACACCCGTGGCAATGTCAATGAGGTGCTTGCACACGTAGATGAACGCCAGCGACACCGCCACGTTCACCGTCCCTGCCAGCGCACAGCCGGCTATGGACCAGCGGAAAGTGTCGGATGCCCTCCACAACCACCGCAAACAATCTTTTATCCGCATCGCAGTCATCGTTGGTTCGTCATGCGTCCTGTGACCAAGCGGCAGAGGGGCAGCAGCACGCGCCGCACGGGCAGCAGCCGCATCCACAACGCGGCGAGGCATCGTTGCACCGTTGACGAGCAGTCCACCTCGCGGCCGTCGCCCTTGACGACCACCGCCACATGGCCCAGCACGTCGTCAGTGCCGCACCGCTCGCGGGCATGGAGGTTGCCGTCCCCCATGAGGATGACGCTGCCATCCCTCACGCCGATGACACGGTGCAGCACGCAGCTGCCGTCATCCAGCCGGGCAAGCACGATGTCGCCCCGCCTGACCGTGCCGCAACGGTGCATGACCAGCAGGTCGTGCCCGCCGATGATGAACGGGAACATACTGCCGCCCTTGGCTCTGATTGTGACCGTGCGTCCCGATGCGAGCATCCACGCCACCTCGTCGAAAAACGAAGCGTTGTCCAGCGACAGGCCGCCGCCGTCCGTCTTTTCCACTTCAGTCAAAACGCATAGGATTATGGATTAAACAAAAAACCCTCTTTCCCACCTACGCTTAGAGGGGAAAGAGGGGTGCGAACCCGCCATCACGGCAGTGACTATGCACGTCAGATTGTCAAGGCCGCTGTGCACCGTGGCGCACTGTCACGTGATGGACGCTAATCCGCTGAGAGAAACTATCAGTTGCCACGTGTGATGACCGCACGGCTCAGGCGCGGGTCATCGTAAAACATATTGTCAACACCGCCCTTGTATTCCACCTTGAGTTGCGACTCGTCGACACCAAACTCCTCGACGAGGCAATCGCGGACAGCCTCTGCACGGGCCTTGCTCAGGCGTTCATTGATCCTTGCGCTACCAGTGCCGGCATCAGCATAACCGGTGATGGTGTAGACCGTCGAGCCGTCGCCCTGCTTGATGACCTCGGCCAGCATCCCGAGGTTGGCGCGTGCCTCGTTGGACAGCTTGCTCTTGCCGATCTGGAATGTGATGAGGCTCGGCGAAACGATGTGCTTGGCAACCTTCTCGGCAGCACGCGTGTTGCTCTCGGCCAGAGCCTGCTCGAGCATAGCGTTCTCTTTGGAGATGCGGTCGAGCTCGGCACGCATGGCGTTGATCTCATCGTTGTTGTAGATGGTGTAGGTGACAGTCTTGCTGCGATCCCAGCCACGGGGTTTGAATTTATAGGTCAGACCCAGCGTTGCGGTGAACATACCCTCGCCGCGTCCGCCAAACTCTCCGTCAAAGTCGTCGTTGAACATCGCCCCGCGCAGGTCGAGGTTCAGGTCCAGTGCCGAGCAGAGGCGGAAGGTGTTGAGCAGACCGAAGTGTGCCGACACATCAGCCTTCTTGGGTTCTTGCGTCGAGCGCATGACACCCAGACCGCCGTAGGCACTGATGTTGTAGATGCGCTTCTCCTTGTAACCGCCAAAGAGGTTGGTGAGGTTGAACAACGCGTCGGCCTGGAAGTTGAAGAACTTGAACTTCTGGTACTGCAACTCGCCACCAGCCGCGTGCTCCCAACCCGGCACCGGAGTGCCAGTCGCATGGACGAGGCCGCCCGACTCGATGCGTCCCGTCGCGCCCTTGGCAGACAGGCCGCTGTACATGAGGCGCACGCCAATGCCCGGCGAGAACCACTTGCCCACGGCAACGTCCAACGCGGGTGAGATGCGTTTGCCAAACTTCGCCTGCTTGTCATGGTCGCCGAAGTAGACGTTGCCGCCAGCCCCGACGCTGATAAACCAATTGTTCCAGAAGCTGTTGGTCTCCACCTTGTAGCGGTCGGTGCTGTACTCCACCGTCTCAGTGGTGTCAGGCGTGAATTCCGTCTGCGCAAAGGCAGCCGTACCTGCGGCAGACATCAATAGTGCCGCTAAAATTGCTTTTCCTTTCATAATGATTAATTATTAAGTTATTGTGAGTTTGGTAAGTTCACTCCGTTCATTCCCTCACGCAGCGGACTGGGCAAGCCAGACGCAACAAGCCAGTGCGGGCGTAGGTATCTATCACATTACCAGTCTTGTTGGATGAGCCTGCTGAAGTCTTGTAGTCGTCAGTTTCAAGATAGCAGGCACGCGCCCTGTTGTCAGTCGCGTCGATATAGGCTTCTGCCGACCACCAGTAACCTGCCGATACATTGCTCTCTTCCTTGCCGTCAAAACCGTCAATCGGATTGAGGGCGGGATAGATGCTTCCTTGCGTGTCGCCAGGATACCTCATGAATGCCCATTCGTTGCTCGGCTCATCAGTGTTATCCTCCACGAAGTTGATATAGTCCAGACGTTGCAAGGCTATGTTGAAACCATTGTCAGCATCCTCGACATCACCAGTCGAGCCGCTGGGCATATCGGTGAAACCGCTGAACGTGAAAATATTTGCCACGCGGTAGCCCACTGGCGACGGGTCGTAGATGGTCTTCTGTTGATTCCATCCCGCACCGGCAGTTGCAATGTCGGTCAACGTCTCGGGCAGCACACGGTTGGCATCGCCCCACAGGTAGAGGTTTGGCTCAGCCAGCCAAGGCCACACCGTAGCCTTCGTGCCGCCGATGAGATACATCGGGTTCTTCACCGCGTCGGCTATGGTCGCCACGTCAGTGGTCATGCGGTAGTTGTAGCCCTTGAGGTTGCTCATCTTCTCCAATGTCGTGCCGTCGAGGTAGAAACTGCGGACTTGGATGTCCTGGCACGGGAACGGGTCTTTGCGTCCCCACTGGTAGAGCATCACATCGTCAGTCCGTCCGACCTCCGAAACCCCAAGGTCGCGGTCCATCACCTGGAATGTCGCCCCCGCCTGGTTGGTATAAGTCTCGTCCTGCGGTTCTCCCTTAGTTCCCCAAATGTGCCAGCTCCAGAGGATGTCCCCCTGACAGTTCGGCTCGCTGTAGACTGCTATCACCGCGTTGCCTTGGATTGTCCCGTCAAATGAGGAGGCGATTGCCTCGGGTATCGTGTAGTAGACCCTGCCGTTCCTCAGCTGCACGTCGGTGACGAAGTCCTTGCGGTCGCTCCACAGCACCTTGGCAGACTGCGGGTCGATGTAGGGGTCTTCCGTGTGGAAGCCCACTCCCTTGATGATGCCCTTCTCGCCATTGCCGATGACCGTGGCTTTGAAGCTGTAAGTGCCAGGCTCCGTGACGATATAGCAGTTTGCCGTCTCCTCATCGGGGTCAACCTCGGGGATTTCCTCATAGGTCGCTTCGTTGTTTTGCAGCACCTGGAATGTGAGTGGCACGGTGTAGTACTTCCCCGCCTCGAAGTCGCACAACGCCGTGGTGGTGAACGTCACGATGTGCTTGTCGGTGGCGAACACGCAGCTCCACTCGTTGCCCGCGTGCTGTCCAGGGGCGACGACGGCATAGGCGACGACCTTCTGGCTCACGGGCTGCGGGTCTGCAAACGTCAGCGTGATGCCGTCCATCTGATAGTCGCCCGGTGTCAGCCCGGCCTCGAGGTTGGTCAGGTCATAGGTGAACTCGCCCGCCATCGGCACGCTGGTCTCGGTCTGGTGGATGGTGACATCCTGCAACAGCTCGTCGGCGGCAAGGGTGCTGACACCCGTCAGGTCAAACTCGAAACGCACCAGCGCGGCCATCTGGTGGAAGTTGAGCGTGAAGGTGTCGCCGCTCCTCACCACCTCGGCGGCCTTGATGTCGTTGCGCGCGATGGATTGCACGCCGTCATAGACCTGCTCGGAGGGTATTGTCACCGGGATGGCAGTCCGCGACGTGGCGGCAGCCGAATAGGGGTAGTAGGCATAGCCCGGCGAACTGACTGTCGGTCCCGTGAACGTGGCGGACATCCCCGCCTCGCCGGCAGTGTTGACAAAAGGCACGTTGGCATCGGGGATGCCAAACACACCGATGCTGTCGCCCACGCTCCAGAGGATGCTCAGTGCGCCGTCACCGGCCATGTCTCCCACCTGGGTGCGCGTCCCCGGCTGGGGGAGGAATGATTGTGACGATGCCTCAAGGGACATTTGCTGTCCTGCTTGACCGGCGACAAACTGTTCAGCGTCGGTGCAAGCAGCGGCGCACAGGAGCATACAAGCTCCGTAGATTGCTTTCAAAACTCTCATTGTAAATCAATTATGTTATTTAAAAAAGTGAGATGTCCGTTCCGTCACCGCCCCCGCCCGACCCGTGGTGCGGCCGCCGTCGCGGCTGCCGGGGGTGGATGCCGTGCGCGGCATTGCCGCGCGGTCGCCATGGCCGCCTGCCCTGACCGCCGCCGGTGGGCGGCGCGGTGGCGCGGGTCATGGCCATTGTTGCAGGCACTGCGGCTGCCGGGTCGCGGGGGCGGACGTGCCGCCCGCGCGGCAGGGCATCGCGTGCAGTGTGGTCAGATGATGTTTGTGATTGGGTCAGATGATTTTGCCCATTGGGTCTGATGATTTTGCCAAAATGGTCAGACGATTTTGCCCGTTGGGTCAGATGATTTTTGTGCCGCCTCGGCGGCATTGCCCGTCAGCAACTGACGGAAGTAAAGGGAAAAAGCCTTGTCCCACGCGCGGGTGTCCCGCCACCGGGACAAGGCTTGTGGATGTTTCAGCGGTCATCGACCGCCGCAGGTCGCGTCATCACTCGATGGCACTGCCACCGTTGCCCATCGACGTGCCGCCGTCACCAAAGCTGTTGGTCGTGGTCTTGACAACCAACGGGAAACGGAAGTTGTTGTTGATGATGGTTGACGGCAGATGTGAACCCGGGTCACTACCATCCTCGAGCTGGTAGACGCGGTCGATCAGCACGAGGTTCATCGGGCCATAGATGTTGGTCACGCCATACCTCTGGATTTCGTTAAAGAAATCCTCGTTGATGCGTGCAGCAAAAGCAGCAATGTTGCCGGCTGTGCCGCCGTCACCGTAGCTGTAAGACCATTCACTATGCCAAGAGCCACCTCTGTCTGTACGACCAGCCACGTATGGCTTGTAACTCAATGGGATGTTCTCATCGATGAAGTATCCGTCAAGAGAATTGATGTAGAAGGCATCCGCCTTGTCTCCAGCATTGGCTTTGATTGCTGCCATGAAAGTATTCCACGCATCATCAAACTTCTCTTGATAGGATTCCGGCCAATAACAATACTGTACATAATCAGTTCCCCAACTTGAGTTTCTATACAATAGATAATTCTTGCTTTCGGGCGACACACGGCTCCAGTCCTGGATGTATGCACCACGCTCACTTGATGTGCCGTCGGAGCGCACTGTGCCGTGATAGAAATTGTTTTCACCTGTATCTTTCGGTATATTTTCGGGTATGAAACCTAACGAAGTGTTGCCGTTCAGCAGCAAGTACTCCAAGCTTTGATTGTACTCGCTGTTGGTGGCCCAGTTAGGATAGTTGTAACCACGGCGTTGCCACAAATCTTTCAACGAACCCCAGCCTTTGATTACTACTCCTTCCACAGGAGCGGCAAGTTCCACATTTTCGTCCTCCTCGGAAGTGATGCGCGCGATGAACATCAATGAGTGACGCACCTCGCCCAACGTCTTATCCGGAGTGTAGGTCACGTAATTATAAGAAGTATGATTAGTATAGAAAGTGTTCAATGCATCCATGAATGTCCCAGCCGCGCCAGGAGTACCGTCTTGAGTGTGTCCAGCAGTAGATTCATACGACGGAATAATCATGGCAAACTCCGAAGGATTTTCTTCAACAAAACTCCAAATCTCTGCTACTGCTTCTCCAAAAGTCATACCTACATCCGTGCGGTTGCACTGGATTGGAGAGGCGGCAAGGTCGCCATTCACCTGCGGGCATTTGAGCTCGAAACAACGGATACCCGAATCCCACTGATGTCTGAGGTCAACTGTCTGCGCAGCGTACCATTCGGGATTGTCGCCAGTGTAACCATACGAGCATGAGTTAGCCGTGCCAGGGATTGAGAGCTGCGAGATGTAGACGTTGTCGTTCAACCCTGCCATCCATGTATTCGTGCCAGTTATGGCATCTGGAGCTTTGACCTTCACACGCGTTTTCAGATGCTCGCTGAGTGAGATAGGAGTGTCGGGGTTGTTATTGCCGTCAGTGTCTGCGTCCAACTGCAATGTTCTAGCTGCAGTGTTGTAGCCCGCGAGGCGTATTTCAAGGTTTGTCCATTGCTCGGTCGGAAGCATGAAGACATTGATGGTGAGGTATTCGCCATCACGAAGCGCGATTGGCTCACCATCTGTGTCATAGAGGTTGACAGTGATGTAGTTTGTCACTGTGCCTCTCTGCTCGGCAATGCAGGTGGGCAGGAAGCCCTCGCCCCAGCTGTCCTGTTGCCTGAGGTCGCAGCTGAACTCGCCCATGATGATTTTATCCTCAGGTGCAAAAATGTTCATCTGTGCCAATGGAGCTGACGGGCCTTCCAGTGTAATTTCGAGCGTCGTCACCAGCGGTTTGAAGTCGAGTGTAACACCGCCGTCAGTGCCGTCCTGAGGCACCGGGAAGTCATCGGTGCGTGCCACCATGTACTGCCAGTCCATCGTCGGCGTGCACCTCCATCCGCCGTCAGCCGATGCGTCACGTGTGAATTGATACTCCTGGTTGGTCGGAATGAAGCCGTGCAGCACGCCCTCTTCGAGACGTATGTTGTGCTCCTGCACCATCTCCTGGTTTTCTATGCTTGCAGGTGACGGGTAGACTGCATAGAAGTCCTGCGTCTCGCTCCCTTTGTCCCACTGCAAGCCGTTGCGACCCTGGTAGGATGCGAGGTAGGCCGAGCCTCCGTCTTCCGCGTCAATGCCGGTGATTTGGTACTCCACCTGCTTCACGCTGGGCGAAGTGGGCGACCACACCTCCACGCGGTCATCGGCAAGCCACAGGATTTCCTGGCTTGTCGGATTGCTTGGATCGTTATAATCACCATAAGCTGTCTTCGTCCCGGGCTTCTTGATGTAGTTTGCAGAAGCACCAAAGACGATGCCGTTGCCCTCGGGACGGCCATTGTCATTGCCGTTGACAATCTGCTCGTCCGAGCAGCTGCCCAAGACCACGAGTGCCATCGCACCGCAAAGGGGTGCGAGCAGATAAGATTTTATTTTCATAACTTTTACCTCCTTTTCTTTTATTTCCATTCGTTTCCTGTGAAATCATAGTTGCCGCCGATTTGCTGGTCGCCGGCATCGACATTGTCGTTAGGCTTTTCCACTGGCTCGTCCTTGTCCACGACCGATGCTTTCATGAAGCCTTCCTCGAGGCTCACCTGGGTCCTCTTGGTGACGGGGGACTCATAGTTCTCATTCTGTTTTACTTCCATTTTCTTTTAGGATTTGATGTTTAACAATGCTTTTTTTATTACTCTCTTATGTTTTGATTTGGTTTTTGATTATTTCCTTTTCTTCTTGTTGCCATAGCCGTAGTGCCCGTAGCCATAACCATAGCCATAGCCGTAGCCATAACCGTAACCGTAACCGTGGCGGTGCGGAGCAACGCCGTTGAGCACGAGAGCCATGTTGCGCAGCTTCTTGTCCTGGTAGATGGTCTCGATGTCGGGCAGCTGGCGGCGGTCGAGCTTGCCTGCACGGACGACAAAGACCGTGATGTCGGCGATGCGGTTGGCAATGCTTGCGTCTGCGATGATGCCCATCGGCACGTTGTCAACGATGATGAAGTCATAGCGCGTCCTGAGCTCGGCAGCCAGCTCGTCGAGGCGGCTGTCCATGAGCAGCTCGGCGGGGTTGGGGGCTATCTCGCCCGAGGGGATGAAGTCAAAGCCGTCGTGGTGGCGGATGATGTCATCGACAGTGACCGACGGGTCGGCCAGGTAGTTGGTCACACCATTGTGGTGGTCGCCGAAGTAGCGGCTGAGCGTGCCTTTGCGTATGTCAAGGTCGAGCAGCACGACACGCCTCTTGGCAAAGACGAAGCTCATGCCGAGGTTGCGCGAGATGAAGGTCTTGCCCGCCCCCTCGTTGAACGAGGTGAAGGTGATGACCTGCACGGGCTTGTCCTTGCGCGACATGAATGCCATGTTGGTGCGCAGCACGCGGAACGCCTCGGCAAGCATCGAGTCGTCGTCGGGGGTGACGACAACGCCGCCGGACTGCTTGGCCGCATCCTTGTCAAGCGGGATTTCGCCGAGGAAGGGGACGCTGAGAGCCTTCTCGACCTCCTTGCGGCTGCGCACCTTGGTGTCCATGAACAGCACCATGAGGCAGCCGGCCGTGGGCAATGCCAGCCCGATGAGGACACCGAGCAGCATGATGCGGTTGCGGCGCGGCGAGATGGGGGCGTTGCTGCCCTCGGCACCATCGATGACACGGGCGTTGTTGTCGGCCATGGCCTGCGAGAGGGCGTTTTCCTCACGTTTGTTGAGGAGGTAGAGGTAGAGGGTCTCCTTGATCTTCTGCTGACGCTCGATGGACAGCATCTGCCTCTCCTTGGTGGGGATGGCGGTGACGCGGTCCTGCGCCCTCGCCTCGCGGCTCTGGGCGTCGTTGCGCTTGACGTTGAGACTGACTATCATGTTGTCAACGGCGCGGATGATGTTCTGCTTCATCGCGCTGAGCGAGTTGTTGAGCTCCTGGACGACGGGGTTGTTCTCGCTGCTGTCATCGACGATGCGGTCGCGCTTGAGCTTGGCAGTGTTGTAGAGGTTTATCTGGTTCTCGATGTTCATGTCGCCGATACCGGTGTTGGAGGGGATGAGGTCGCGCTCCTTGGTCGGGTCGGTGAGATAGTCCTTGATGAAGTTGGCAAGGCGGAGCTGCGTCTCAAGCTCGAGGGCATCGGTGCTGTACTTCTGCGACTCATTCATGTACATACCGGCCGACGAGGCGATGTCAACGATCTGATTGCGCTGCTTGAACGACTCAAGCTCGCTCTCCACGCCGCCCAGTTCGCTCTCGATGATGATGAGACGCTCGTTGATGAAGTCGGCAGTGTTGACCGCCACCTGGTTTTTGTCCTTGATGGCCTCCTCGTTGTAGACGTTGATGAGGGTGTTGAGCACGTCCTCGGCACGCGTGGGCGAGTTGTCCTTGACGGCAAGGGTGAGGATGGACGACTCCTCCTCTTCCTGCTGGATGCCTATGGAACTCTTGTAGTGGTTGGCGACGGCCTCGACCGAGCGTTTCGCCACGCGGATGGGAACGCCTGTCCATGACTTGCCGTAGAAGTTGGTCTCGGTGGCGACGATGCGCATATCCTTGGCGATGGCGACGGTGTCACCCAGATGCACGGTGCAGGCCTTGGCATCGATGCCCTCGAAGTCGGACAGGGCGACCGTCTCGCCGTCACGCGGGGTGACGGTGAACGACATGACCTGCTCGGGCATCGCGTCGATGAAGCTGATCAGCACGGGCGACTGCCGGTAGAGTTCGCGGGTGCGCAGGCCGTCCTCGACCTGGTAGCTGACATCGGCATGGATGCGCTGGACGACCTCGCGCATGAGCTTCTTGGAACGGAACTGCAAAATCTCGTTTGCCACGTTGACTTTATTGATGAGGTTGTCAAAGCGGTCAAAGCCCGTGGTGGATGTCTTGTTGGACGGGTCCTTGATGATGACCGTCGCCGAGCGGTAGTAGACGAGCGGCGCACAGGCATAACAGTACCACGCGATGCCCCCGCACACCAGGATGGACAGCAGGAACCACTTCCACTTGGATGCGAAGAAGACAAGCAAATCGACAAGGTTAAGCCCCTGGTCGTTGCGGGCGGATGAATTGTTGGTCTCCATGATGCTATATAAAGTTTATTATTTCGTAGCCCAGACGATGGAACAAGCTGCCGTGATGGCTGACAACAGCGTCGTGCCAATCTGCCAGCCTCGGTCCTCGCCGTCTTTCTTGCGGTAGCGCGGCTCGACGTAGACGATGTCGTTCTGCTGCAAATAGAAGCAGGGCGACTCAAAGAGGTCCTTGGTGCGCAGGTCGTGCATGAACATCTTGCGCTCGCCATCGACCTCGCGGATGACCGCCACGCGGTCGATGCGTGCCTTGGCACTCAAGTCGCCTGCCTTGGCGATGGCCTCAAGCAGGGTCACGCGGTCGCCATCGACACTGAACGTGCCATTTTGCCCCACCGCACCGAGGACGGTGTACTTGAAGTTGAGGAACTCGATGGAGACGAGGGGGTCTTTCATGTAATTGCCCTCCTCAATCTTGCTGGCAATCATGCTGACGACCTCGCTCACCTTCATGCCCTCGACATGCAGCTTGCCGAGGATGGGGAAATCGATGTCACCGTTGACATCCACGCGGTAGCCCTTCTCGTTGATGCGCGTCGATGTGTCGGCCGTCACATTGCCGTCAGCACCGACCTTGAACGTGCCGCCGTAGATGTTGAACGGGATGGCCAGCTCGGGGTTCTTGCAGCTGACAGTGATGCTCAGGCGGTCGTCGCGGTGGACGATGGCCTCATGCTTGTCTTGGAATGGATAACTGATCCCCATGTGCATATCTTGCAGATACACAATCTTCTTGCGGGACGAACACGAAGTTGCCATCAACGCGGTCAAAAGGATGACCAGCAGGCAAGTGCTTTTATTCATATTCTCAAATGGTTGTTTATTGTTTCATCATTAGTCATTGTCATGCCCCGGCCAACGAGCGGTGGCAGATGACCGCCGCACCGGCATCGGGACGGCAGTCGAGAGTGCCGACGGGGACTGTCTCGGCCAGGCGCACCAGCGTGTCGTGGAGATGCCCGAGCGAAACGGCATCCTGGCTGATGACGCAGCAGCCGGGATAGATGGCGACGAAAGCATCAACTCCGTCACAGCGGCAAAAACGGTTGTCGTCCGCCTGGCTCAGGCGCACCATGCCCCCGACGGGGAACGAGACGGGCTTGTAGCACGGCAGCTTGCCGCTCCACGGTGTCCCGTAGGCATAGGCGCGTCCGTCAATCAAGCGCACTGTGGGGTTGTCATCGTTGAGCAGCGACGAGCCCGGCACGTGACGCAGCCAGAGAGAGGCGTGTGTGCTCTTGCCCGTGCCGCTCCTGCCCATGAAAAGATAGGCCTTGCCCCCGCACGACACGGCTGCGGCATGGATGGACACTGCCTGTCTGGCGAGTACGGCCTGGGCATAGACGACCCTGAGCATAGACGAAAGGACGAGACCGGCACGCCTGTCCTCCCACCGCAGGCTGGCGGTGGCGGAGGCAAACCGCCTGTCCATCGACACGACGTGGGTGAACGCACCGCTGATGAGCTCGACGCGATAGCCCTGAGGCGTGGCGTAGAGGCGCAGGCGGCCCATGTCGTTCTCGGACTCCTCCAACAGCGTCATCTGCTGCGGCTCATCCGTCTGCCCGACGGTGAGGGTGAACAGCAGACCGCCCTCATCCACCCCATCAGCCTTGAAAGCCCGGAAAGAGGGCAGCAGCCTGCCGGCATCGGCAGACGAGGGCAAGGTAACGGCGATGGTGAAGCCGGCTATGGTGAAGTAGTGTGTTGACATCATCAGAATTGTCCTTTTAACAGACGGGCGACCAGCCAGAATGCCTCCTTGGGGGCGTAGCTGACCGCGAAACGCAGGTTGTGGCGGAACGAGCGAGCCGTGCGCAACTTGCTGCGCCATGACGACTGTCCCGACTGGCCGCGCGATTGCAGGCGGTAGCCGAAGTTGCCTCCCCTCCACACTATGTCGAGAAGCGGTTGTGCCGTCGGTGCTGACACGGGATAGGGCAAACACTGCTCACGCAACCCGAGGCTGCCCGTCAGGCAGGCGTGCAGCAGGGCATCCCAACGCGTTATGCCCAAGCGGCGGGAGACTGCCCGCATCTCGTCCGGCTCGATGCCGGCACTGAGGCAGTGGCAGGCACGTGCCATGTCGCACAACTGGCGCAAGCCTATGCCCCAGCCGAGGGCGTGCTTCAGGATGTGCAGGTCGAGCAACATGAGGTTGAGGAACGGCGACGGGACGGTCAACTCGGAACCTGGGAAACCGTCGAGAACGAGGCGGTCAAAGCCTTTGTCCCGCTCAAGCCGCGCGGCATAGCCACGCAGGAACGGATTGTGCAAGTCAAACAGACGTGAGTGATGCTCGATCTTGATGCCTTGCCACATATAGTATACACTCTTGTCGGACAACTCACGCAAACGCGCCCCGCGTGATGCCATGGCGGAATTGGCGGCTGTCCAAGCGTCATTGCCGGCGAAGTAGAGGTCTATGTCACCGCACTCGCGCAGCAAAGGTTTGTCATAGAAATGCGCCACGCCCTGCCCTTTTTGCAGGACGGGATGCAGCCCGATGGAATGGAACAAGGAGCAGAGGCCGGACAGCACACGGTTCATCTCCCTGTTCTTCCGCTCGATGGCATCGGTCTCGGCCGCCCACTGCACCAGCAACGACTCGTGCGGCAGGAGCTCGTCGGGCAGGTACTGTATGCCACGGAAGACAAGCCCAGTGACTGTCTGGCAGCGTGCCAACTGATAGACACACTCCCAAAGCACCCTCGGCAGAGGGAACGGCGACAAATCGTCAACCTCACGCTCCCACAAGCCCGAGCGCAACAGCGCAAGCAAGGCGGAATGCAGCCTGTCAGATGCCTGGTCAATCATCACCCAATCAGCAAAAAGCAGAAAGTCAGTCAATCAAGCCGTAGTCCCTCCACTCGGCCAGCTGGCGGCTGACATCGCGTGAAGCAACAGCGGCATCAATCCCATAGACGGCGGCAAGCCACCCGGCCAACTGAGCAGCAGTCTGTCCGCCGGCGGCAAGCCGTTCCCAGAGCTGGGCGGCGGTGCGGTTCATGCTGTAGACGTTGCTCATATTGACATTGCCGGCACAAGCCTCGACTATCATATATTGGTTGCCTATCTTTCGCAACAGCAGTCCCGATTTGGGATGTATCACCTCGTTGTCCATGGGTGCTCAGAATTTCTTTCCCGACAAAATGGAGTAGACGGTCTGGAAGATGATTTTCACGTCCAGCCACAACGAGCGGTTGTAGAGGTAGTCAAGGTCCATCCTGAGACGCTCAAGCATCTTCTCCATGGTGTCGGTGTAGCCATTGTAAAGCGTAGCGGAGGAGAACAGCCCGGGACGAATCTGGTAAAGCAGTTCGTAGTCAGGGTCGATGGCCTTGATCTTATCGACAAAGAACTTTCGCTCGGGACGGTAGCCGACGAAGCTCATCTCGCCCTTGAGTACGTTCCACAACTGCGGCAGTTCATCAAGATGATGCTCACGCAGGAAACGGCCGATGCGGGTCAACCTCTTGTCGTTCTTTTGGCATAAGGCAGGCCTACCGTCCGCCTCAGACGTGACTGTCATGGAACGAAATTTGTAGAGCGTGAACGGCCGGCCGCCATAGCCGATGCGTTCCTGCCGGAATATCACAGGACCGCCATCTTCTTTTTTAATCAGGATATAGACAATCAAAAAGGCGGGTGAACAGACAATCAGCCCCAACAGGCTGCACAACACGTCAAACGCCCGCTTGGTCGCACTCGCAGCAGCGGACATCACCCTGCGGTTGGGAGTGTCGAAATCACCCATGTCAACCTCCAAGGTCTCGCTAACAGTTTTGGTTTCTTCTTCAATTTTCATAACAATATATTTTTAAGCATTCATCAATCATCTTGTCCTTGGTAAACAATTGGCGGTAGCGGGCCAACGCCCCTGCCGAATATCTCGAATAAGCCTCACTGTCACCAGTGACAGCCTCGACTGCCCTTGCCAACGCCACGGGGTCGCACGGGGGGACATTAAGCCCGGACACCCCATGCTCGTTCACCCATGGAACGCCCGACCCGGGTATGTCGGTGGCGACCACTGGCTTGCCGCATGACATGGCCTCGATCATCACTATGCCGAAAGCCTCGGTCTTCTGCACGCTGCTCAAGCAGAAGACATCGCAAGCCCCGTAGTAGGCAGGCAAGTCCTCGTCGGCGATGCGGCCGAGAAGGTGCACTTTGTGTTGCAGGCCCAGTTCGTTTATCTCATTCTGCAATTCATCCCTCAAAACGCCGTCGCCGCCAATCAACACGACGAAATCATCACCAAGGTAGCGGGCAGCCTCGACGAGGTAACGGTAGCCCTTGTAACCGACCAGACGACCAAGGGTGAAGACTATCTTCTTGCCCTGCCAACGTCTCCTGACAGCCTCGACGGCTGCCGCGTCGGGATGCAACGGGTCAACGCCTATCGGGAGGCAGACGCCCTTGTCACGCACGCCGCGCAGATGTGGAGAGCCGGCAAGATAGGCCGGCGTGGTGCAGATGACCCTGTCAGCCCTGCGCAACAACCAGCGTTGCAGGGGGCGGTAGAGCTTGAAGAGGAATTTCTGCTTCAATATGTCGCTATGCCAGTGCAGGATGACACGCCCGTCATAGCCAGACAGGAACAACGCGAGGCAAGCCATCGGGTCAGGATGGTGCACGTGGATGATGTCATAGTGCCCTCGCACCATGCGCAATGCAAAAATCATGGCGGGCGAAATCATGGTAGCCGCCGCCTTGAACCAGGTGTGGCAACAGGTGATTTTGGCAAAGTCGTTGAGCCTGACCACCTTGCTGCCGCCGGCAGCCGACGCGCACATCATGTCGCAATGCACGCCGCGCGACGACAGGCCTGACATGAGGTCATAGGCCACTTTCTCAACACCCCCGATGATGGGGTAGAACTTGCCTAACTGCAACACTCTCAATCCGTGCTCCATAGGAGTAGTCTCATCAATGTTGTTTGTTCTCAGCCTCATCAAGCAACGCCTGATGACGGGCTATCGCCTCGGGATAATTGCGACGCACGTAGCCGCCCACGCTGTTGTAGATCAGACCAAGGCGTGCGGCAATGGACTTGAGGCTCTCGGTGGTCGTCTCGTACAAACGTATGGCCTCGGCATACTTCTGATTGCTCTGGCGCAAGACGCGCTTGCCGTTACCGGCCTGTATGATGCCTTGCCTGTCCATCAGTTGTTGTTCGTGCTTGTACAGATAGCTCCTGAAGACCTCGGGATGCAAACCGAACCCGACAGCCACCTTGGATATGGGACGCGGGTTCTGACGGAGGCTCTCGATGGCCTTTTCGTATTTTGCCGCGACGGTCTTCATGCGCTTGCGTGCACTCCTCAAATCGGTCTTGCCGTCAGCATCATTGGTGATGCCCAGACGTTCAAGGACGAGGTCGCGGTGCCATTTGTGCAGGTAGAAACGAAAGCCTTCGCCCGGGACACCCGTCTGCTGCACTATCTCCTTCATCGTCATCGCAGTGTCCCTGTAGAGTGCCAAGGCCTGCGCATAGCGTTCATCGGTCTTCTGGAACGGTTTGTAGATGCGTCCGTTGCCCGTGAGGCATCCAGGCACTTTCTCGGCTTTGGCGGCCTGCTTGCGCTGATGCCGCTTCGTCCTGAGTATCCCTTTGTGATAGAATCTCAAATGCTGGCTGAAGCCACTCTCGGAGACGTGGCAAAGCTCGGCTATCTCGGGGATGGTCATGTCGGTGGTGCGGTAGAGCTCGACAGCCTCGGCATACTGCTTCTTGCAGCTGAGGCGCACGCCGCGCTGGAAGTTGTCGTTGACACCCATCCACTTGCGCACTCTCTCGCGCCATTGCAGTATGCCCGGGTAGTGCAGACGCATGAAACGCGCAAGAGCCGAACTGCCCACGCCGAACTGTCGGGCTATCTGCGAGAGGTTGAGCTTGATGTAATCCAACGAGCCGCACGCCTCGACCGACTCCTTGTATTTGATGTGGGCATTGAAGCTCTGCTTGTCAGGAGCGATGATTTTAACCTTGTCCTCTTGCTCCTCAGGCACGTCAATATGGTGACGACGCAGCACCAGCCCACGCCAATAACGGCGGAGATAGCTGCCCAACCCCTCAACGGTGACGTTGCAGAGACGGGCTATCTCCTTCATGGGCAAATCGGTGTCCGCATACATCTCCACCGCCTTCTCATATTTGAGATGGCAGGCGTGACGGCGCAGGAGGATGGACCTTTCCTTGCCCGTCAGAGAGAAATATCTGACAGGAATATTAGTATATGTCCCCACAGTGATTATGCAGTTAACATTGCATCATCAACTCTTCATACAAATGGAGATAATCGAGATAGCAATCTTCCTTTTTAAAATGAGCCAAAGCATAACTCCGACACAACGGTCGATAATAACTTTTACCACGTTGACGGATAATACGTACTGCATCAAGCAATCCTTTGACATCACCCTGTTCTACTATCATGCCAGTCTGATTTGAAACCGACTCAATGCTTCCCCCTGTTCTATAAGTAACGACGGGAGTGCCACAAGCAATCGCTTCCATATTAACAGTAGGATAATTATCCTGCCATGTTGGATTGACAAAAGCATCAGCAACAGAATAAAGTTCAGCCAATTGATGTATGTTTTCTGTACGAGATATACCTATGATATTATGTGGCAATCTTTTCAGATCCTCAGATTTGATTCCCACAAGAACAATCAATTCATCACCTTTAAGCATACGGCTCATCTCAATGAAATCATCAAGACCTTTCTCTTTACTCCATATACTTGCAACACCCAATAAGATATGTTTATCTTGCAGATTAAATCGTTCTCTCACTCCCCGTGTGTCACAAACATGAAATGTGTCGACGTTTATTCCATTATGAATCACTCGAGAATCATACTTTCTCAAAAAAGATTTGTACAATTCTTTTTTAATCCAATCAGAAACTGAGACCAACACCAACTTGTCCTTAGGCATGGAAGTAAAAGTGTTGCGTTTGTCTACAAAATTTCTTTCACTCCTATCAAACAACAGACTCGCTGGAAATTCTCTACGTTGAGGGCAATCATGACATCCAGTCTGCCAACTGTTACATCCAGCATAAGAGTAATGATAACAATGTCCAGTATATAACCAGCAATCATGTATAGTCCAAACCACTGGAATGCCGCAATGTGACAAATAATTAAACAATATCGGATAGTTTAAGAAATAGCCATGGATGTTATGAATATGGATAACATCTGGATTTATTTCTTTGATCTGTTCTATGAATTTCTTTGTAGCACCAACAGAAGCCAAACCATGTCTATCAAACAAACGAGTCTCAACACCATGCCACAATACACTCCATTTCCCGCCGACAGGGACAAGCCTTGATTTACACGGCAAAATGCCATCACGACCACGGCTATAGGCAACGTAGCTTTCCCATCCATTCTGAATGACGATTTCACCTATCTCCTGCATAATGCGTCCTGTTGATGTTGACAGACGCAGCACCGGATTTATCTGAAGCAGCCTTTTCATCTGATTCCCAAGGAAGTAAACAAACGCACCCACTTGTCCATAACGATATCTTCAGAATAAGTATCCACGACTTTTCGGGCATTTTCAGACATTTGTTTTCGTAATACATTATCTCTCATCAATTCCATAATAGCATCTGCCAGCCCTGCAATATCCCCATCGGGTACTATCATGCCGTTCTCACCATGCTTGATGATGTCCCTTGGACCACATTTAAAATCAAAAGAGACCACTGGCAATCCACAAGCCATCGCCTCTATCATCACCATCGGGAAACCTTCATAATGAGAACTCATAATCAACACAGAACTAGAAGCATATTCATGCCATATATCTTCTATTGGGCGATTGATATGGATGCATTCATTCAAACCATTCTCATTGATTTGACGTTGAAGCATATCTTTCCACTCACCTTGTCCATATATGTCAAGTTGCCAATCGTCAAACATACCTTTGCTCTTAACCATAGCCCATGCCAAAATCAACCGGTCAAATCCTTTCTGATAGTCAAGCCTACCAACAGCTATAGCTCTATGGTTTGACACATTGGAACAATAATCCTTTGGATTCTTTGCTGCATTAGGTATAACTTCCATATTCGGTAAATTGCCCCAATATCCTTTGTCTTCTTCAGTCAGAACCACGAATCTATCAAACCTACGTACTATACGTTCATCTTGCTTTGTACGCCATTTATCTATCAGCCCCAGCAACCCCTTGCGTCCATATTGTAAACGAAAGAATTTACAATAATGCAATTCAAGCACTTTCCTACTCCTGTCTTTTATCTCTGGGATAAAAGATGATTCTGATGGATAAAGAGAAACCAAAATATCCGCTTGCTCTCGTTTTAACAAAGCAGTCAACGCCTTGCGATGTTTATGACGGCGATACAGATAACCTAAAATTTTCCGTAAAGGAGACTTGTCATTGTCATCAACATAATTGATGCCCAAATCCACCATACGAACATCAGCTGGAAAGGGATAAAATGATGGTCGTCCTTTCTGATCTGTTGTAACCACCATGATATCCCAATGCTTCCGTTCAACAAGGTATACCACTTTGTTGAACAAGACTCGCTCCATTCCACCAGGATTATATGTCGAGCATATACAATAGATTATCTTCATAAAGCAACCTGTCTATCTAAAGACTTATCGCCAAGGATAACTTCATCCTTTTCCTCAAATACGAGAAATATGGCGAACAAACAAAAGAGGTCTGTAGAGACTTTAAGCCACACTATAAAGTTCAATAGCAAAAGCATAAAGAACAGCATCTTATAATGTGGAAAACGGTTTATAC
>CALNGU010000034.1 GCA_939800445.1 uncultured Bacteroidaceae bacterium | reverse complement strand
TAAGGTGAACGCAGGCGCAGACGGCGACGGAGGCAGCGACCCTACGGCGGGTATCGCCACCGAGACGCAGGGACGTGCGGACGGCGACCCGAATTTTTACATGGCGGACGTGGACAAGCGCATTGTCAAAATCCGCCCTATGGCAAGCCCTATCGACCAAATCAGCCGTTACGCAAAATCGACCAGCTGTGACAGTTTCGAGGTGAAATATTACAGTGTTGGCACAAGGGAAATCAAGTGCATGACGAGCGATGCCGTCACCGCTATGTCGAGCGGAGCCAGCACGAAGTTGCCGGTAAGCGACCCTAATATGTTCACGTTGGACGACACTATCCGCGTGGTAGGTGTTAAAGGCGTGACGAATCCAGACACTGGTCAAGCATACGATGAGGACGACCCCAACACACCCGACCTTGTGCTGTGCGTATGCGGCAAGGACGCGACTACCAATATGCCGACTGTGTATGCCGTCAACGGTGCGATGGATTCTTCGAGCAAGCAACCGATATGGGTTCCAGCCATTCCTAAGAATACAGTATTGGTGCGCATGGGCAAGGCTTGCGGCGAACTTGACGTACAGACGGGTCGCTTCAACAATATCCCGATGCCTGAAACGCAGTATTGTCAAAACTTCATGATACAAATCGAGCAGTCCACGTTTGACAAGATTGCCAAGAAAGAAGTGAACTGGAGCTTCTCAGACATAGAGGAGGACGGTATCTACGATATGCGCCTTGCGATGGAGAACACCTATCTGTTCGGTGTGAAAAACCGTATCAAGCACGTGACGAAAGACGGCATGATGACATGGTTCACAGGAGGTATATGGTGGATGGCCGGAAAGGACATCGAGGTGGGCGAATGGGACACGACTAAACAGTATGCGGTCATCTCGGACGACAACTTGGTGGACATTACGAAAGACCTGTTCGTAGGCACGGGTATCGGCAACAAGCGCAAGATACTGTTCTGCGGCTCGGAAATGCTTTCGGCGTTCTCGAAAATCAAGAGCGAGAAGTTCCGCCTGAAGGACACGGTGGAAGTGTGGAACCTGAAGTTCAAGAGCTGGGACACTGACTTCGGCGAGGTGCTGACCATCCATCACGAACTGTTCGACCTGAACGGCATGAGCGACTGCGGCTTTGCGATGGATCCCGAATACTTGTCGAAAAAGACCCATGTAAGCTGGGCGCGCAACGTGCTTGACTTGCAGAAGGCCGGAATCCGCCGCACGGATGCCGTAGTGATTCAGGAAGTGAGCTGTCTGTACCTGCGCTATGCAAAGGCGCACGCACGCATGAGACTGGCCAAAGCCCCGGCAGTAGGCGGATAACGCATAACAAGAACCGTTTAGGGAGGTAACCAATCCTCCCTAAACACTTACCATAGAGAAAAGAGATATGAAGAAACTATATAAATCGAGAAGCTCAATCAGCATCAACGTAGTGCTGCGCAGTAAGAAAAGCATGCACATCTCTTTTACCTCCCAATCGGACGGAAGCAGCGTGTACGCCACGGACAACGAAGAAGAGCAGTATGCCCTTGAACACCACTATAAGTTTGGCAAACTGTTCAAACTTGTGGATGTGGGGGAGAATAATGAAGAAGCCGCAATCCAAGACCCGGAGACAATGCCCGAACAGGCAGAATCCGCAGTCCGCAAGGTAAGGGTTAGCGACATTGCCGCTGCCAAAGACTTCCTGGCCGACACTTTCGGTATCAGCCGCACGTCGCTCCGCTCGGAAAAGTCTATCATGGAAGCAGCCAAGGCCAATAATGTCGAATTTGAAGGATTGGACTAATCAAAAGCCATAATGATAGTACAAGCATTGGAAATGGCGCGAGACGTGCGTGTGGCGATTGACGCAAATATCGACAATGCCCCGTTGTTGGCGGAAGAGGATGTGGATGCCCTGCGCCTTGATGACATAATAGTCTCCAAGCTCGCCGATGCCGTACGTTTGGTAGAAATGGAAGCCCCAATCAATATGCTTGAGCAAGGGCATCAGTTTGGTAAAGCCGTGACATGGCGTGAGGATGGCAAAGGTTGGGTTTTGCTGCCAGATGATTTCATGCGTCTTGTCGTGTTCAAGATGAGTGATTGGCTGCATGGCGTATCTGAAGCAATCTCACAGTCAGACCCGGCTTATCAGCGTCAGTTCTCAAGGTGGAAAGGGGTCAGCGGCAATCCTGAAAGACCTGTCGTTGCAATAGTGAACAGGGCTGAAGGCAACATATTGGAGTTCTTTTCGTGTAATGACAGCACAGCCACAGTTGACCAAGCTGTTTATATCCCGTTTCCCAATATTGATGAGAATGGTGGCATAGATGTTAGTGAGAAATGTTATCGCTCTGCCGTGTACCGTGCAGCAGCACTGTCGCTTTCGAGCATAGGCGACCAGCAGGGAGCATCAACCATGACTGAGATTAGCCGTTCATTGCTCGTATGACAATGTCAGGTCATGGAGGAAAGGAGTGTCAAGATGAGCAACAGCATCAAGAACGAAAGCCTGCAAGGCAGTCTGAGCATAAGCCGTGACTTGACAGTTGGCGGTGAAATGAAGATACGCGGAGACGCATTGTTTGACCATGACGTTGTAATAAAAGGTTGGCTTAAGGCTGCCAACATTGTTGGCGAATGCAAAGGTCTTTTCGCATCAGAAAATGCACTGAAAACCGCTTATCCCAAACCAGCGGACGGGTGGTATGCTTTTGTTGGAGACACTCTGCCCGCAGATGTCTACCGTGCCGAAGATGGTCAATGGGTCAATACCGGTGAGAAAGGAGGGGAGACCAATGTCCATCTTGATGGCATAGTGTCAAAGATTGAGGCTATTGAGATTGCCATCAACGACCTCGGCGAGAGCATCACGGCACTCACTCCCGCCACCATCGACATCGGCGAGGGGATGGAGGAAATCAATGCCGTCCATGGCAGCGGGCGGGCAGGCATCTACCAGCTCGTCATGGCAAGCTACAACGCAGGCTGGATGATCGTTGGCGGCGACGGGGTGGTGATGATGACCACACAGACGGTCATCGGCAAATTCTACGCCACGGGCGGGACGCTCATGCCGAACCCAAGTGGCAATCCGACGGTGCTGACACGCTACTGGAACTCCATTGCGGATTCTGGGCAGGACATGGGCTGGAGTGACTGGCACGACCTCGGGGCTGAGACGGGAGGAAGCACGTCCGCATCCTACCCCGCCATCGTCCGCTGGAGCGGCGAGACCGTCGCAGGCGCGGCGGTCACCGAGCTGAGCCTGCAAGGCGTGGAGGGCACGGTCGTCTGGGACACCACGCGCCGCACCTTCCTGCTGAGGGTGGCGACGACGCTGCCCGTCAAGTACTACAACAACTGGGAGGGGCGCGAGGCGTTGCAGGACAACGCCTGGACGCAGGCGGCAGGCGGCGGCTTCGTCGCCGGGCTACGTGCTGGCACCTACTACCAGGGCGCGGACGGCAGCGTGTGGGTGGCAACGTCAAATGCGGAACTGACCAGGCTATTCTTCGCCCTATCCGGCGGGGCGGTGCAGGTCGATGACGAGCTGTCCGCCACGAGCGAGAACCCCGTGCAAAACAAAGTGATTACCGACGCGATAAAGGACATCACGTCATGGAACGAAGCAGACAACGGACATGGAATGGATTGAGAAACTCTTGATTGCCATCGCGGCCGTGGTCACGGCCGTCGGGGGATTCACCACCATACGCTTCCTCTTCACACGCAAGGAGGAGAAGCGCAAGGCGGAGGCCGAGGCCTACGACGTTGCGCTGGAGGCGTTGCGCCGGCAGTACGACTGGCTGCACAAGCAGAACGAGGAGATGGGGCTGACCATCCGCGAGCTCAACGACAAGGTCGACGCCCTCTATGCCGAGGTACACGCCTTGGAGCGCAAGAACCTCGACCTCGTCAGGCAGAACGCCGAGCTGGAGCTGCAGCTCAAGGAAGCGCAGCACAACGCCTGCATCCGCCCCGACGACGACTGCCTCAGGCGGTTGCCGCCGCGCACCTACTGCCGGCTGAAGAAGCTGGCGCAAGGCGACTACGACAAGGACTACGAGGATAAAACAGACGAAGACAAATGACGATGGACAAAGTAAAATTAGGGACACACAACAGCCTGAGCTACCACAAGCCGGCGCAGTGGTGGCTGCGCCCTTTCGCATGGATGGCGCGGTGCCAGGACTTGAGCATCAGGCAGCAGTGGGACGCGGGGGTGAGGTATTTCGACATCCGCGTCAAGTACGACAAAGGCGGCACGCCCAAGAGCGGCCACGGCCTCGTGACCTACGACGTGCTGCCGTGGGACGTGCTGGGGCTGCTGGAGGGATATGCCGCACGTGACGGAGGGGAGGTGGTGGTGCGCCTCTTCCACGAGAACAGCCGCCGCGACCCGCGCCGGCACGCGGCGGAGTTCCGCGAGTTCTGCACGGCAGCCGTGGCGCAGTTCGGCAAGCACGTGACCTTCGTCGAGGGCGGATGCCGCCACAACTACTACAACGTGCTTGTCGACGATGTCCCGGCGCGGGTCTGCTACGCCGAGTACTGGCGGCAGAAGCTCTGCATCCCGTTCCCCCGGCGGTGGGCGCGGCGCAACAACCACCGCCTGCACCGTGGCGACAGTGCGGAGGAGTACAGCATCTACGACTTCGTGGAGCTGTGACACCATAAACAACACCTATTCATTAACCAAACAAAACAAAAGCAACATGGCAGAAAACCAAGAACAAACGGCGGCAATGCTTGCGGCAGTGCTGTCTAATTTTACAGGGATGTTCTTTCGTGGCGTGAAAGCCAGCTACGTGCCGGCAACCACCCACAAGGACAAACTCTACTTCGCCACGGACACGCATGAATTGTTGGTGAACAACGTTTCATACGGTGGCGGCGGCATAACCGATGTAGCATATGAAAATGGCGTATTGACCATCAGCATGACCGATGGTACGGAAAAGACCGTGGAAACAGGCAAGTACGAAAGTGCGATGGACGACAGTCTTGCTACCGTGGAAGACCTTGGCGGCATTCCAGCAGGAACAACGGCTGAGGAATTGAAAGCCAAGACAATTTCTCAAATCCTTGATGACTTGTTATTCCCGACAGTGCAACCCACCAAGACAGACCCAACAGCAACACTTTCGCTAAAGAGCGGTTTCAGCAACAACGGTGTCTACGAGGTGGGGGCTGCTGCTCCTGTTGACCCGACAAACTTTACTAAGGGTTACACACTTGGCGCAATTAACATTGCGGGGGTGAAGAAGCAGGACTATGCGGGCGCACCTACGGCACAAGTGCTGTACTACGGTTCATCGGAGAGCCAGACCGAGTTGCCAACCGAGATTGCCGAGGGAGCGATGAAGTACAACTACAAGGTCACATTTGCGGCTGGTCCACAGCCTTTGGACAGCAAGGGCGGCAATGCGACAAGTGTCACCAAGTATGCAGGCGGCAGCAAGACTGCCACGGCGACAATCAACGGCGTGTACCCGTTGTTCGCCACCACGGCGGACATCTCGACGCTCACCAAGCAGGCTTTGACTAATGGTACTCAGTTAACATTCAAAGCACCTGCCGAGAGCGCGGGCGGCCGCCACGCGTTCAAGCTGCCGACGAAGTACACGTTGACCAAGGTCGAGGCGTTGAACACGCTGTCCAACCAGTACGAAGACATCGGCATCGCGGAGTTTGGTGACGTAACTACTGCTAATGAGACCGTGCAGGGCAAGCCAGTCAGCTACAAGACCTACAAGCGCAATTCTGCGGCATTGTCTGGTGAGACTACATTCCGTATAACATTCAGTAAGTAATTAGGAGGAATAAATAATGGCAAGGACAAAAGGACAATTTAATTTCAGTGCCAACCTTGAGGTTAAAAAGCAAGCACCTCTTGACGCAAGGCAACAGCTAATCACATACGCCGAATTGACGCAAGCCGCCACATGGCAGGACGATGACGGCAACGTGTGGCTCTATGATGGTTTGGTAGTGCCTGTTGAAGGTGGGCAACTGTGGGTGCTGACCAACAAGGACAACTACCAGCAAGCGACATCGTGGAAGCGCGTCGATGCGGGTGAAGCTGAGGGCAAGGGTGTCATCACGCTTGGTTACATCGCCAAATACATGGACAGTCCTGTTGGCACTGATGTGTCCGAGGTGTTTGGCGATTATACGCTTGCTGAACTCTTCGGTGGCGAGGGAAAAGGCAAAATTGTGAGGTTCACAGTACCAAACGATTTGGACAACAATGATATAGGTTATCAGCCTGTGTTGTTTGCTGAGGAACATGACGTACTTGGGCTTGGGTATAGGGTACTGATAAAATCCAAGGGGAGACGTGAATTTGTACCAGATCCATATTTTTATGAACTCTTTTTTTCAGAAGAAGATGGTGTCAAGAAGCTCACAAAAAACACGAAGTTGCGGCTGCTGACAGACGAGCAATGGACGGAGGTATCGGACAAAGTGCTTCTTGAGGATTTCAGTGCCGTATGGGAATTGACTATTGAATCTACTCCAGCTGATGTAAAGGATGCTATGCCTGAGTCATTATATGAGTTTTTTCATAATGGTTTTGAATTAGCTGTCCATCCTAATGTCTGGATAGATATTACATCAGATAACATATCTGCGGGGGTATGTCCTGTAAGTATAGTAAGTACTGATGGATGGGATGGTAGGAGTCCTAAGATAATAAGTGCATTAAAGGGTAATAAGTTATATACTTTAACGCTTAAAACTGAAGATTTTACTAATTTTAATGTCATTTCAAAATCAATCATTACATTAGGGCAGGCAGTCGAGAGCGTTACGGCAGGTAACGGTATCGAGGTGACTGGCACGGCGACAGCACCAGTGGTAAGCCTCAAGTTGAGCGAAGACACGCTCACACCAATAGAGCTTGAGTTTGCTGGAGCCAAAAACGATGCGCTCAAGGCAACTATCAAGGAGAGTATCGTCGCATCCAATGACAAGGTGCTCAAATTCAACTATGCAGCAGATGGGCAAAGCAACATCAGCACCCAGCTTGGGCTGACCTACGACAGCGGGACGAAGAAAATCAAGCTCACGGGCAAGGACAATGCCGTGGTGGATGAGATTGACGCCACCGACTTCATCAAGGACGGGATGGTCGAGAGCGTGGAGCTGGAGGGCAACAACCTCATATTCACGTTCAACACCGACAGCGGCAAGGAGGAGGTCAGCGTTGACCTGTCCAAGTTCATAGACGTTTACAGCCAAGGCAATGGTATCACAATATCTGGAAAGGCTATCTCAGTAAATCCTGGTAATGGTCTGGTCGCATCGGGCAGGCAGGTTGCTATCAGCATCAAAGGCGGCGATAAGTATCTTGGGTTTGATGCGGGAGCACTTGCGTCAAAGGGTATTGATGAAGCCATAGAAACCGCCATCACCGAGGCATTCGGGTGGCACGACGCATAAATAGTTTGTTGAACTTTTAAGGGTACGGCGTGTTATGACCGTACCTTTTTATAACATAAACGCTATGGGGAAGAAATTCAATTATTGTGCCACTGAATCATCATACGCTGATGCAAAATCATCAGGGGAGTTCACTGATACAGACTTGGCATTCATCAAGGGTGACACTAATAAAGGCATCATCAAGACACGGGGGATGACGGTCGGGACACGCGAGGTGGAATTTGCAGGCGTGTTCAAGTATGGTGAGGACTACATCGAAGATTCAACATCCCTGCCTTCCAATTCAAAATTGTATTTCCTTGAGGCGTTGGGGGTGTTTGGTTACGGCACGGTCAGCCAGTTTACCAATATAGATTCCCCCACGGTGCTGTTCCAGTTCAAGGGATGTGTCACTAACATAAAATCACCGTCCATCGTGAATGCCGTCAAGGACAGTTGCAAGGTCGAGGACGTGGGTGTTCTCTCACCCCTTGACCATGCTACATACGTTATTGGCAGCAGGGACGGGATTAAATATTTCGTATATCCTGACGGCACGACAGAGTGGGGTACGACAAAGTGGAGGATGAAACCATTGTTTGAGTTGCGGGCAGGAGACTGTATGTTGAATGACGGAACTTTCTGTCTGAAACAAGATGCGGTAGAAAATCACCTTGACGACATTCTGGGCATCATCGTTGACCCTGTGCGTAAGACTTTGATATTGAATAACGGTGTGCCACAGGTCATGCGCAGTGGGTGGTTCGGCGGAGCATCGGGCAGTGATACCATCATCAAGCCCGTGCGCAACGTCTTGGCAAGCGTAGACAACTGCACCGATTATGCCAGAATATTCGAGAATTTGTTTTACGCTTTCAGAAACATATCCAAATTTGGTTCATACTTTCCCGTATTCTACACTGCGGCGTACAACAATTACACCCGCAAGATGAACAGGTGGTATCTTGCCACAGAATACGAAAAGAAGTTCATCAAGGAAAATGCGGACATACAGGACGTGCTTGCGGCAATTGACAACACCTCATACCCTCTCAGTTATTTCTCAGCGCAACCGCGTTTTGAGCACAACGATAGCGCAGCCACTTATATGCTGGACAAGGTTGTGCAGGGGACTGCTATGCCTTTGTACGCATCATCAGGCAGTGTCACCTCATATTACAATGTGCTTTCCGTGTATGTCTGACAATAAAGTTTCTGTAATCATTCCTCTGTATAATGCGGGGAAGTACCTGCGCCGCTGCCTTGACAGCATAGCGGGGCAGACATTCACAGATTGGGAATGCGTCATCGTGGACGATTGCTCAACCGATGACAGCTACGCCATTGCCGAAGAGTATGCCAGACGCGATGACAGGTTCAGGCTTTACGCCAACGAGACCAACATGGGTTGCGGCATGACAAGACGGCGTGCAATAGAGCTGGGAAGAGGGGAATGGTTCGCCTTTGTTGATGCTGACGACTACGTGGATGCCGATTTTATTGCAGCTATGCTTGACGCTTGCCGCAGGACAAGGTCGGAAGTGGCGATATGTGGCACGTACAACAGGGACGACGCTTATAACTACCTGAGTCAGGACTTGGCGGAAAAGGAGTATGTCGTGGCAAAGGAAGAATTGTACCGCCAATATATGCTCAGCAGCTGGATACTCCAGTACAACGGCAACAAGTTCTACCACCGCCGCGTGATTGATGCTGTTGAGTACAGCCCGCTGCGTTTCTGCGAGGACAGTATGACAACTTACAAATGGCTGTGGGAAGCCAATCATGCAGTCGTCATACCCAAATCAATGTATCATTACGTCCATCACGATGACAGCAACAGCCGCCATGGCAACACGCCACTCCGCAAGGCGGTTGATACGTGTGTTTGTATCTACGACCACTACTGTTTCTGCAAGGCACACGGATTTGATTATATGTACGAAAGGTTGCGGGCGTTCATAGCCCCGTTCCTCAACCAAGCCGTAAGGGAGCTGGACACGGATAGCGATGACTGGCGGCTGGTGGATGAGGTGCGCGGCGGGATTTACCGATAGGGGACGGCATGGGAGTGGCAAGATACCTCAGGAGCCTCGTCAGGGCTGGCAGCCTCGACAGCAGCAAGAGCTTCGCCCTCGTGCTGTCGAGCATCGTCGGAGCGTTGGCGGGGCTGTGCGTGTGCTTCTGCCTCGTGTGGGACGTATGCACCAACGGTTATCTGAAAACCGACCTTGACGCTTTGGGGCTATTCATGCTGTGCATCGGCGGTTTCATGGCAGGCGGAGGAATAAACAAGGTTTTGAGCGAAAGAAGAAACAATGTCAAACCAACAAATAAAGAGGAGGTATCAAAATGAAAGAAAAAATCTTGAATTACACCGGACAGGACGGGCTGCTGCACATTCTCTGCTGCATCGTCCTCGTGAGCGTTATTGACATCGTACTGCCGCTTTGGGTGGCGGTGCTGATAACGGCGGCTGTCGCTGCCGGGAAAGAGTTTGTTTGTGACAAATTGATCGGCAAGGGTACGTTTGACAGGAAAGACCTGCTGTGCGATTTGGTCGGTATAATCATCGGTTGCCTGTAATGTATGGAGGATTGATTTATGGTAGTATTAATTGACAACGGGCACGGCCAGGAGACCCCCGGCAAGCGGTCGCCCGACGGCAGGCTGAGGGAATACGCCTATGCCCGCGACATAGCCCGGCGGCTGGAGGCGGAGCTGCTGGCACGCGGCGTGGATGCCGTGAGGCTCACGCCCGAGGAGTGCGACGTGCCGCTCACGGAGCGTTGCCGGCGGGCGAACAAATACGGCACGCGGGGCGTGCTGCTCGTCTCCATCCACGTCAACGCGGCGGGTGCGGACGGCGGGTGGCACGACGCACGCGGCTGGTCGGCATTCGTGTCTGGGAACGCTTCGCTGAAAAGCAAGACGCTCGCCCGTTGCTTGATTAAGGCGGCAAGGCGGCATGGATTGTCCGTGCGCGAGTACGCCCCCCGCGTGCCCTACTGGACGCAGGACCTCGCCATCTGCCGCGACACCCGCTGCCCGGCGGTGCTGACCGAGAACCTCTTCATGGACAACCGCGAGGACGCGGACTGGCTTTTGAGTGAGGAGGGCAAGCAGGCCGTCGTCGCGCTGCACGCCGACGGCATCACGGACTACGCCGGGAGGGCGGGGGGATGAGAGCGACGTTGGCAATCCTCGCCGCCGCGCTGCTGGCAGGCTGCTCGCGGGTGCAATACGTCCCCGTCGAGACCGTCCGCCGCGACAGCGTGGTGCAGGTGGTGGAGCGGCGCGACAGCATCCACGTCACCGACAGCGTCGCCGTCATCACGCGCGGCGACACGGTCTATGCCGACCGCTGGCGCACCATATACAAGGAGGTGGCACGCCGCGACACCATATATAAGGAGACGCGGGACACGGTCGCCGTCCCCTATCCCGTCGAGCTGCGGGCGACGTGGCGCGACAAGGCGCGGAACTGGGCGGGGGGCATAGCGGTGGCGGTGCTGCTGGGCATCGGGCTGGCGTGGCTGCTGCGGCGGAGGCTGGTCAGGTGAGGCAAAATATGAGGAGGTAGTATATGGAACACAAACTGGAAATAAACAAGGACAAGGTCTTCGACGAGGTTTCAAAGTCCAGCGGTTATGCTGGTGACAAGGCTGGCGATGCCGCCTATGACCGCGTGGCGATTGTCGATGCCGACAAGGAGATGCTCGACAGGTTTTGGACGGAGAGCAAATGGCAGGCGACATTTGCTCTGGGCGAGATGCTTGCCAGCGAGACTGAGAGCGACGGGGTGTGGCAAGTGGCACTCAACCTGCCGCAGTCATTCAAGGCAAGTCTGATGGATAGCATTGGGAGCTGCCTGTTCAGCTTCATTGTGACAAGCATATTGGCAAAATGGTATGCCATGGCCAACAAGGAGGACGCGTCGTCGTGCGCCGCATCGGCATCGGCATATCTGGACAGTGTGAGACAGGCCTTGTATGTGCGTGTCCGTCCGTCAAGGCCACAACTGATTGACAACCATGATAAGATATCATTGCACAAAGAACGAGGATGAAGGCAGGGAGATGACACTTGTCTTCAAGCGTAGCGAGATCATCTATGATGTTAGCAATTATGCTTATGTCGAGGCTGATGTCATGCCAGCTGATGACGACCACAGGCGGCATCAAGTGGCGGACATAGCACAAGACGGCAACATTGACCGTGTGACCCGTGTCCTGAATGCGGCGCACGCGGAATGCGTCGAGATGCTTTACCCGTACGCGAAAGAGGAAATCCAAGACGAGAAAAGGCTTGATGACGTGTTGAAAGAGCCGGACGTGTATGAGATAAGGATGAATGTCCCAAGGCATTTTTCGCTCACGACACTCAAGATGCTGGAAAGCATGGTGCACGAATACCTCGTGTGCAGGGTCTTGGCGGACTGGATGAGCATCACCAACCCCGCAGGCGAGGCGAAGTGGGAGAGGAAATACACGATGCTGAGGAACAAGATGCGCTCGTCGCTCGTCTCGCGGATTGCAGGCATGAGGCGTAAGATGAAGCCGTTCTGAGATGCCTGCAATGGCGGATGAGCGTTTCAAAGGACAGTCCTGCCGGACATCTTCTCGACATAGTGGAACGTGAGCCGCGAGACATACTCGTCCCTGCCCAATTTTGCCACCAGGACGACTTTGTAGGCCTTGTAGGGTGTCCCTGATATGTTGGTGAGATAGTAGGTGCGGCTCGAAGCGACGTAATGCCAATTGGCGTAGTCCCTCGTCCCGTATAAGACCATCCCGACGTTCTTCTTGTTGAATTTGCCTCTTGCCACCACGCTCCGGATGGTACTCAGCGGTGTCTCTCCAAAACGCAGGGGACGCGTGACGATGATGCCGTCAGCCTCCTCCTGCAACGAGCTTTCGGAGAAATCGTACAGGTTTTGCTGGTCGTCGGCGAGCAGCAGTTTGCCCGAAGGCACGGCATAGGCTGCTTTGCATGGCAACAAGTGCAATCCATACCCGTTGTGCCAGACTGCCACGCAAGGACTTCCTGCACAAGTGCCGACAATCATGCCGTTTGCCGCATCGTAGTGCAGCTTGCATGAAGTCAGGAAATCGAAAATCTTGTCGCCCTCGACCATATCGAGCCAAGGCTGCATGGCATTGAGTTTGGTGAGATATGGGATGTTGTCATAGTGGAAAGCGAGGTTTCTTGACAAAGGGAGGAAAACATTTTCTTTCTGTCCTGAATAATATCCCCAATCCTGCCCGTCATTGAAGAAAAGCTGTGTCTTGGCTATACATCCGCTCCAACTGTCTTTGATAGAACCGTTGGCATAGGTGTTCACTCTTTGCAGTTTCCCCTCGGCATCGATTGAGACGGTGTAGATGCCGTCCTCGCAGACGGCATACATCTGGTCTGTGCCGTATTGCCCGAGCGATACGCTCTCTGGCACTACCAACAAGTCTGTGACACGAGAATTGAAGTACGCGCTGTTGCCGTCCTCGAACGTGTAGGGGTCAGCCACGTTTGACTCGCGGATGTAATCATAACGGGAGACCTTGTGGTTGGCCGTGCCGGAACTCATTGCCTCGACGAGCCTCATAAACTCTTGGAGTTGTGGTGTCGGTGTGTCCTCGTTGCCGTCCAAATAGTATGGCGCGTATGAGATTGAACCGGTGAATATGGACATATTGAGGAAGTCGTGCTGCTTGAAGACGAGCGTGGCAACTTGGGGAACGCCATCAATGTTGGTCAGTGCCACCACTTTTTTAACATTAGGCTCTTCGAGTGTGAGATACTTTGAATGCTCACCGCCAGCGTATGAAGCAAAATTGGGTGAAAAGATGCATTCCGTCCCCGTAGCCTGGTCATAGCTGACGGCAATGGCATTGATAAGAAGAAATGGTGACCAAGAGCTGGGACTGGGTGTTGAAGAGAGCGAGTATAGGCTTACACATTGCGAGAAGAATGACGGGCTGGGCAGTTTGCCCAAGTCGTAGGAGTTACCTATGTTGATGAGACGTGCATTGTAGGCGGCGACTTTGAAAGACGTATTGGATATGTTGCCGCGCAAGGGGTCAGCCTCCAACGGAGGGAGTGTGGCGAGGGCATCAGACGTGACATCCATGTCGCGCCCGTCGATGTTGGTGAGCAGCTTGCGGTAGCCATTCGCAAAGTTGAAGAAACTCTGATTACTATCTTTATATAACTCATTAAGGTAAGCTTCACGTAATTCTGTGTTACTTATTTTAAGAAAATCCTTTTTCAGCTCATCTTCCGTGAAAGGCAATGACAGGACTTTGTAGAATGTGGACACTTCTTCGAGTTTCTTGTAAGACATATTGTCTGTTTTGCCTGGCACGATGACTTTGCGTGGTGTATTGTTGAAGAAATCTCCGAACCCGTTGAAAGTTGTCGAGCTGCTGTCATACCAGCGGATGTCCGTCCCATCGGTCGAATGCGTGTAGATGGGGAGGGACATATAGACCTCGACGCTGTCGATGATGTCCTCCCAGCTGGTCCCCAATGCCTCGGAAGTGAACTTGGCGTAGAGCTTGTAGCCCACGGCGCGGAATATCCACCCGTCATCCTCAATCTCTGCCGCAGCCATCATAGGTTTGTCAAACGGGAAACACAGGACAGGGTTGGTCACACCGGCCAGCCCTACGCTCTTGAGCCTGTAGGCGGCGCGGACGATGACGGGCGAGAAGAGATAGCCGTGTTTTCCCCATTGGCCGATGATGGCGTTGAATTGGGACATGATGCTCTTTTCCATGTCGTTTTCATTCAGGCGGTCCTGCGTGTCTCCTTGTTTGACCAAGGTGTCAGTGGAAAACCCTGTCATAAGCCACCCTCCTAATGTGATTGGGTAGAGGCCGTCCGGAGCCTTGGATGTCCCATCGACGGCGATGCCGCTGTCATCTCGCGGCGGGGCAGCCGTGCGGCAAGCAGCCACGATCTCCATCGACAGCGGTGGAATGTTGTTGTCCATGAAATCATAGGAATCCCCCTTGCGGTAGGCATAAAGTGTTTTGTCGTTGAAGCATAACGTGACCATGTTGCCAATGACAGCCGTGCTGGACGGCTTGCCTGCGGTCGAGCCCAAGCATTCCTTGCCGGAGCTTTCGTTGGAGAGGTCAGCCAGCCGGTAGACCCGCGTCTCGTCGCTTGCCGGGTCGTAGATGAACACGTTTTCGTAATCCGAGCCTTTATGGACGAGGACGATGTCGCACCCGTCGATGCCGTGGAGGTGTGTCTGCTTGGGTTGCAACGACGTTGACACGTAGTTGCCGGATGTCAGGCCGAATGCCATGCTCACGTCGCCCGGGGTGCAGGAGTCATCGGGCGATGAGTTTGTAACCCCGTTGAAACTGATGTCAATGATTCTTTCCATTGTTGCCGTCTATGTCATGTTTTTCAATTATTGCTTTGTAGATGATTGGCAGGACATCTGTGCCATTGATGCAGTCCATGGTGCCGAGTGGCAGCCGTAGTACCCCATCAGGCGCGCCGCATTTCCGCATCATCGCAAGGCACAACCTTTTCGACCATGTCCTGAAATGCTTTCCGCCCGTCTTGGAGGGGAAGCAAGCAGCCTCGTGCCGCCCTGAGACGGGGGCACGGAACTTCACATACAAGTAAAGCTCGTTGCCGCAATCCAGCACGTCGATCACGTCGCCACGTTGCAGGGACAGTTCCCTTGACACACGTGCCGAGATGTCGATGCGCCCGTCAGGATGGAATGTCATGTCCGTTTTGCGCGTGTTGCCGAGGATGCTTTGCATGGGTGGGACTGTTTAGAAGGTGGAACATCTATCTGGTAGTACACTTTGCCTTGCGGTGTGCGTTTGATGGAAACGGACAGCTTGACCGGGCGAAGTGCCGGCAGTCCGTACTCGTAGAAGATGCGCCCGACGGAGGGGCAGAGCGTCTCGAACCCGACACAGCGGCACTTGCCGTTGTACTGGATCTGGCAGAGCTGCGCAGGCTCGGTGATGCCGTGATTGGGCATGAACCCGAATGTGGCGGTTACTGGTATGCGGAACATGAACACGGAGGTGTCGCCACCCTCCTTGGCATTGTCCCTGATGTGTTGGAACAGACGCTTGGAGAGCGTGATGGAATTGTCGGCTGGGTCGGCTATAACGTAGTAGCGAAGCGACTGCCACATATGTAGGAGCTTAGAGAATATCATAATGCGAAACTAATGTTACACATTGCTTTTCGTGGCTTATGTTTTAATACTCTTTGCGCGACCGGAACGAGATGGTCTCGATGTACTTGAACGAAAGAGTGCTCATCAGTTCGTCGCGGTGTTTGCCGGCTTCTGCTTTGGTCCGGAAGATGAACGAACAGAGCTGCATTTCGGCAGTGCCTTTCGTTCCCACGATGTTGGCGTAGTACTTACGACCAAAGATGAAGGCGATGATTTCTTTCAATACTGTTGTTTGCATAATATCTGTTTTAATGGTTTGTAATCAGAATACACTGCACTCGATGCGGTCGAGCCCGTCGATGGCTGCGCGGACGGGCCGCGCGCGGTCTGTCGCCAGCGGCCTGACAAGCGTTGTTAGCGCGACTAACAAGGCGTATCAGGATTTTGAAACGCCGAGCCGGGCGGCGGGAGGCGGACAGATGTCGATGTTCGGGATGCGGTCTATGGAATAGAATATCTGCTTGTCGTAGATTTCGGCGGCAGCGTTTTCCAAGCGGCAACCTTTGGATTCCCTCCAGCCGGGCATGAACAGGACGGCATCACACTGGAGCAATGCCTCGATGTCGTTGCCCATGTGCCTGGCATAGGTCGCATCCGGGTCAGGCGATATGTCGAGCGGGGACACGGGCGTGTGTCCTTTGGCTTGGATTACGCCGGATGCATGGATGCACGTGGCCTCGACTTCCTCGATGCCGTGGCCGGTGATGGGGAGGGAGATGTAGACTTTCATCGTGCGGCCTCCTCCTTTTCTTTCGTTTCAAACTTCGGTATGGGCAGCCAGTGGGTGATGTCGTAATCTTCCACGAACCCATTAGTTATCGCCCATTTACTTTTGCTGCATCCCTTTTCTTTTCTGAGCCATCCGATTTCATAATGTCTGATGGAGTTCTTGTTGAAAAGCACAACTTCTTTTTCCATCTCCGGCAACGCCTCTTCGACGCTTATCCATTGGTGGGATAGGGCGTATTCTGCGCCCTCCTTGAAGCCTCGGATGTAACCTACTTGTTTGCCTTGGCTGTACTTGCTTATATTAGGGTCGTAGTGTTTGCTGCCATTTATGGCCGCTTCCTCAATCCTTTTCATACCTCATTCGTTTTTGTTCGTTTCTACAAATTTGTTCTCGATTGCCCAACACAGCATGGAGTAGGCAGCATCGATTAAATCCTTTTCTATCATTATTTCATGATAGACTTCAAACCCATATCTGTCTGTATTCCCGTATGCTATTCTATCGTTCTCAAAATCTATGTATAATGAGGCAGCCCACGTGCAACCATCTTTTGATACACATTTCGGAAGCGCATCCAGCACGTCCTGCAAGGTGTAGGCATCGCATATAACATAATCATTATTGCTTGTAGGCAAATGGAAATTACTTGGAATAGAGACACTTATTCCATTATAACTTATCCAATACATACTTGCATTGCTTGTGTCCAACCCCATCTCTTGCAGGTGCTGCATTTGCTGCACGTCTAAACATTGTTTGCTCATAATTCTATCATTTTTGATATCCGATAGACAGTCTTAATGCCATGTCGGAAAGCTCTTTCAATTTGATTGAAATTTCGCTGTACATTTCTTTGTATGATGGTCTGACAATGCCGTACTTCCATCCTACAATTTCATATATGGATGTGTCCTTATCTATCGCTAACTTCTTCCCAAGAAGGACACATATTGCGTCCTTTATTCTCTGTATCATGGTTGTATCATTTTACAAGTTCAAAATCATACACGAACACATACGGGTTGCTTTCCCATGTGCCTTTTTTGCTCGCCTTATTTATGAGGTGAGCAAAGGCTTCACGGGGAGTTCTGAACCATTCAGAAGACAGTATGTTGTTATATTGGTCAAGGCTAAATTTGACAGTATATCCATTGAAGTAAGTCTTGCAGGTATCTTTCACAACTCCCTCTTTCAAGCAATCCTCATCCGAAATATCTTGGAGACGCTCTACACGCACATCGGTTATGCGGATTTGGTGGGGCATAAGGTCTGCACGAACAAACATCTTATTGTCCCATCCGGCATTCGTACTTCCTACTCTTTGGGATATAATCTCCCACATCGGCACTCCATATTCATTTACTCCTCCGCAATCACGATAGCTTTGCGCCACGGCTACCACTTCACCGACCTTGTATTTAGGCAATATCTGTCCTTCGTCAATGAAACTTTCGTTTTCATCATACATGCAGACTTCCGTAATGACTCCGTCTGCCGCTCTCCTGCACACATAATATCCGCAAACATCTTTCCCATGAAAGGTCTTAGGACAAGTTATAACCCGCCTTGTCTGCGTCTTTCTGCCTTCAAGCACCGCTTGAGTTAGCAGAAATTTATCATTGAACAGAATCTTTTTCATATCACTCCTTTCTTTTGCAGATATTCAGCCATTTTAAAAGCATTGAATAAACCAATCTGTTCGTCGGAACAATCGCCTGCATAATCCATGATTGACTGGTCATCGGCGTTTCCATTCAGCCACTCATTGAATGTCTGTGTAATTTCCTTGTTGTATTCCTCATATTCCTCCTTATTATACATGTCATCTTGCTCATTTATGACGATACCAAGAATATTCTTCATAACATGCCTTACCTCTCTCGTGGTTGCAGAGCGTTTTGTAACAATTCCGTGTGAGAACCCGTTAGGTGTCAATACCTTGACAGCTTGTAATTGAATTGTTGTTATCTTCTTCATAATCATTACTTTTTAATCAGTTTAATCGCTTCCTGTAAGCCTGCTTCCATCGCTTGCTCGTAGGTGGCGTACTTTCTGCCTGTTTCATACTCGCCCTCCCATATCATGTCGTCCATCTTTCCGACGAAGTACTGCCACACGTCGCCGTCGATGGACGGCGGGATGAATGCGACATCGAGTGCTATCCTGTGCTTCTCGCGTAGCCACCTCGCCGCCAAAGCCTGCGTGGGACGGGAGTATCCAAAATCATCTTTGTTAAAGTCATAAGGATATTCCACATTCCATACTCCCATCCCTTCGGTGTACTGTGACGTACATGGCACGTCAAACCCTGCCTCTTTCAGCAGTTTCGCAGTCTCGAACGAAACATATTGTTCTTCTATCATGGCTGTTCTTCCCAGTTTATCTTAACAGTATCTACATAATATTTCGGTTTGACATTAGCTAAAGCCTCTTTCTTTGTATCATAAGGATTATGAGAAAATGTCACTACTCCAAGACTGTTATACACATTCACCCATCCCTCTTTCTTTTCGGGGAGCATCATAAGGTCTTCATCTTTCGGGTTCTGTGAATCAACTATATACCCATCAATACCGTAGAATAAAACTTCTTCAAAATCCCCGTCAAAAGCTGTAACACAAGCAACGATTTTATAATAATCACCATTAATTCTGTCAAAACAAATAATCCTCGCTTTGCGTCCATCCCTTGTGCAGACGGGCTTGCCTGCTTTGGCCGCCTCAAGCGAAAAGGGCTTGATGTTAAGTTTCGTTTCTTCCATTGTATCTTCTTTGTTTTGTTTAATTTCTACCCAAACTTCATCACCATAGCAAGGGCCATCTATATAACTATTTTTATAACATTGTTTGTTTTGGACATTAAAAACACAATTCGCACAAGAACAATTATCTAAAATAAGTTTTTGAAATGTCCCGCCTTTTACAGTAATAGGCTTTCCGACCTTTTCAAGTCTCTTGAAGATAACATTCTTCCTATCACTTCTACTTGTACAATGTGGGTTATCAGCAAGGCAAGTAACCGCATCTTGATTGAAGGCACATTGATAACATCCTGTACCCTCTACACATTGATACCACTCACCTTTGTACTCGAACATTTCTCCTATCTTGCGTTCCATTTCTCAAAATTTGAAAGTATTATTTCATCAAGAGCATAAGTAGCTCTCCTTAATTTGTTGTCTTGTTTCGGGTCTAATAATAGAGTTATTGGCATAGATTTATCATCCACTTTCATAAGCTCGTTAATTAATTCCTGTACTGTCATAGCTTAGTCCTCCTTTACTTCGATAAATAGTTCGCATTTCCCGTCCTCATAACAAGGCTCAATCCAATATATCGGATAATAATCCTCCATTAATGCTTTCTGTCCTAAGATAAACCGCTTGCATTGCTCACGCAGAGGGCAATAGCCGTTGTCTTTGGTCATCCCATTGCACATAGCCATGTCGTAACTCATTTTGTTTCCTCCTTTCTTTCGGGAATCAAATCGTCAAGATATGCCCATTCTTCAATTTTGTCTTTATCGCATTCGTAATCATCACATTCCTCGTCATCCCAACATTGCTCGGTCACGTTCC
>CALNGU010000033.1 GCA_939800445.1 uncultured Bacteroidaceae bacterium | reverse complement strand
AGACAGCTGTGGGCAGCGCATTCCTCGCAGAGGAGACGCGCCAATGGCACGTCTCCACAAGCCTGCGGACAATTTTAATGAATGCAACAGCACAGCTGTAGAGACGCATAATATGCGTCTCCACCCCGCCTCGCGCATCCGTTGACAATGCACCGCCTGTCGGGGAGACGCATATTATGCGTCTCTACATCATACGGGTTGATGCGGGCAAAGAGGACTGATGGATGTCGCGGCTGGGGGTCAGTCGTCAATCCACTCCTCGGGATTGAGCTTGGCCGTCTCCTTGCGGAGCTGGAAGTGGAGGACGGTGCGGTCGCCGTCGTTGGGGTTGGAGTATATCTTGCCTATCGCCTGGCGGGTGTCAACCTCGTCGCCCTGGCGGACGAGGACGGAGGAGAGGTTGCAGTAGACTGAGATGTAGTTGCCGTGGCGGACGAGCACGCCCTTGAGACCGGAGTACTCGAAGACGGCGGAGACTTCGCCCTTGAAGATGGCGCGTGCCATTGCCCCGGGCTGCGCCTGTATGTCCACGCCCTTGTTGTCGAGCTGTACGCCGCGCAGGCCTGCGACGTTGTAGCGGCCGTAGTGGTTGATGATGGCGTAGGCACTGGTCACGGGGACGGGCAGGATGCCTTTGTTGCGCTCGAAGTCGCCGGACAGCTTGCGGTCGCGCTCGTTGAGCTTGAATGCGCCCATGGTCTTCGACGGCGTGGTGTCGTCGGTATTCCCGCCCTTGGCCGCCTCAGCTTTGGCGCGTGCCTCGGCCTCGCGGCGGGCGCGCTCTATCTCGGCCTTGATGAGTTCGTCAATCTTGCGGTCGAGCTGCTCGGACTTGCGGCGTTGTGCCGCGACTTCCTTGCGGATGGCCGACTGCCTGCTGCGCAGCTGGGTGAGGAGCTTGCGTTGCCGCTCTTGCTGGAGGACGAGGTTTTCCTGCTCCTTCTCGACTTCGGCAAGGAGTTTCTTTTTCTCGTCAAGCACCTCGCGCATCTCTTTCTCCTTGAGGCGGAGGGCTTCGCGCTTCCTGTTTATCTCGATGCCTTGCGCCTTGCGGAACGATGAGTACTCTTGCAGATAGCGCATCCGACGGTAGGTCTGCTGGAGGGTCGAGGCTGAGAAGATGAACATCAGCTTGTCCTGTACCGTGCGGTTGGAACGCATCTGCCGCAACGAGCGTGCATAGTCGTCCTTGGCACGCTGGAGCTGGTCGCCGAGGGTCTTTATCTCGGCCGTGAGCTTGCGGGTCTCGTCATCGACGGCGCGGATGTCAGACTGCAGGCGGTTGATGTAGTTGGTGCGTTCACGGATTTGCGCATCGAGCAGGGCGAGGTTCTTGAGCTGGCTGCCAATGTCCTTGCCGGCCTTGTCGAGGAGCTTCTCCGACTCCTGCATAGCGGCAAGGAGGTCGGCACGCTGTTTCTCAAGCTGTTTTATCCGTGCGTTGGTCTGGGCATAAGCCGTTGACGCGAGCAAGGGCAATAGCAACAGGATGAGAAACTGGCGCAGTGTCATGGCGTGTGGGTGTTTCAGAAATGCAACGTTGACAGGATGTCCGAGAGCTTCACCTGCCTGTAACGGCCGCCGACAACCGCAGGCGACGGCTCAAAGGGGGCGAAATCGACACTCGTGCATTGCAGGTCGAGCGCGGCGGCGTGCCGGCCGTCAGTGACCGACACCGACACCTTGCCGGGATAGTAGCGGTCCTGCTTGAGCGAGAAATCGGAGTAGCCGAATGTCATGCTGTAGGCAGGCGGCACGTCAACGGTCGTGCTGACCACCCGCGCCATGCCGTCATAGACGAATGTAAGGGTTGTGCGCCTGTCATTCTCGGCACGGACGGTCATGCCGTCACGCATCTCGTCGATGGCCGTGCCGTCGCGACGGGGTTTGCGTGCGCCGTCATGGCTGAAATAGTCGTTCATCAGCAACGACTGGAGCGAATGGTAGTCCAGTCCGGTGTGGGCACGGATGACCGACATCGGCACTTTGACGTAAGATTTGTCATAGCGGTTGACCACGAGCAGAGTGTCTGCATCGGCCTCGACACGGACTATCTCGATGCCAAGCAAGGGGACGCGGAAAGAGCATGACATCCACTGCCCGTCCTTGACCTGCAAAACGCCAGTGGCAGGAAGCGACGTGCCGCCAAGCCGCACCGTAGCACGGAGGCGCATCTTGCAACAATCGAAAATTTTGTTGTTCTCCATCCTCGCGTCGCCCTCCGCCACCTCGATGGCAGACTGCTCGGCCACCTGCACCGTCTTGCACGAATGCAGGAGGATGAGCGGCACGATGATGACTAACCAAATGACGTTTCTACCCATGTCACTGCTTGATGTATTTGCGTTGCCTTATCTTGGCTTTCAAGACTTTTGATTCGTTGCCCTTGTCCAACGACTGCTGCCAGAACTCCACTGCACGGTCAACCTCTCCGTAGTTGAAGTAGATGTCGCCGGCGTGCTCCAACACTTCGCTGCTCGGCTGCTTGTCGAGCTGGAGGGTCTTGTCCATGTAGATTTTTGCAAGGGCGTAATTGCCTTGCAGGAAAAGCACCCACGCATAGGTGTCAAGCATCGTCGGGTCGTCGGGGACAAGCTCGACGGCGCGGGCTATCATCTCCTCGGCGCGTGACAGGTCACCACCGCCAATGGCAAGGAAGTAGGCGTAGTTGTTAAGCACGGAAGTGTTGTCCTTGTCATACTCCAACGCCTTGTCATAAGCGGCGAATGTCGCGGCTTCGTCGCCTTTCTCATGCCGGATGTCTCCTATGATTGAATAGAACTGGGATAGCAACGTAGGCATGGTCCCGGGGGTCGCGTTGGCGATAGCCGTCTCACAGACCTTGAGCGCACTGTCACTGTCATCTTTCATAAGATATGTGATGGCGAGGTAGAAGTGGTAGGTCAATTCCTTTGGGAAGTATTTAACAGCATTCCTAGCGATGCGGGACACACCATCGGCATCGTTCTTGGAAAGATAGTACTGCATCAACGTGGCGTTTGCCGACGCATTGGAAGGCTGGCGATGCAGGATTTCGCGTGTCACGGTGACGTAGCCCGTCGTGTCGTTGAGCATCATCAGATATGCCCCTTGCAGGCCGAGGACATCAACATTGTCAGCGGGGACACCGGCCAATGCCGCGTCGAAGAAACCCGACACGACATCGCGTTTCGCCGCCAATGTCTTGTCCTTGATGACGAGGTTGACCATGACATTCAGCTTGATGTCGGTGGCATAATCAATGTCGGAGAGTATACGTTTCGCCTCGCTGTCAAACTGGGTGCTGTCAGAGAGCTTCAACGCCGTAAGCCGCGAATAGTTCAGTTCCGAGTCATACGGTTTGCCCTTGAGCATCGCGTCATACAGTGATATGGCTTCAGGGAATTTTCTTTCATTCATATATATATACGCAAGGAATTCCTTGAAGACGTCATCCGACGGCGACTCGGTGATTTTCGCCTGCAATTGTGATTTGGCCAATTCCGACTTACCTGAAGCAGTATAGATGCGCATCCTCGTTATGAATGTCTCGTCGGTCACTCCAGACTGCGCTTCGAGACGGTCGAGTGCAGATATGGCATTGTCGAAATCATTCTCTTGCGAATACCACGAAATCAGCGGATAGAGCAACTCCTTGCGCGTCGGGTCGTCGGACAACAGTTTTTCGTATATGGATGCCGCCTTGTCTATGCTGTCTTTAGTGGCGTAATAGTTCGCAAGCTTGAATCCGTACCAGAAGTTGCCTGGGGCATTGGCTATGGCCTTGTCAAGCATTGCAACAGCCATGGAATCATTGTCAAAGCCCATCTCATAGGCAAACAGTTTGTCATAGGCCGGTGCGAATGCAGTGTCGGTCTCGGCAATAAAGGTGAGGATGTCGTAGGCGGAGTTCAAATCGCCCTTGGCTTCCGACAAAAGGACACCGTTGTAACAATAGCCTGTCGGCGACGTGTCATGCTGCGGCATCGGCAAAGCCGCCTCACGCTTGACAGAGCATGATGCCAAGAGCAATAGGGATGCAGACAAAAATGCAAAGCAACGTCTCATCGCCATCGTTATTTTAGACCTGAATGACCGAATCCCCCCTCGCCGCGCTCTGTGACATCGAGAGTCAAGACCTCGTCCCACTCGAATGTCTCATGACGGGCAACGACCATCTGGGCGATGCGTTCACCATCCTTCACAGTGAAGTCAGTGTCTGAAAGGTTCACCATTATGACACCTATCTCGCCACGATAGTCGGCATCGATAGTCCCGGGAGTGTTGAGAAGCGTTATGCCGTGCTTCAACGCCAGCCCGCTGCGGGGACGGACCTGGGCTTCATAACCCTTGGGCAAAGAAATGTAAAGCCCCGTCGGGATGAGCTTGCGTTGCAATGGTTTGAGAACTACATCCTCATCGATGTTTGCCCTCAAGTCAACCCCTGCCGACATGGGTGTTGCGAATGACGGCAGGGGATGCTTTGAGCGGTTGACTACTTTTATCTTCATCACTCAAGCAAGCAATTTCCTGACAGCTTCCGAGATGGCCTTTCCCTCGGCAAGACCAGCAAGCCTTGAGGTTGCAGTCCCCATCACTTTGCCCATGTCCTTCATGCTGGAGGCACCGACTTCGGCGATGATTTCCTTCAGCTTGGCTTCAAGTTCATCGGCTGAAAGCTGCTTTGGCAAGTATTCCTCGATGACCGCCACTTGGGCAAGCTCCACGTCAGCCAAGTCCTGACGGTTCTGCGAGATGTATATTTCGGCAGAGTCCTTGCCTTGCTTGACGAGTTTCTGCATGATTTTCAATGCTGCATCATCAGTCAACGTATCATTAGCACCTGGAGCTGTCTTGGCTTCAAGGAATAGTTTTTTCACGTTTCTGAGAGCGTCAAGGCGCGTTTTGTCCTTGGCTTTCATCGCAGCAACTATGTCTTTGCTTACTTTCTCAAATATTTCCATCGTATTACGTTTTATTAGAATGTTATCGTATTAGAATTTTCCACCGTTTCTTTCTGCTTCTGCGCTTGCTTTTTACCGAGTGACTTGATGGCATTCGCATCACGCTCGTAGGTCGGAGACGAATCGATAATCGAGATTACATCGTCGTCATTGAGTTCGTCCTCCGAGAATATATGGATGTAGCGTTTATTCCTCTTCTGGCGCATTCCGCCGTTGAACGAATCACCATAGGCTTCCCTTATGCGCCCGTCTTCTATTTCGCCCTGTTTGGTATCCTCGGGGTCGATGTCAATGCCTTTGTCAATATCATCAGTGCCGAAGCCTGAAGCGAGAATCGTTATCTTTATGTCGTCGTCAAATGTCGCGTCGTAGGCATAACCCCAGATGAAATTGAACCGTCTGCCGAAGTGTCCCATAAACTGATGTATGGCATCGGTCTCCTCCATCAAGAAATTAGCCTTCGGATTGATGACGAGGTTCAGCAGGATTTTCTTGGCCTTGTAGACATCAGTGCTGTTCAACAAGGGGGAGTGCAACGCATTGTCTATCGCTTTCTGTACACGGCCTTCGCCCGATGCGTAGCCTGTGCTGATGACAGCCACTCCACCATTCCTCAATGTTGCACAAACGTCGGCGAAGTCGATGTTGATTACTCCCTCGATGTTTATCATTTCCACAATGCTGCTCGCCGCAATGGTGAGGGTGTCATCCGCTTTCTTGAAGGCATTGTCGAATATCAAATCGGAATAGATGGTGCGGAGACGCTCATTGTTTATCACCAACAAGGCATCGACATTCTTGGCCATCTCGTCCACGCCGTCAAGTGCTTGCAGGATTTTGTTGCGCCCCTCAAACAGGAAAGGTATGGTGACGATGCCGACAGTCAGGATGCCCATCTCTTTGGCAACCTTGGCCACGATAGGACCTGCGCCTGTCCCAGTGCCGCCTCCCATTGTCGCAGTGACGAATGCCATTTCTGTCCCGTCGCTGAGCAGGGCCTTTATGTCATCGATATTCTCACTGGCGATCTGTTGCGCCTTGCGCGGGTCGCCGCCAGCACCGAGACCTGGGCCGATTTTCAGTTTGGTGGGGATGACAGATTTCTCCAGGACTTGCTTGTCAGTGTTGCACAGAGCGAAACTGACGTGCTCTATCCCCTCCTGGTACATATGATTGACGGCATTTCCACCGCCACCGCCGACACCAATCACTTTGATTTTGCAATCGGGGTCAATATTGTTTTTATCGAAGTTCACCATTTTGTTGTAATCCATAGCTTGTGAATGTTGTTAATCCGCATTGGAGCCTTCGCCGAACAGAATGTTCTGCAACTTCTCGGTCCAAGATTTCTGGTTTTTCTTTTGTCCCTGTTTCTCTTTGCTTTGCTCTTTCTCTTGCGTTTTAGAGGTAGTTGAGGCATTGCCGTCCTTTTGCTCCGTTTTCTCAGGTTCAGGACTTTGGACGGGTTGTTCTGGCTCTACCGGCTCGTGGTGGAACAACTCACCGTCATGCAAGGTGTTCCTGGCGCAACAAGGCTCTTTGCCCGACACAAGCAGTGAGAGCAAAGTGTCGCCCATGTCACGGGCATCGACATAGGAAGAACAATCCTGCATCATCAGCGACCATACATTACGGACGCGGCGGACTTTCATTTTCTTGCAAGTCCTCTCAAGCAAATCCATCAAGCCGGGAAGCTCAGCCGCACCTCCTGTGACGAAGACACCGGAAATGAGCTGCGACTCATAGCCTGACTTCTGAATTATGTTCCAGACATTTGCAACGATTTCCTCCGCACGTGCCGAGACGATGTTTTCCACATACCTCTTGTCTACCGGTTCCCGCGATGTCTGGATGGTTTCCTTTTCACCTTCTTCCTGGCTGTCCTCCGACTGGGCGATGACTTGTCCGTATCTCAATTTCAATTCTTCCGCCTCATCCTCTTCCATCTTCAGCAGTGTTGCCAAATCCTTGGTGATGTTGCTGCTCCCGATTGGCAAGACGACGAGATTGCGCATGATGTTGTTCTTGTAGATGACAACAGTCGTCGTGTCGGCACCGAAATCCACAAGCACGCACCCCGACCGTTTGTCAGTGTCAGACAAGACCGACTCGGCAAGGCAAAGCGGTGCAAGCAGAAAATCCGCCACCTCCACCTTGGCATTGCTCAGACACTCGTTGAGTTTTCTTTTCAACGACGAAGAGGCAACAATGTTCATGTAACGTCCCTCGATGGACATCGTCTGCACACCCACCGGATCCTCTATCAGCAAGTTCTCAAGCTTGTACTCCTGCGGCACGGGCTTCAGCAATTCGAGGTTGGGGTATACTGTCTGCTCATTCTCCCTCCCCATCTCGTCGAGCAATGACTGTGTCACCTTGACCTCATCGTCAAACGAGCGCATCACCGAGTTGGGGAGCGTGTGCATGGACTTCCCTCCAAGACCTACATACACTTTGTTGACTGTCATGTGGGTCTCTCCCTCAAGACGGTTGACGATGTTGGTCAGGCTCAAGGCGGTCTTGTCGATGTTGAAGACCATCCCTTTCTTTATGAACGACGATGATTGCTCGGAAGCATAGGACAAGACCTGGATGTTCCCGTCACTGTTCTTCTTGCCGACTATCCCCGAGATTTTGCTTGAGCCGATTTCGATGGCTACCACATATCCTGATTGTTCCATATACGCTTGCTTTGGTTCACTTTTCAGCTATTATTTGATTGTCAAATTCGACATTGATCCTCTTGTATTTATTCCATCCGACAGTGGCAAGAGCCTTGTTGTAGAACAGCTTGACATTCTCAAGCCTCGACTCGAAACCATTGCCGTCGCCGATGCAGATGGTGATGCCCCCCACCCTCGGCACGAGCTCGACCTCACCGTTGGCGGCGACGTTGACCTGCTCGACCTGCGCCTGCCAGAAAGCGTCGTCGTGGATGTAGGACAAAAAGTCAAACAATGTGTCACGCACATACTCATAACGGACATCGCCCGTCAAGACTGGCACATAGGGAACATTGCCATCCATCACCGCTATCCTCTCGCCAGCATCGCCGACGTAGTAGGTCTCGCCATTGCCTGCAAACACCCTCACGATGGGCTGCCGTTGCCACAACTCGATGACCAAATCTCTGCCAGGCGAGAAATAGCACTCGGCATCGCTGACCAACGGATGCCTCTCGACCAACCTCTCAAGCGAATCAAGGTTGATGTCATCCTCGCGGCACGACGTGACATCCATCCCTCTCGTCTTGAGATAGGCATCGATGTCGATGTCCGACGATTGTTGTGCAGCACCTTTAAGCTCGACCCTCAACTTGCGCACCTCGGCAGTCCCGTCCGAATGGTGCGACATGACAAATGCCACGATGACATAGAGCGACAATGCAACGGCCACGATGTAAAGAAGAATCCTTTTGAGCATGATGCAATCCGCTTTATGACATCATTTTAGACAATTCAGGTGCTAAGGTATCAATATTTCCTGCGCCTATCAGCATCACGACATCCAAATCTTCATTTTTTAACAAACGTAAGACTTCATCCTTGCGGCACATCTTCTTGTCCACGCCGGCGGCGATTTCGTCAAGGATGAGCTGTGATGTGACACCCTCAATCGGTCTCTCGCGTGCCGGGTATATGTCCAGCAGCACCACCTCGTCAAGCAACGACAAGCTGGAGGCAAACTCCTTGTAGAAGTCCCTCGTCCTCGTGTAGAGATGGGGTTGGAACACTCCCGTCAACTTCCTGTCCGGGAAGAGGAAGCGCACCGACTCGATGCTGCGCCTTATCTCGACAGGATGATGGGCATAGTCGCTTATCAACACGTGCCTGCCATCCTTCACCCAGAAGTCAAAACGCCGGCGCACGCCACGGAAAGTGCCGACAGCCTCGCGCACCGCCTCGGGCGCAGCACCATTGAGCAAAGCCATGGCGATGGCGGCGACACTGTTCTCGATGTTCACATAGAGGGGGACGCCAAGACGGATGTCACGGATGATGACATCAGGTCCGATGAAGTCGAAGTAGAGTTCACCGCCCTCGGCCCTTATGTTGGCGGCATGGAAATCACCCTCATCAACAGCGTAAGTATAAGTGGTGACACCCTGCGGGGCGGTCAGCGGCAGTCCGGCTTTCTTTATCAGCACGCCGCCGTCGGTTATCAGCGACACGTAGTCACGGAATCCCTGCACGTAGGTCTCATAGTCATTGTATATGTCCAGATGGTCGGCATCCATAGCCGTGACGACAGTCATGCGCGGCCTGAGGCGCAGGAACGAGCGGTCAAACTCATCGGCCTCGACCACATAGAGCTGGCTGTCCTTGTCAACGAGCAGATTGGAATCATAGTTGAGGGAAATGCCGCCAAGGAAAGCGTTGCACCCGACACCCGTGCTGGTCAGGATGTGGGCGAGCAATGTCGATGTGGTCGTCTTGCCATGAGTGCCCGCCACGCACAGGGGCTGATGGATGTTGACTATCAGGCCAAGCACTTCGGAACGCTTCATCATCCTGAAGCCATTGGACTTGAAGAAACCCAGCTCGCCATGCTCCTGCGGGATGGCAGGGGTGACGACGACAAGGGTCTTGCCGTTGTCGCGGCAACAGTCGGGAATCATCGACACGTCGTCACGATAGTGCAAGTCCGCACCCTCCGCCACAAGCTCTCGGGTCAGGTCGGTCTCGGTCAGGTCATAGCCCGCAACGTGCTTGCCGTGCTGCAAGAAATACCTCACCAACGCACTCATCCCGATGCCACCCGCACCGAGGAAATATACTGATGTGAAATCCATGATGTTTATCGTTTAGCCAATTTGACAACTTCCTCCGCTATGCGCCGCGCCGAGTCCTTACACGCCAGCGAAAGCATCCTCTGTCCCATCTCTGCGAGCCGCGCGTCATCACCCACAAGCTCGGCGACGGCGGCGAAAAGCCCCTGCACCGCCTCACTGTCCTTGACACACACGGCCGCGCCCTTGCCGACCAACGCCATGGCGTTCTTGGTCTGGTGGTCCTCGGCGACGTTGGGCGACGGGACAAGCACGGCTGGCTTGCCGAGCAGCTCCAGTTCAGAAATCGAGCCGGCACCCGCCCTCGACACCACGACATCGGCGGCACGGTAGGCCGCACCCATATCCTTGATGAAGTCAAGCACCTTGACCGTGCGCGAGTCACGGAACGCGGCGGCGACCTTTTCATAATAGAGCTTGCCCGTCTGGCAGATGAATTGCAGACCGCTGCCCTCCATCCACTCGCGGTTGGCAAGCAGCGTCTCGTTGAGCGTGCGTGCCCCGAGGCTGCCGCCGACGACAAGCACCACCTTGCCGCCAGCCGCCAGGCCGAAGTGCGACCGCGCCTCGTCACGGGTCATCGGAGCGAGGAGCATGGCCTCCCTGACGGGGTTGCCGGTCATGATGATTTTTGACTTGTCAAAGAACCGTTCCATGCCGTCATAGGCCACGCAGATGCGCGCGGCACGGCGCGACAGGATGCGGTTGGTGACACCGGCATAGGAATTCTGCTCCTGCAACAGCGTGGGGATGCCCATCGACGACGCTACCTTGAGCGTCGGGCCGCTGGCATAGCCACCCACGCCCACGGCGACATCGGGCTTGAACGAGCGGACGACGCGCCTCGCCTTGACCTGGCTCTGCATGAGACGCCAGAGCACCTTGACATTCCGCCACAACGAGCGGCGGTCAAAGCCCATGACGGGCAGCCCCACGATGTCATAGCCTGCCTCCGGCACGCGCTGCATCTCCATCCGCCCCTCAGCCCCTACGAAGAGGATCTGCACGCCGGGGACGATTTTCCTTAAAGCGTCGGCAATCGAGAGCGCGGGGAAGATATGCCCCCCCGTGCCGCCTCCGCTGATTATCACTCTCAAATTATCCATAATCGATTCAAACTATCATTCAATTCAAAAGCGGAGCAAGGTGACGGACGGTTTTCCATCCCATGCTACCGCCGGAAACACCGTATGCAAACGGCCGCACCATCGTATGCCAAGGGCAACAGCATCGTATGCCGCCGCCGGTATCATCAGTTGTTAGTGCGACTAACAAGGCTTGTTAATGCGACTAACAAAGCTTGTTAGTGCCACTAACAAGGCACGTCACGGCCGCCACGTCAGGATGCCACTCCATCGCCATCCTCGGCCGCGCCGGCATCACCGTCCACGGCGGCCACTGGTTCGGACACTGCGGCCGCCTGCGCCTCCTCCCTCTGCCGCGCGATGCGCAGGTCGTTGCTGCGGCTCACGCTGAGGATTATGCCGAAGTAGAAGCTGCACATCACGATGGACGACCCTCCCTTGCTTATCAACGGCAGCGTCTGCCCCGTCACGGGGAACAGGCCGACGGCGACCGCCATGTTGATGACCGCCTGTATGGTCATCAGGATGGCAAGCCCCATCACCAGGTAGGCGGGGAACGGCTTGTCGCACTGCCGCGCTATGCGCCCGGCGTTGATGAGCAGGAAGAAGTAGAGCAGGAACACCACTATGCCGCCCGCCAGCCCCAGTTCCTCAATGATGATGGCATAGATGAAGTCGGTGTGCGAGTGCGACAGGAAGTCGCGCTGCACGCTGTTGCCCGGGCCGCAGCCGATGAAGTTGCTCGACGCGATGGTGATGTTGGCGTGCGTCGTCTGGCGGTTGTCGTCTGTCACGAGATAGTCGGCAGGGTCGCCGTCGACGGGCGTGACGAAATCGACTATGCGGTCGCGCCACGCGGGGAAGCGGTGCAGGATGCTGCTCACCTTGTCCTCGCCCCCTTGGGCTGGACGCTCGTCAGGCACGGCAAACACCATGATGAGAAACACTGCCACGAGTGCCAGGCAGCCCACGGTGAGCTTGAGCATCTGCTTGGCAGGTATCTTGCCGATGAACATCATGCAGTAGACAGTCGCAAACAGTATGGCGGCCGTCGAGAAGTTTTCCCTGAAGATGAGGGCGCACATTATGCCCGCCCCGACAAGGATGTAGCGGAACGGACGTTTGTCGGTGTAGCCGTTTTCCTTGTGCCAGACGAGTATCGCCGCAACGAACACCACGACCGAAAACTTGGCAATCTCCGACGGCTGGACGCTCAGTCCGTCAAAGTTCAACCAACGCGCCGCATTGTTGACCAGTGCCCCGTAGAGGGTCATGACCATCAACACGAGCCCGAGGAAGGGGAGCAACACCAGCCCCAGCGCACGGAAGTTGCGGTAGTGCACGCGGTGGCAAACGAGGACTATCACCAGACCTATCACCAGGGTTATGCAGTGCATGGTGAATGGTCCCCAGTGATTGCTGCTGCCGTAGCTCAGTATGCTCGAAGCACTGAACACCTCGATGACGGAGATGACGCACAGGATGAAGTATATCGCCCAGACGACCGGTGCGCCCTTGCACAAACTCTTGACCAGACCCATCGCACGATGATTTTCAGTGGTTGGCCATCGACAGGACCTCGGCACGGAACTGGTCGCCCCTGTCCTCGTAGCTTTTGAAGAGGTCGAAACTTGCACAGCACGGCGACAGCAGCACCGTGTCGCCCGCCTCGGCCATCCCGGCAGACAGCCTGACGGCATCGGCCATGCTCCGCGCGTCGCGGATGTCAGCTACCTTGCCGTCAAAGAATGCGTGCAGCTTGGCGTTGTCCACACCGAGGAAGACGAGTCCCTTGACCTTTTGCCGCACCAACTCCTCTATCTCCTTGTAGTCGTTGCCCTTGTCCTTGCCGCCGAGGATGAGCACCACCGGGGTCTTCATGCTCTGCAATGCGTACCAGCACGAGTTGACATTGGTGGCCTTTGAGTCGTTGACATAGTCCACGCCATTGACACGCGCCACCTTCTCGAGGCGGTGCGGCACTCCGGCGAAATCACTCAACGCCTGGCGGATGTAGTCCTTTTTGACCCCTGCAATGTTTGCCGCAATGCCGGCAGCCATTGAATCATAGAGGTTGTGCGTCCCCGTCAATGCCAGCTTCTCCTGCTCCATGTTGAAAGCCGAGGGCTTGGTGAACACGATGCTGCCCCCGTCGAGGTAGGCAGCGAGACCTTCACGTTTTGACATACTGAATGGATAAAATTCTGCTTTGATTGAGTTTCTTTTCTTTTCTATGTTTTCAGCCATGACGGGGTCATCATTCCAGAAGACGAATGCGTCCGCCTTGGTCTGGTTTTGCAGGATGCGGAACTTGGCATCGACATAATTCTGCATCACGTAGCCATATCGGTCGAGATGGTCGGGAGTGATGTTGAGCAGGACTGCTATGTCGGCCTTGAAGTTATACATATTGTCAAGCTGGAAACTGCTCAACTCGATGACAAACCACTGGCGGTCGCCCTCGGCAACCTGCATGGCGAGGCTGCGGCCTATGTTGCCGGCAAGACCGACATCATAGCCAGCCGTTTGCAGGATGTGGTATATCAACGACGTGGTGGTCGTCTTGCCGTTGCTGCCCGTGATGCAAATCATCCTAGCGTGCGAATAACGGCCGGCGAACTCTATTTCCGAGATGACGGGAGTCCCTTTGCGATGAAACTCTGCAACAAGCGGTGCTTCGTTGGGGATGCCCGGGCTCTTGACCACCTCGTCGGCATCGAGCAGAAGCTCCGGGGTGTGCCGCCCCTCCTCAAAGGGAATTCCGGCGGTGACAAGGACTGACTTGTAATTGTCTTTTATTGTTGACGAGTCGGAGACAAAGACATCAAATCCCTCACGTTTGGCAAGCACGGCAGCACCAACGCCGCTCTCGCCTGCACCAAGAACTACTAATTTCTTCATATCCATTATCTGACTTTCAAAGTTATTATTGTCACTGCCGCGAGGACGATTGTGACAATCCAGAACCTGACTGTTATCTTGGCCTCATGGAAGACATTCTTGGGACCGACGAAGCGGTACGTACACTCGGGGTCAAGGTTGGCGACCGCCGTCCTGAAATGGTCATGGATCGGCGTGCGTTTGAACAGGCGTTGCTTCACACCCCGTTTCTTGCCTTTCTTGTAGTAGCGCACTTGCAGGATGACCGACAGGTTTTCGACAAGGAACACTCCGCACAACACGGGGATGAGCAACTCCTTGTGGATGATGATGGCAAACGCCGCGATTATGCCTCCTATGGTCAGGCTGCCGGTATCGCCCATGAACACCTGGGCGGGGAACGCATTGTACCACAAGAAACCGACGAGCGCACCTATGAATGCGCAGATGAAGATGACGAGTTCCTCGCTGCCTGGGATGTACATGATGTTCAGGTAGCTTGCGAACTCTATGTGGCTGGACACATAGGCGAGTATGCCGAGTGCAAGCCCTATTATCGCAGAGTTGCCAGCCGCCATGCCGTCCATGCCGTCATTGAGGTTCGCACCATTGGAGACGGCGGTGATGACGAAGATTGTCACGATGACGAATATCACCCACCCCACCTTTTGCGAGTTTTCCCCAAGGAAACCGACAAGGTAGGCATAGTCGAAATTGTTGTTCTTGAAAAACGGGATGGTCGTCTTCGTTGACTTGATGTCCTCGTCTTTATGCACGACCTCGACGGTGTGGTTGTTGTTGACCACCTCCACATTTTCCCTGATTACCGCCGACGGGCTGAGGTAGAGCGTGAGCCCTATTATCAGCCCCAGACCCACTTGACCGATGATTTTGAACTTGCCGTGCAGGCCTTCCTTGTCCTTCTTGAAGATTTTGATGTAGTCGTCCAGAAATCCCAATGCCCCGAGCCATACGGTCGTTATGAGCATCAGGATCATATAGATGTTGTCCAGTTTGCCAAGCAAGAGGCATGGCACGAGTATGGCCACGATGATGATGACACCGCCCATGCTCGGCACACCGACCTTTGCCACGTTGAAAGGGTCTATCGACGCGTCGCGCTGGGTCTCGCTGATTTGCTTCCTTTTCAGGAGGTTGATGAAATAATTGCCGAATATCGACGAGATGGCCAACGCCAGTATTATCGAGAGCAACGAACGGAACGACACGTAGCCGAACATCCTCGCACCGGGCACTCCCAACTCTTCGAGGTATTGGAACAGATAGTAAAGCATTGCCGTCAGATTTGAGATTTGAAGATGTCAAGCAACACTTCCTTGTCATCAAAATGGTGCTTGACCCCCATTATTTCCTGATAATTCTCATGCCCTTTGCCGGCGACGAGGACAACGTCGCCTTTGCGTGCATCACGGCAGGCTGCTGCAATGGCCTCGCGTCTGTCGGGGATGGACACCGTGCGCCGTTTCTCGTCCTCGGTGAGCCCCGCAAGCATATCGTTGATGATGGACATCGGGTCTTCGTTGCGCGGATTGTCGGAGGTGATTATCAGCCTGTCGCTCAACCGAGCCGCCTCGTGCGCCATCATGGGCCGTTTGCCATGGTCGCGGTTGCCGCCCGCGCCGACAACCGTCGTGACCGAACCGCGCCCGTCGAGCACATCATGGATGGTCTCAAGCACATTGACCAGAGCGTCTGGAGTGTGGGCATAGTCAACTATTGCCGTGTAGCCATCGGGCGACCTCAATGTCTCGAAACGTCCTGATACGGGTTTCATCAGGCTGAGCCCAAGCAGCGCATCATGCTGCCCGACACCGAGCAGCACCGCAGCGCCATAGACTGCCAGCAGGTTGGAGACGTTGAAACTGCCGACGAACTGCACCGCGACTTCCTGCCCGTTGAGCATGAGGAGCATCCCCTCGAAGTGCGACTCAAGGACATCTGCCTTGAAGTCGGCATCAGTCTGGCGGGAATACGTGTAGACCTTGGCCTTTGTGTTCTGCACCATTACGCGACCATTGCGGTCATCGTCATTGGTCAAGGCGAATGCGCCCTTTGGCAGGCTGTCAAAGAATTGCTTCTTCGCCTTGAGATAGTTATCGAATGTCTTGTGGTAGTCCAGATGGTCACGTGTCAGGTTGGTGAATATCCCGCCGGCGAAACGCAAACCAGCAATGCGGTGCTGTGCGACGGCGTGCGAACTGACCTCCATGAATGCATATTCACATCCGGCATCGACCATGCGGGCCAACAGTTTGTTCAATGTCACAGGGTCGGGCGTGGTGTGGTCGGCTGGGACAGCCTCATCGTCCACATAGTTGCACACGGTGGAGAGCAAACCAACCTTATGCCCAAGATGCTTGAAGAGCTTGTACAAGACCGTCGCTGTCGTCGTCTTGCCGTTTGTGCCAGTCACCCCTACGAGCTTCATCTTCGTTGACGGCTCGCCAAACAACCTTGAGGCGACAATCCCGACAAGCGGTTCAGTGTCCTTGACGACGGCGTAGGCCACGCCTTGCTTCCGTTCTTCAGGCAAATGCTGGCATAGGATGGCGACCGCACCATTGGCTATCGCCTTGTCGATGTAGAGATGTCCGTCGGTGACAGTCCCTTTGACTGCGACGAACAATGAGCCTTCCTTTGCCTGCCTCGAGTCTATGCAGACATCGGTCACTTCCACGTCAGCGATGTCGCCCGAGGCTTCATATTTTATCTTTTCAAGCAAATCCTTCAACTTCATAACACATCATTATTATATGGTATACTTTCCATTTATTTCAATGACAGGTGGACCGTCGCCCCCCGTTTGACGACAGACCCAGGTCGCACACTTTGCGAACGGACCTTGCCTACTCCCGTGAGTTCGACCTTCATCCCTGCCTTTTCCATCAGGTAAACCGCATCCATTGCCCCCATGCCAGTGACATCAGGCACATAGCCATGCTTGAGATTCACAATCTCGCAATCAAGACGGCTGCCTGACACGTCGGCAGTGCCCCACACCGTCTGATTGGCATCCGACGGTTGCACGTCCATCATGCCGCCCAGCCCGAGATTGCCAAGGACCTGCGCCACCATCGTCAGGTTGCCATCCATCACACACGGGACGTGGACGGCATCGGAATCGACCACCGACTCGATGTCTGCCCTCCTGTGCTTGGCATAGACCTGCTCTGCTATCCTGCCAAAGACATCGCCAGACATCTGTCCACCCGAAGCTGGGCCACGTTTGGTGATAGCCACAACGCAGGTGTAGAGAGGCTGCTCGGATGGGAAGTAGCCTGCAAAGCTGACAAAATGCTTGTTGCCATAACGGCCATTCTCCGCCACCATCGCAGTGCCAGTCTTGCCGGATACGTGGAACATGGGATTGCCTGCTTTCTTGCCGAGCCCCTCGCTCACCACCTTTTCCAGGATCATCCTCATGGTGTCAAGCGTGGCCGGGGAGCAGATCTGCTCCCTCACGACCTCGACAGGAAACTCCTTGACGACCTCGCCATTGTCCTCCAATGCCTTGACGAGGCGCGGACGGAGCAGTTTGCCGCCGCTGGCAATGGCGTTGTAGAAAGCCACGGTGTTCAGCACCGGCAGCTGCGAGTTGTAGCCTATCGACAGCCAAGGCAGCGTGGTCTCGTCCCAGGCTGCCGTCCCGGGGAGTTTGACATAGGGGGCATTATACTCTTTCAACACGAAATCCCAATCCTGCAATATACCTACCCGCCGCAATCCGTCAATGAATTTCTGTGGATTGTCGTGGTAATGCATATCTATCAACCGCGACACGCCGATGTTTGACGAGTACATCATGATGTGCCACAGGTCTATCGGACCATAGCCACCGCGTCTCCAATTGTGGTCACGCATCCACCTCTTGTACATCATCATGAGCCCTTCCCCGGTGTCAACGACATCGCTCGTCTTGATAACGCCATCGTCGAGCGCGACCATGATTGATGCGGTCTTGAACGTCGAGCCCGGCTCCATCAGATCCGAGTAGCCGTAGGAGCCGAGTTCATAATAAACACTGTCCCGCCAACGGCCGAGGTTGGCAGCAGCCTTGATGTCGCCTGTGGCGGCCTCCATCAATATGGCAACGCCGCTCTCCGCTCCGATTTCCACCAGCTTCTTGCGCAGCGTGGTCTCAACGATGTCCTGCATCTCGACATTGATTGTCGTCACGACATCAAGCCCGTTGACAGGCGGCACATCTATGAATTCGACAAAAGTGTTCCTGACCTTCTCGCGGTGCATCCACCCGCTCTTGCCGCGCAGCACGCTGTCAAAAGCGAGTTCCACCCCATACTTCGCACCGACCTTGCTGTCCTTGGACACATCGCCTATGGTGCGCAGTGCAATACTTCCAAAGGGACGCTGGCGGTTGTCAATCTTCGCGCCATAAAACCCCGACCGATTGGGCCCGAGCGAGAAGTAAGGGCAACTCATGAGCTCCTGGTATTTGGCATAGGACACCCGCTCGGGATAAAGACGGAGGTTGCGCCGCTTGTTCCTGTTCCTATATCCGTTCTTCAGCAATTCCTTGAAATGCCTTTTGCTCTTGTCGGGAAAGATGCGGTGCAGGTCGGTGGCCATCGTGTCAACGTACTTCTGGAACGTCGTGTCCTGGAACCCGCCCGCCTTGAAGTCGATGTAGAGCGTGTACTCGGGCAGCGAACTGGCCAACAGCTCGCCGTCATCCGACAGGATGTTGCCCCTGAACGGCTCGACGGTCAGGCTGTCCGACCTGAAATGTTCGGCCACCTCCAGCCAATAGTCGTCCTTGACATACATGGTGTAGATTGCCCGCGAGATGATGCCGATGCCGCACAAGGCAATCACCACGACTATGAGCGAATATCTCGAGATGAAATTGTTGCCGTCCTTTGCCATATCCGTCCCTTATCAGCGTCCTTCATTCGCTTCCAGCAGAATTGGGGGCTGGGTCGAAGCCTTGACCTCGCTTTTGTTGTCCTCCAGCACCTTTTGCACATTCGACTGCCGGCTCTCCTTCATCAGTTCCGAGGAGCGCGACAGTGACATATAGCGGGCATCTATCAGCTCCGCTTTCAGTTTCTTGATTTCTATCTGTTCCTGCTGGGCAGAGTAGCGGTTGCTGACATACAGGATGGCGAGTACCACTATCAGCACTATCAATTTGAACTGCCTCTTGAAGAACGGCAGCAACAGCACCTCGCCGTCGAGCAGGGAAAAGAAGCTGAATTTGGGTTGTCCCGCCCGTGCGCCGCCGTCACCTTGTGTCTTGTTGTCCTCCATCTTTTCCTATGGCGTTTTCATTGTTTCACAATCGCTCGGCAATCCTCAGTTTCGCACTGCGCGAGCGGGGGTTGCGCGCCACCTCGTCGTCCCCCGGCACGATGACCTTGGGGTTGACCTGGCGGAATATCGTGGTGACGCGGCCGTAGAAGTCCTTCTCGACCGTGCCGTCGGTGTTGCCCGTCTTGATGAAATTCTTGACTATCCTGTCCTCCAGCGAGTGATAGGTCATCACCACCAGCCTCCCGCCCGGCTTGAGCAGTTTGCCACAGGCGCGGAGCATGGAGCAGAGGCTGCCCATCTCGTCATTGACCTCTATGCGCAAGGCTTGGAAGAGCTTGGGCAGTTCCTTTTTCTCGGCAAACGGGGGGACGAATGGTTTCAGCACATCGAGGAAATCGGCGACCGTAGCAAAAGGCCTCTCCTCACGCCTCCTGGCCACGGCGGCGGCAATCCGCCCGGCGTTGCGCACCTCACCGTAGTTGCGCAGCACGGCGGCGATGCGTTCCTCGTCATAGGTGTTGAGCAGGTCGCACGCACGCATCCCGCCACGGGTGTTCATCCTCATGTCGAGCACCGCGTCACGGCGGAACGAGAACCCCCTGTCCTCGGCATCGAGATGGTGCGACGACACCCCGAGGTCGGCAAGCACGCCATCCAGGGCCTCGACACCGTAGTAACGCATGAAATTGGCCAGATAGGCGAAATTGCCCCTCACGAATGTGAAGCGCGGGTCGTCCACCGCATTAGCCTCGCTGTCGGCATCACGGTCGAATGCGTAGAGATGCCCCTCCCCCGACAGCCGCCCGAGGATGGCCGACGAATGCCCCCCGCCGCCGAATGTCACGTCGGCATAAACGCCGTCGGACTTCACCGCAAGGGCCTCCATGCACTCGTCGAGCATGACCGGCACGTGGTAAGTTGCTGATGTGTTGTCTGCCATAAGTCTCACGATGCTAAAAACGGTTGCTAAATTACTTACTTAACACCACACGGCATAGCATCACGCAAGCAAAACTTACGGAAAGTTATCAACAACGGCCGGATGCCGCACAATCTGCCACCGCCATGCCCGCCACGGCCATGGCACGGCGGCGGTGACGGCAAGCATTGCCATGCGCAAAAGCATTGTATGCCGCTGTGCGCAGGGCAGTATGCCACAGCCTGCATCATGCAATGTTTTCACACGGCCCTCCGCACGAGACAGGCTGGGAGACACGATGCCGTCCCTTGCGTCACCGTGCCTCCCAGCCCTGAGCCGTGGTTTCGCGGCCTACTTCTCCCTGACCTCCGTCATGTAGTAACG
>CALNGU010000032.1 GCA_939800445.1 uncultured Bacteroidaceae bacterium | reverse complement strand
ACAGGATAGAACAAGTCTCTCCTAAAGATTAGATTCGCGTTCGAGTCGCGATGGGACTACCAGGATGGCACGGCGTCAGTCCGTGCAAGGACAAGCAACGATGGCTCGCCTCTCAGTGGTGGCGGGTCATCGTTGTTTTTGTATGCTGTCCTGTGTGTGGTAAAACGAACCCCCTCCCGCGCCATGGGGTGCGCGGGAGGGGGTCGCGTTTAATCGTTTAGGCTGGAGGCGTCAGTCCACGAGGACTTTGACCGCCTGTGCGCCTGTCCTGACTACGTAGAAGCCTGTCGGGACATCGAGTGCTGTCGTGCCGGCATTGACCTCAGTCACGAGGACGGTGCGGCCTGCGAGGTCGGTGACTTCGACCGCAACGGTCTCGGGCGCAGTGACGTGGATTGCCCCGTCATGTGCCGTGACCTTGGCATCGCTTGCCTCTGCGCTGGCAACGCCGTTGCCGCCGTCAAAGGTGAGGACGTAGGTGTGGGCGGTCTCGCCGTCAACGTCCGCGCCTCCCTGGTTGCCGACGGTGATGATGAATGTGCCCTCGGCTTCGTCGGTTGTGATGTCGATTGAGGCGAATTGGCTCATGGCCACGGCCTCGACATCCTCCATGCTGGGCAGCGTGCCGTTGATGGTGTATTCGTATGTCTCGCTGTCGAACCCGTCGAGTGCCTCCCCGTCAATCTCGATGCTCCCAAGGCGTGAGTTGAAGACGAAGCGCACGTCATCTGCCTCAAGCACGTTGCCCGCCTTGATGTCGGGGCGTGACCAGTAGTCTGCGCTGGAAAGGATCACGTTCATCTTGGTCGGGACTTCCCCTGCGTTTTCCTCGACGTACTGGAGTGGGATGACCACCTCTTGCCATTCTGTCTGCTCGCCTGCTATCTCATAGTCAACCGATGCGATGAGCTTGCCGTCACCAGTCGATTCGCTCATGCCGAGGACGGCACGGTCGGCATCGTTGACTTCGGTCTCGCCGGCGATGGTCGAGGTGAATGTGCCGTTCCAGAGGTATGCAATGACGTGGGCTTTCTCTGCTTTCTCAGTGTCCTCCTCACCGAATGTGCGGCGGTAGCTGAGGGCGAGCGCGTCGGGACGATAGCCGTAGGCCGCTCCACCGAATGTGCCGCCGTTGCAGGACGCTATGTCCATGATGTTGATATAAAGCCACGGGTCGCCGTAGGTGAGGTAAGCCGGCGCGTTAGAACCCATTCCGAACATACCCACGTAGGTGTTGGTCATGACGGCGTAGGCATTGGTGTCGTCACCGCCGCGTGTCACGAGTTCCTCCTTGACCAACTCGAATTGATTGACGCTCGAACCTTGCCAACCGGTCGGCTCTGTGCCCGGGCGCAATGCAGGTACGAGTGCGCCGTTAGAGGAGGTGAAGCTGTAGCCTGCCGCCTCGTCCCATGCCTCAAACGACCCGTTGAAGAGGTCTTGCGTCGCAACCGTCGGGTTGTAGAGGAGTGTGTAGGTGTGGCTCTGCCTGCCGTCGGTGTCAGTCCCGCCCTGGTTGGTGACGGTGATGTTTATGGCGGCGTTGGCTTCGTCCACTGTCACCTCTGTGGTGGCAAATGGGCTGACCGTCACTGCCTCTATCTCGTCGGCAGACGGGAGGTCGTAGCCTTGCATCTTGTAGGCATAGGTGTCGCTGTCAAACCCTGTGATTGACGTGCCGCCGACCTTGATGTCGGTGAGCTTGGAGTAGAAGAGATAATGAACGTCATCGACCTCGAGGACATTGCCCGCCTTGATGTTGCCACGCGTCCAGTAGTCCGCGCTGGAGAGGACAATGTTCATCTTCGTCGGTGTCTCGTCGATGTTTGCCTCCACATATTCCAGTGGGATGGTCGCGCTTTGCCAGTTGGTGTATTCGCCGTTGATTTCATAGTCCACCGATGCTATCAGCTTGCCGTCGCCCGTCGCTTCGCTCATGCCGAGGACTGCGCGGTCGGCATCCTGCACCTCAGTGTTGCCGGATATGGTGGATGTGAACGTGCCGTTCCACAAATAGGCGATGATGTGCGCCTTCTCAGCCTTTTCGGTGTCCTCTTCGCCGAATGTGCGTTTGAAGGAGAGGGTCAGGGCATCGGGCTTCAAGCCGTATTCCATGCCCCCGAAAGTGCCGCCGTCGCTGTTGCTTATGTTACTAATGTCGGCGAACACCCACGGGTTGCCGAAAGTGAGATAGCCAGGAGCGTTTGACCCAATCTTCGTGAAACCTAAATCAAGTCCTACGAAGTCGCTTGTGATGACGACGTGTGCATCATTTTCATCACCTCCTTTTGTCACGAGTTCTTTGGTGACACCCATCTGGTTGACGCTCGAACCGTTCCACCCCTCGGGCTCGATGCCAGGGCGTTGTGCTGGGGTGAGTTCGCCGTTGGATGGTGCATAGCTGCTTCCAGCCGTCTCTTTCCAAGTTTCAAAACCGCCGTTGACTACATCCTGGGCAGTCATCACGGTCATTGATGCGGACAAAAGCCCGCACAGAGCGTAGATTTTTGTTCTCATACTCTTGCGATAGTTTAGTTAGTAAATGTAGTTTTCCCGTTGCGTCCCGTTGGCGGCGGACGCTCCCGCATCAGTCAGTTTAGTTTCCCATCGCCGCCGACATGGTGTCGTGGCGACGTGGCAAAGGTATGGATAAATCATTGCATCCGTCCCCGCCCGCGATGAAAAGATTTGATGTTGTGCTAAAAGATGTGAACAACCGCCGCTTGCTCCGCACCGTCCGTCATGCGGCACGAAGCCTTGTCGCGGGCGGGTCAGGTCATGGCGGAGGTAAAAAAGAATGAGGGACGCCCAGCTGCCCGTGATGGCTCGTCTGTCGTCCCTCTAAGACCGTCGGGGTGAAAGGATTCGAACCTTCGACCCCCTGCTCCCAAAGCAGGTGCGCTAACCGGACTGCGCTACACCCCGTCTTGCAAAAGGTGCGGCAAAGGTAGGTGTTTTTTCTGAAGTTGCAAAACGATTTGGCCAAAATCGGTGTCACACCGTTTGCCGTGCGCCGTTGCCGCGCCGGTGTGCCGCCCCCTCGCCGTCGCAGATGGTGCAAAAGGCGGCGGGGTGGGATGAAAACTTTGTTTTTAACCTAAATCTATATATTTTTAAGTTGCAAACACATAGATTTAGGTTAAAAATATATAGTTGCAGACTAAAAACAGACTTTGCATTCCGTGCCGACATGTTTACCCGGCGTGGTGGATTGGATGCCTGCCGTCCTGCCGTGGAGGCTCGGCTGCGTGTTTGTCGCGCGGCGGCGTGGTGCGGGGGGTGAGTTTTTCTATATTTGCCGTAATGATTGGATAAATGACTGCGAATCATGCGTACCGTAAATCTTTTTGCCACCGCCTTGCTGGCCGCCTGGTGCGGAACGGCTGCCGCCGTCACGCGGCCCAATGTCGTCATCATCTATGCCGATGACCTCGGCTACGGCGACCTGTCGTGCTATGGGGCGCACCGTGTCGCCACTCCCAACGTTGACAATCTTGCGCGGCAAGGCGTGCGGTTTGTCAATGCGCACGCCGCTGCGGCGACGAGCACGCCGTCGCGTTTCTCTTTGCTCACGGGGATGTATGCTTTCCGTCAGGACGGCACGGACGTGGCCAACGGCGACGCGGCGATGATCATCGACCCCGGGTGCTACACGCTGGCGGATGCGTTCCGCGATGCGGGCTATGCCACGGCCGCCATCGGCAAATGGCATCTCGGCCTGGGGCGCGAGGCGGGGCGGCAGGACTGGAACAAGCCGCTCGATGCAACGCCTGCCGACCTCGGTTTCGACTATTCCTACATCATGGCGGCAACGGCTGACCGGGTGCCATGTGTGTTCATCGAGGACGGCATGGTGGCCTGCCATGATGCCGGGCATCCGATAGAGGTGAGCTACACCCGCCCATTCGACGGCGTGAAGACCTATCGTGACGACCCGTCGCTCGCCTACAAGCAGCAGTCGAGCCACGGTCATGGCATGGCGGTCGTCAATGGCATCGGGAGGATAGGTTATATGAAAGGCGGCGGCAGTGCCCTATGGCGTGACGAGGACATCGCCGACAGCATTGTGGCACACGCCGTGCAGTTCATCGGGCGGCAGGAGGGGAGGCCGTTCTTCCTCTACCTCGCCACCAACGACATCCATGTCCCGAGGCAGCCGCATGAGAGGTTCAGGGGCAAATCGCCGATGGGTCTGCGCGGCGAGGCCATAATGCAATTTGACTGGACGGTGGGGCAGGTCGTCAAAGCCTTGGAGGCGGCCGGGCAGCTCGGCAACACGCTGGTCATCGTGTCAAGTGACAACGGGCCGGTGGTCGATGACGGCTACTGCGACAAGGCGGGCGAACTCCTCGGAGACCACACGCCGTGGGGCGGGATGAGGGGGACGAAGTACAGCGCATACGAGGCTGGCACGCGCGTCCCGTTGATTGTCTCGTGGCCGGATGCGGTCGCGGGAGGCACGGTGTCTGGGGCTCTCGTCTCGCAGGTTGACCTCCTTCGCTCGTTGGCCGCCGTCATTGGCGGCACTGTGCCTGACGGAGCGGCACGCGACAGCCGTGACTATTCGTCCGCCTTGCTCGGGCGCGACCCCGAGGGGCGCGAGTGGGCGGTCGAGCAGGGATATGCCCTCGCCGTGAGGACTGGTGAATGGAAGTATATCGCGCCGAGCACCTACCCCGCCGTCGTGCCTTGGGGCGCGGAGGTTGCGACGGGGTGCGACACTGTGCCGCAGCTCTACCGCATTGGCAACGAGCATGAGAACGTGGCGGAGCAGTGTCCCGACGTGGTGCGCCGTATGCAGGCTCTGCTCGATGCAGTCGTCGCGGGAGACTAATGAGACCTTTTGGCGGCAGCCTTGCGGCGGTCGCGCATGATGCACTCCTTGTTGTCGGCAGCCCATGCAATCAAGGCGTTGACGTGGGGCAACAATGAGCGTGCGCGGTCGGTGAGGGCGTACTCGACACGCGGCGGCACTTCGGGATAGACGGTGCGCGTCACATAGCCGTCATCCTCCAGTGTGCGCAGCGTGACGGTGAGCATCTTCTGCGAGATGTCGGGGATGGAGCGTTGAAGTTGCTTGAATCGCACCGGCTCTCCGCCTGCTTTGTCCAGCGTGTAGAGGACGAGCAGCGACCATTTGTCACTGATGCGTGCGAGAATGTTGCGTATCGGGCAGTCAGGGAACAATGCGTCCTCGACAATCATCCTTTCCATAGGTTCGTGTGTTGAGATGTTACGGGCTACAAAAGTAAGTGGATATAATTTTGAGAGCAAGGGAAATTTTTTGCTTTATGCAATCGTCTCTATCCCAATATTGGTTACTTTTAGGTAATCATTTGAGGTTCAAGTGCCTACTTGCACGTGTCGTTGCCGTCGCTTTCCTTTGTAGTGCAAAAGTGCGAAAGGAGCTTTTGGTAACTAATAACTGACGTAAAACAGCAAGGAAGGTATGGAAAAACAATCATTGGCGACGATGGGCATTGTCTCATCGGGTGCTGCGTCGCAGGAGAAAGGACGCATGGAGGTCTACGACTTCGGTACATTCAAGTTTCATGTCTACTACACCAACGATGCGCTGGGCGATGCCAGCTACATCGTCGAGGGCGAGGGCGGTGTGGTCACGATGGAGCAGCCGCTTTTCAAGGACAATGTTGCAGAGTTTGACGCTTATCTTGCACGTCTGGGCAAGGAGGTCGTGGCACGCATCACCGACTATCACGTCGGGGGAACAGGCGACAACGATGTCGTCATGCCTGCCGGGATGAGGCATTTCACCGAGGGGAAAGTGTATGGCGGCATGATGCAAGGCTTTGCGCAGGCATTCGGCGATGCCATGGTGCAGATGCCGACCGGGAAAGTGTCGGAGGTGGCATTCGGCACGACGCAGGTCTATGCCGGCATCACTTTTGATTTTCACCACGGGGCTGCGACCGATTTCCCAGCTGCGATGATTGTCATCGGCGGCAAGGTTTGCTACACGCATTGGACACCGGCAATGGTGCACGTCAATGCGTTGCAAGTCTCTTCACCCGAGGCGGTGGATGCAGAGATTCATGCTGCTGAGCAATCGCTAGCGACGGGCGCGGAACTTTTTGCTGGTGGTCATGGCGGCGCGGTCGGACGTGCGGAGGCGGAGTCCCGTCTGTCCTACCTCAGGAGGCTGAAGTCACTGCTCGGCGAATGCCATGATGCCCAGTCGCTTGCTGTAGCCTTGCGTGATGCCTATCCAGACTTGCCTGGCGAAGACGGCTTGGACGCATTGTGCAAGGCTCTCCGTCCGACGGAATGAACGGAAACATTAACTTTGTGTCCCGCCTGCATCCGTGGGCGGGGCTTTTTGATAAGGGGGGTTGATTATGGACAAAGCATTCATTTTCCTGGACAGTCACAGGGATTTGGCATTTGCGACGGTGGAAAACGGTTTGCCCAAACTGCGCGTTTTCCGCATAATGCGCATGGAGGGGCGGACATTGTGGTTTGCCACGTCGCCGCGAAAGGAGGTTTACCGCCAATTGCAGGCTAATCCTCATGTCGAGCTGCTTGCCATGGACGGCGACAAGTCAGTCCGTGCCAGCGGCAAGGCGGTGTTTGACGTGACGGACGATGTTGCCCGCGAGATATACGCCAGCAACCCGGTGCTGCCGAGGCTCTATGCGGACTGGCGCGACTTGGCATATTTCAGCGTCACGGTCGAGGCAGCCGACTACTATGACCTCACCCCGGACCCGCCGGTGCTGGAACACTGCCGTTGGGATTGACCGCCTTGCGTCTGCGGTGTTTGGGGATGATGGCAAAATCCCACTTTTTAGGTATTGACGTGGGACTGAAGCGTGGGTAATTTTGCCGTGAACAATCGAACTGTACGCAGGATGGAGAGCAACAGGGTCCCGACCGAACTGAAGGTGTTGATGAACCACATCTACGAATACAAGAAAGGTGTGCGCAACATGATACTGTGCACGCTTAACAAAGCCTACGAGGCTGCGGCCATCAGGAGGCTTGAGAGCCAAAACATCACTTATGTCTGCCAAGAGGCAGGTGCGAGGTCGGTCAACCTTTATTTCGGTCGTCCTGAGTGCATCGCCGCCATCCGTGTGATGGTAGACCGCCCGCTTAACCGGCTTACGCCAGAGGAGGATTTCATCCTCGGCGCACTCCTCGGCTATGACATTTGCCGCCAATGCGAGAGGTTCTGTTCGCGCAAGGCCAAGGGGCGGGAGCAGTGCGGTGCGGCTTGACGGGACGCTGCATTTTCGCCGGTCATAAGATAAAACGAGGTCGGACATCACCGTGCTGGATGTCCGACCTCGTCGTTTGTGTTGTCAGATGACTTGCTTGTTTGCATTCAATGGTGTTGTCTCAGCCGACGAACAATCCCATGCGGTAGGTGCCGCGCCGGATTTCATTTCCCTGCTCGTCATAGACGACGAAGTCGCCGTTGCGCTTGCCGTCCTTGAATGTCCCCTCGTAACGCTTGCCGTCCTCGACGAGGACACCTTCGCCGTCGAAGCGTCCGTCCTTGAACCCTCCACGGTACTTTGTGCCGTCCTGTTTGATGAGCGACCCGATGCCGTCGGGCTGGTCGTCTTTCCATCCGCCGATGTACTTGTCACCATTCTCATCGACATACTCGCCCTCGCCGTCGCGGTGGTTGGCCCGCCACTGGCCGTCGTAGTATGCGCCGTTCTTCCACGTCATGACCCCTTGCCCTTCGCATTTGCCTTCGAGGAAGTTGCCCTCATAGACGCGGCCATCGACATAGGAGTATTTGCCTTTGCCCGTGCGCTGCCCTGCGACGTACATACCCTCGTATTTGTCGCCGGACTTGAAGGTGTAGGTGCCGTAACCGTCCTGTGCGTCGTTTCGCCAACCGCCTGAGTAGGTGTCGCCGTTGATGTAGTTGAACGTGCCCTCGCCGTCACGCTTGTCATCTTTGAATCCCCCGACGTAGGTCGTGCCGTCCGCCCAGATGAACGTGCCTTGACCGTTCTTTTTGTTGCCTTGCCACTCGCCCTCGTAACTTGCCCCGTCGGCCCAGCGGTAGATGCCGTAGCCCTGGCGTGCGTCCTCGACCCAGTTGCCCGTATAGACGTCGCCGTTGTAGTAGTACATCGTGCCTTGGCCATGCTGGTAGTCGGAGTACCACATCCCGTCGTATTTGTTGTTGTTTGCGAAGTAGTAGATTCCTCTTCCGTGCTGGCAGTCGTCATACCAGTCCCCCTCGTAGCGTTCACCGTCGGTGAACTGGAATATGCCGTAGCCTTGCCTCTTTCCCTTCACGTACTCGCCTTCGTAGGTGTCGCCGTTTTCGTAGACGGTCTTCCCCTTGCCGTCGGGTTTGTTGTGGCGCATTTCGCCGGTATATTCCGAGCCGTCCTTGAAAGTGTAGTTGCCTATGCGTACTTGGGATGAGAACCATCCCTTTATGGTGGTGAATATGCCGTCGTCTTGTGCAACGGCTGCAGTGCTTGCTATGATTGCCAACGCCAGTAGCGTGAGGAGTTTCTTCATTATGATTGTGTGTTGTGCGTCCAAAGTTAAGGAATTAATCCCTTTGCGCCGTTGCCGTGCATGGCGGTGGCGCGGTGAAATAACCTAAATTAACGCAAGTTGCCATGTGCGGCATGGCATCGTTTCACACGTTGCCTGCGATGGCGACTTTCAGCGACCCGGTGTCATAGTAGCGGCGTGCCGTCTCGCGCAAGTCTTCGGCGGTCACGGTCCTGAGCGTCTCAATGGCTTTGGCGTAGTAGCTGTCGTCCAATCCGAGTTCGAGGAGGAATATCCTTGCGTCGGCCGTGTAGAATTGTCCGTCAAAACTGCGCATCAACTCACCCATGAGATAGTTTTTGACCATGGCCAGTTCTTCATCCCCGACGAGTTCCTCGCGGAGGCGTGACATCTCGGCTTTGACCTCACGGATGGTTTCGTCCACGCATTTGCTGTTGACCTCCGAGGCAATCGACAGGACAGTCTCGTCGGGATAGGAGACGAGGTTTGACGATATGCCGTAGGTGTAGCCTTTGTCCTCGCGGATGTTCTGCATGAGGCGGCTGCCGAAGTAGCCCCCGAAGATCGTCGTCAGTATATGCAATTTGTAGTAGTCCTCGTTGTCGCGTCCCGGGACGAACAGCCCCATGCGCAACGACACTTGGGATGCGTCTGGCATTGAGCGTTTCTCAAAAGTCGTTTCCTTGGGTGACGGCGCGCCGTGCAAGCCGTGCAAGGCGGTCCTTGTCCCTGCCTTGGTGGCGGTGCCAAACAGTCCTGCGACGATGTCAACCGTCCTCTGGTCCACTTTGCCCGACAGCAGCACCGAAGTGTTCTGGGGGATGTAGTAGGTGTCGTAGAACGCTCTCAGCACCGATGGCGTGAGGTGCGCATAGTCATCGACGGTGGCATAGTGGGCAGCAGGGTGTGTCTCGCCGAACATCATTGCGGTCAGCAGCATTTTGGCTTGGTAGGCGGGGCGCGATTGTGCGACCATGAGGTTTTGTTTGCCTATGGCTGTCTGGAGCTTCAACTCCTCTTCGTCGAAAGATGGCTCGGACATCATCTCATTGAGGAGCGTCGCCATCGGTTCGAAGTACTTCCCCATCGTGTATAGCGTTGCGTATGAGTGGAGCAACGAGCAGGAGAAGTCTGTCCATGCCCCGTGGCTGTCGAGCAGTTCGGCTATTTGCCGTGATGATTTGCCTCGTGTGCCTTCCTGGAGCATCTTGTTGGTGTAGGAGGCTTGGAGCAGCCTTTGTTGGTGCCATCTGCCGCCCCGCACCATCAGGTCGAGGCGCATCACGTCTTGCGGGGCGGTCTCCCCGCAGAGGAACAGCGTCGCTCCGTTGGGCAGCTCCAGGCGTTCAGTCCGCCCCGGGTCTATGTCGAAGAACCGCTCAATCCTTGGCGGCACGTTGCGGTCAGGATGCTGCATCGGGATGGTCTTTGAGGTATTGCTCGGCACGTGCGAGGTCTTCGGGTGTGTCGATGCCTATGGTCTCGACTTGCGATATGCCTACTTTTATCTTGTATCCGTTCTCAAGCCAGCGCAATTGCTCCAGCGATTCGGCCAGTTCGAGTGGTGATTGCGGCAGCGTGGTTATTTCCCTAAGGACAGATGCACGGTAGGCATAAAGACCTATGTGCTTGTAGTAGGTGTGCTCCGCGAGCCATTCGCTTTTGTCCTTGCCACGCAGGTAGGGGATCACCGAGCGGCTGAAGTAGAGTGCGTTCATCCGTCCGTCAACGACCACCTTCGGCGAATTGGGGTTCTCAAGTGCCGTCCATCCGTCGGCGGTGGTGAATGGTTTGACAAGCGTCGCAATGTCGGTGGCATCGTCGGCAAAGCACGAGAGCAATGCCTCGATTTGCGATTTGCGTATGAACGGTTCGTCGCCTTGGATGTTCACTACCACGTCGAAGTCACCGCCGCACCGCTCCAATGCTTCGCGGCAACGGTCAGTGCCACTCTTGTGATTTGGTGAAGTCATCACCATTTCTCCACCGAAAGATCTGACGGCATCTGCTATGCGGTCGTCATCCGTTGCCACCACGGTGCGGTCAAACAGCCCGCAGACCTGCTCGTAGACGCGGCGGACGACAGGCTTGCCGCCCAGTATCGCCAGGGGCTTGGCGGGGAAACGGGTGGAGGCATAGCGTGCGGGGATTATTCCGATTGTCTTCATCATCAATCCTTTTATTCCTTTATATCATATATGGTGATGACAAAAGTATTTGTTTTTCACGATATTATTCCATTAATTTGCCGCAATTGTGCAATGCAGCAGCCGTCATGGGCAGAAATAAATACCTCATCATACTCGGGTCAAACACCGACAGCCGCACCAACCTGGCGGTTGCCGAGGATGGTCTGCACCGTTGCTTCGGCGACTATGTGAGCGGCGAGGCGATGCTGACCGCGCCGATAGGGATGCCCGGCAGTCCCGCATTCACCAATAAATGTATCGCCGTCGTGTGCGACCGCCCCGTCGATGAGGTGAAAGCCATCTGCAAGTCCGTCGAGGCAGCCACCGGCCGGCGGCCTGACGACAAGCGGCATGGCATAGTGCGCATCGACATAGACCTTGTCGCGGCGGGCGACACGGTGCTCAAGCCCGATGACTATCGACGTGACTATGCGCAGGGTTTTATCCCAGTCTACGAAGCATTGCACGCCGATGCCTCTGACATCTGATGCCGGGTCTCCAGTGATGCTTGCTTCTCCACTTTTAGGTACATCTCATTGAAATTGACAATCACGCAATCGCATTGCTCCACCAGGTCAAGACCGATGCTGCCATCGTTGCCGGAGGTCTGAAGTCCCTGCGTCGTGACATCCACCTCCAAATCATTGAGTTCGACAGGCACGCCGCCGATCTTGATGATGAACGATGGCAGCACCAGTACCTCACTTTCCCGCACCGAATTGAAACTGCCCGACATCGACTTGCGCCGTGTGCCGGCAGCATTGAGTTGCTGCTGATGGAGCATATAATAGGAATGGTAAAGCCCCGCACTGGGATTGCCCGTGTCGAAATGGAAGAGCATCGTCCCGCCGTCATGCGTCGCCGCCAGCCGCAGGGTGTTGTTGTCGATCATCAGGTTGCGCCCCGTCGGCGGCAAAGGTGTGGACGTGGCGGGGAATACTATCTTCTTTTCCTCAGGATAGATGCGCACCTCGTCCAGCAACCGCAGGAAGTCCACGCCGATGATTGCGTCGATGGCAGCCACGCTGTCCAGTGCATTGGGCGGCGCGACGGTGATCATTGGATTGCGGAATACTATGCCGCCGACAACAAGGCTGTCCACTGTGCCGATTTGCCCTGTGGCTGCACCGTCATACCCTCCATTGATGGTGACAGGCACTCCCAACATCCGCACCCCGACCTCGCGGGCAAACCGCTCGGACATAAAGGTGGAGCCGGCACCGGTGTCAAAGATGAACTGTCGCGTCTTGCCACCTATCTCCACGGGGATATAGATGAGGTCGAAGTCCTTGTCCCGCCATCGCTCGTCCGTCGTCCTGACATGATGCCGCGAGATTTCGTAGGGGATGGTCACATCACCCAGAGGCCGCTCGACCGTCGGCGCAGGCAAGTCCTTGAGACTGCCGTAGAAGTCACTCATCCCTCCAAACGCTGTTGCCATGTCTTCGTATCCAGCCTGTCCCGACAATTGGTCTTTCAAACTCTGGGCATAGTCGGCGGCGGCCGCATATTCACCCTTTTGCCCCTTGATGCCGCACATCAGCAGAGCCATGTTGAGCGCGTTGTCCGTCCCCATCTCATCCTGATGCCCAGTGAGCAGGGTGTCGATGGCGGCAAGCGCGTCGTCGGGGCGGTTTAGGTAGTAAGCTGTCATCGCCTCGGCCATGAGCCGCAGGAAGTCTTGCTTTATGTCCCCGCCCATTTCGTCAAGTGCTTTGTCCAGGGCGAGCCAGTCCTGCGAGTTTATCAAGTTGCCAATCACCTTGTCGGCATCGGGCTTTTGGGTGGCGGCAAGGCTTGTGTCGTAGGCGGCAACACGCCTTCCGTCCGTTTCCACCGCTTGTCCGAGCGGGGTGAAGTCGATGAACATTTCCTTGAGGTTGATTGTCACCTCCCCGGCAGCGGCACATTCTTTCACCCCGAACAGCCCCTGCGCCAGCCATGGGTCAGCGTGGTCGATCTCGACAGGCACGCTGTCGCTCATGAACGTCCTGCCCCCGACCTGGTACTCGAAGTGTGGCAGCACCATTGTCCTTGACATCCGCCACCCGCCAACGCCGGCAGTGCGCAGCGAGTCGGCGATCCCGACGGAATCCACATAATCCCTGTTGGCGGTATAATAGTTGGCATTGAGCGTTGTAAACGCCGCCCCCGTGTCAAAGGTCAGATCGACCAGTCGTCCACGCGAAGTGATGCGCAGCTCAAGACCGCCGGCTGTGCTGAGACACACGTTGCCCTGCTCGAAAGGCATCGGTGTCAGTCGGGCGGGGACGGTCAACGTGCTGTCCGCGAAGTCCAGGCGCACCTCCTGCATACGTCTGATGAACGGGATGCCGACAACAGGCGGCATCTCCACCAACGCACTGTCTGCCTTGGGATGCCCCGTGTTGACAGGCACGATGTGGAACGGCACGTCGCGGAACACCATGCACCCGATCCGCACGCTGTCGGCAAAGGCGATGGCGGTTTCTTCCCGTCCATAACCCTGCACCGTCGCGCCCTTGATGCCAGTGTGTCGCAAGTCAAAGCGGGTTGCCTGCGCCTCGGTGATGACATTCACCCCGGCTCCCGTGTCAAATAACAGGTCGGTCGCTGTGCCGTCGATGTTCCCGCTGATGTATATTGTCCCGTTTCCTTTGAACGGGACAACGGCATCCTCCGCCGGACGTTCAAACTTCATCTCGCCACCAAGCTCCGCGCAAAAGGAATAGTAGTCACGAAAATAGGCGGCAGTCGCATATTCGTCGCCTTCGGCACAGCCCGCCGCAACCAAGGCATCAGCATATTGCCCCATCACATCGGCGGCCATCCCGGGCTGTCCCACGTTGTCAAGCACGGCAGCATAGCAAGTCGTCACAGCGTGCAACGAACTTCCCAGCTCGCTTTGATAGTTGTTCAGCAGGTCTGCACCCGACCATACCGCCGAGTCCATCCGATTGGAGAAGTAATCTGTCAGGAAGCGCGCCGTCGCATCAAGCACTGGAGAAGCAACCTCCCCGCCGTGCTTGTCGCAGAAGTCTCGCAACGAATGCCAGTCCTCATTGTTCATCAGTTCGGCGACCCTCTCATCCGCCGCCTGCGGCATCGCAAGCACTGGCGACAAGGCAAGGACAATTGAGGCGATGAGTTTGTATGACATAGGATTAAGGTTTGGTTTATGTCGGTAAATATAGGGGAAAAACGCCTGACTGCAATCGCCTCCATCCTCACTCCACCGCATGATTGAGGAAACGCACCGCCGCGCATACATCAAAGACAACCGCATGGTGTAGAGACGCATAATATGCGTCTCTCCGTCAGGCGGTGAATCTGCGGCGAATGCCTGGGACGTGGAGGAGACGCATATTATGCGTCTCTACTTTCCTGGTACATACATTAATCGGTTATGGTGGCAACTATGTAGAGACGTGCCACTGGCGCGTCTCATCTGCGTCCTATGTTTCGCCGTAAATGGTCTGATGATTTTGCCCATAGCATCTGATGCAAAGCCGCATATCATCTGATGTTTTTGGCTGTACCGTCTGATGCTATTGGAAGTTTGTGCCTGCCCCACGGATTTTGTCCCTTGCCCCGGCGGGGCGCAGGGTGTGGAGTGCGGACATGGAAAGGGGGAGGCTCACCGCCTCCCCCTCAACCGTTGTCGTTGCCGCGCGGCGTGCTGCCGTCACAGTGCGGCGTAGTCGCGGCTGTAGCGCAGCATCTGGTCGGCGTAGCTCTCGCCATAGGTGACGCGCACGTCGCTTATCGTCCCGTCCGGGGCGCATACGGCCTCGTAGCGGGGGTTGATGAAGCCTTTGTAGGGGGCTATGCCGAGCCGTGCGTATCTCTGCCTGACCTCTTCGTGCAGTGCGGGGTCGATGCGCACGCCGTAGGTCTCGACCAGCTGGCGTGCTGCCTCAAGGTCGCCTGTGGACTTGATGCGCTGCACCTCGGCAAGGAGCTGTGCGAAGAGGGTGCGGAGGGCGGGGTAGTCATTGACCTTGACGTAGGTCTTGCCGCCGCGTGTGACCATCTCGACGATGCCTGCCGCGCTGCCGTGGTGCAGTGCCCAGCGGGCGATGAGCTGGCGGTTGCGCATATGGGCTTCCTCGATCTGTGCGCCGGGGGCGATGCGTGCGAGCTGGGTCATCAGACCGTTCATCATGTAGGTGTAGTAGTGGGCCTTGTATGCCTCCGCCGAGTCGAGCAGTCCCAATTCGAGCAACTTGGGGTCGGCTATGAAGTAGAGGCCGAAGAGGTCGGCGCGTGCCTCCTCAATGGTCGCTCCGTAGGCCTTGAGCGCATCGGGGTCTGTGCCTGGCATCAGGCGGCCGGAGCCGTGGCCGAGGCATTCGTGCAGGTCGGTGTGCAACTCGTCGGTCACGTCGCCGTAGGCTTTGATGCGGGCAAGCTCCGTTTCGTCGATGACGAACTCTTCCAGCAGCCCGCTGCCTGCTGCGGCGCGGGCGTAGGCGTGGGTGATGTTGCCGATTGTGACCGACTTGGAGCCGTGTGCGGCGCGTATCCAGTTGGAGTTGGGCAGATTGATGCCTATTGCGGTGGCGGGGTAGAGGTCGCCGCCGAGGATTGCCGCGTCAATGACTTTCGCGCTCACGCCCTTGACGACGGGTTTCCTGAATTGCGGGTCAACGGGCGAGTGGTCCTCAAACCACTGGGCGTTGCTGCTGATTGCCTCGGTGCGGGCGGTGGCGGCGGCGTCTTTGTAATCGACCAAGGCTTCCCAGCTGGCTTTGTAGCCGAGCGGGTCGCCGTAGGTCTCGATGAAGCCGTTGATGAAGTCCACCGTCGGGGCTGTGTCGCCGAGCCATGCTATCGAGTAGTCGTCGAACACCCGCAGGTCGCCCGTGGTGTAGAAGGTGACGAGCAGCTCTATCGTCCGCCTTTGTCCGTCAGTCTCGGCGTATTGCTTGGCACGGTCGAGCCATTCCACGATGTGCTCGATCGCCTTGCCGTATTTGCCGCCGACGCGCCACACGTCCTCGACCAGCCGACCGTCGCGCTTGACGAGCGTGGAGTTAAGCCCCACCATCGGGGCATGGTCTCCAAACGCGGTTTTCTGTGCGGCATAGAACTGTTCCGCCTCATGCTGCGCCACTCCGTCACCGTAGTAGTTGCAGGCCGATGAGACCACGAGGTCCGCGCCGTCCGCCAGATTGACCCGTTTGGGCAGGTATGCCGGGTCGAAGATGACACGGCGCATTTCCTTCCACAGTGCCTCGCGTGTCTGCCCCTCGTCCAGAGGCAGGGCTGCGTCGGGCAGTGCGGCGTAGAGGCCGGCGAGGTAGTGCTCGGGGAAGCCTGGCTCGAATTTGCTGCATGAGTAGTGGTGGTGGATGCCATTGGCGAACCACACCCTTTTGACGTATGTTACCAGCGCGTCGCGGTGTGCGCCGCCGTTGTCGCGGGATGCGAGCGGCAGGACGGCTTCGAGCACCTTGCGCACCTTGAGGTTGTGACGGCAGTTTTGGTCAAACAGTATGTCCCGCCCCCACAGTGCCGCCTCGCTGAGGCAGTAGGCCAGTGCCTTCTGCTTGGCACTCAGCCGGTCAAAGCCCTCGGCCTTGTAGCGGAGCATCTGTATGTCGGCGAATTTCTCATCCGTATAGGCGAAGCCGTCTTCCGCCTTTGTGTCGTTGTCTGTCTTATACATATATTATATGGGTTGTTTGTCGTGTGCTTTGCCTCCGTCGCCGCCCCCTCCGCCATAAAGGCGCACAGGCCGCAAGCCCCGTCGAGGCTGCGGCCTGTGCCTGGTGTCGTGCTGCCGTGGCGCGGATGTCATCCCGCGAGCTTTGAGTCGCGGTATTCCTTGGGTGTCATCCCGACGATGCGGTAAAAGGCGGCGTAGAATGATTGGCGGTTGGAGAACCCGACCATCGTGCTGACCTCCTCGATGTTCTTGCCGGCGTAACGCTTGTCAACGAGCACGTTCATCGCCTCTTTGATGCGGTATTCGTTGACGAGGCATGAGTAGTTCATGCCAAAACGTGAATTGATGACTGCCGAAAGGTAGCGCGTGTTGGTCTTGAGGTCTTCGGCCAATGCCCTGGCAGAGTAGGATGCGTCCTTGTATTTCTTTTGTCCGACGATGATGTTCAGAATCTTGTCATAAAGGGCGTCCGCCAGTTCGGGTCTTATCAATGAACGGTAGGCGGCGTTCTTAATCTTCCTCTCTCTGATGTTGTAGGGCATCTTTTTCACCTTCTCCCCTTGGTCTTTAAGATCACTCATGTTTCTTCTTCCTTATTAATTGATATGGCAGTTGGCCACTTCTTTTGATAAAACGTCTTGCAAAAGTAATGTTTCTGTCAGGAAAAAGTGCAATAGGCGGTAATAAAATGTGTCATATTTCGCGCCGTCAAATGTTATTTTGAGTTAACTGTATGCCACGATTGCGGCAAACGCACCGAGGGGATGCCTCCCGGCATCCCCTCGGTTACCAAAACAAAAATCAAACTTATGGTTAGTATTATTACTCGTGTTTCCGCCCTGTCTGGCTTGACGTTGCAAAGGTCGCCACGGCGGCGGGGCTGTGCAATCGCTTTTTGTAGGTATTTTGTCCCGGCCGCCGCCACGAGGCTTCCTGGGCGTGCCTCACGGGCCTGCCGCGTCGTTTTTTTGCCTATCTTTGCGCGGCATACGGTGTTTTGCCCCGTGGCATACGATGCCAGGGGCGGAATCATGCGGTGCTGCCGGCAATGGCATACGATGCCAATCGCATCATCATGCTATGCCGACGCCGCCTGCACCATGGGCAAACGACAATCATTAGGAAAGCAATCGACAATAGCATGGTAAGTGACAAGAAATTGTACATAGAGACCTACGGCTGCCAGATGAACGTGGCCGACAGCGAGGTCGTGGCCTCGATAATGCAGATGGCAGGCTATGCCGTCTGCGACAGTATCGACGAGGCCGACGCGGTGTTGCTCAACACCTGCTCGATCAGGGACAACGCCGAGCAGAAGATAGTCAACCGCCTCGCGGCACTCGATGCCTTGAGGCGCAAGCGCGGCCGTCTCATCGTCGGCGTGCTGGGCTGCATGGCCGAGAGGGTGGGGCGCGGTCTCGTCACCGAGCACCACGCCGACATCGTCGCAGGCCCCGACTCCTACCTGTCGCTGCCCGAGCTCTTCGCTGCGGCCGAGATGGGCGAGAAGGCGGTCAACGTCACGCTCTCGACCACTGAGACCTACCGCGACATCATCCCCTCGCGCATCTGCGGCAGCAAGGTCTCGGGATTCGTGTCCATCATGCGCGGGTGCAACAACTTCTGCCACTACTGCATCGTGCCTTATACCCGTGGACGGGAACGCAGCCGCGACGTCGAGAGCATCCTCGCCGAAGTGAGGGATTTGGAGGAAAAAGGCTACAAGGAAGTGACCCTGCTCGGGCAGAACGTCAACTCCTACCGTTTCGTCCGTGAGGGGACGGCGGTGGGATTCCCCGACCTGCTCGCCACGGTCGCTGCCGCCGTGCCGGGGATGCGCATCCGCTTCAGCACCTCGCACCCCAAGGACATGAGCGACGAGACGCTGCACGTCATAGCCGAGGTGCCAAACGTCTGCCGTCACATCCATCTGCCCGTGCAGAGCGGTAGCACGCGCATCTTGAAGCTGATGAACCGCAAGTACACCCGCGAGTGGTATCTCTCACGCGTCGATGCCATCCGCCGCATCGTCCCCGATTGCGGGCTGAGCACCGACATCTTCTGCGGCTACCATTCAGAGACCGAGGACGACCATGCCGAGTCGTTGTCGCTGATGCGGGAGTGCGCCTATGATGCGGCCTTTATGTTCAAGTATTCCGAGCGGCCTGGCACCTACGCCTCCAAGCATCTGCCCGACGATGTCCCCGAGGAAGTCAAGATACGCCGCTTGAACGAGATCATAGCACTTCAGACCCAGCTCTCGGCCGAGAGCAACGCGCGTGACGAGGGCAAGACTTTCGCCGTTCTCGTCGAGGGTGTCTCCAAGCGGTCGCGCGAGCAACTGTTCGGGCGCACCGAGCAAAACAAGGTGGTGGTCTTTGACCGCGCCGGGGCAAGGATTGGCGAGACAGTCGATGTCAAGGTCACTTCATCGACAGCCGCGACGCTGTTGGGCGAGAGGGTGTGAGGCTGCAGCCACAACGCCTGTATATAGTAAGAAAGATTGCCCGCCGTCAAAGCTCGGAGAAGGATGTTGTTTGTTGCAGCACTGCTCACGCGCACTGACGGGTCTGTACAGGCCAGTTTGGCATCTATGGTTTTTCGTGTTTTCTTTGCATTGCCGCTACCTCAATGAAGCGCAGTTGTGAGGGTGTGCCGCTGATGCGTTCCCTGTGGGGAAAGGTGGCGTCGAATTCACGTGCTTTCACCGCATCCACTACATATATGGCATCCTCGTGGTATTTGCCTGCCGCACCGTCCAATGCCCCCGGGTAGAGCGGGCAGGCGTGCAGTGCGGCGAAATATTTGTCCTCAGCAGTCCGTATGCCATAACGCTCGGCTGGCACGAAGCCAACCTTGCTATAATAGGCAGGGTCGCCGCACAGCAGTATGGCGTGGTAGCCTGCCGCCGCTGCCGCTTGGCGTGTGTGCTCTATGAGCCGCTTGCCTATGCCGAGACGTTGCAAGTCGGGACGCACGGCTATGGGACCAAGGCTCAGGACCTCGCGTCTCAGTCCGTCGTCACCATCTATGTATGAGGTCAGGCATACAGATACCCCGGCTATTTTGTCTTGTGTCACGGCCACGAGATCCAGCTCCGGTACGAATGATGCCGTCCCGCGCATGATGTGCAGCAGATAGTGTTCGTTGCAGCCAGGCGAATAGTGATTCCAGAATGCCTCCCTAGTCACCTCCTCTGCCTCCCTATGGTCGGCAGGGGTCTCAAGTCTTATGGTCAAGTCCATGTCGTGCGTGCCTTTGTGTCCAGCGGTCACAAAAATAATAAAATCACGCTGTGGCCGTATGTCCTGATGCAGCGTTATTTGCGGGCTGATGCATCATTTGTCTCCATGGTATCCGCATATTGTGATAAAAGGAGTAATTTTGCGCCGTCAGCTTGCAAAAGCACGGCAGGTGCGGTGCTGCGGCTTGCATTAATACATATAATAATAGGAGGAAACGAGAGATGTCATTGCTCAGATTCAGAGTAGTCAAGGAAGGCTTCGGCAAAAAAGCCGTGGCAGTGGATGAACCGCAAGGGAGGCCGCCGCGCTACTTCGGCCAGCAAGTGTTCAACCGCGAGAAGATGTTTGCCTATCTGCCCAAGAAGGCGTATGACGCGGTGATTTCGGCCATTGACAACAAGCGTCCATTGAGCCGTGAGACAGCCGACGCGGTTGCCAAGGGCATGAAACATTGGGCGATGGACATGGGAGCAACGCACTACACGCACTGGTTGCACCCCCTCACCGACGGGACGGCTGAGAAACATGACTCATTCATCGAGCCCGACGGCAAAGGTGGTGTGGTCGAGGAGTTCTCAGGCAAGTTGCTCATACAGCAGGAGGTTGATGCTTCGAGTTTTCCAAACGGAGGCATCCGCAACACATTCGAGGCACGCGGCTATTCGGCTTGGGACATCAGTTCGCCTGCTTTCATCATAGGCAAGACGTTGTGCATCCCCACGATATTCATATCCTACACAGGCGAGTCTTTGGACTACAAAACCCCGCTTTTGCGCGCACTCAACACCATGGACGAGGCGGCCACGCAGGTCTGCCGTCTGTTTGACGAGACGGTTGGGCGCGTCTATTCCTATCTTGGGTGGGAACAAGAGTATTTCCTGGTGGATGAATCGCTCGTCGTCGCCCGTCCCGACATCGTTATGACGGGACGCACGCTGATGGGGCATGAGAGCGCGAAAAACCAGCAACTTGAGGATCACTACTTCGGGTCTATCCCGTCGCGCGTCGAGGCATTCATGCGCGACCTCGAGATCGAGTGCCACA
>CALNGU010000031.1 GCA_939800445.1 uncultured Bacteroidaceae bacterium | reverse complement strand
AGAGTTCTGCTGTCTGATACAAGAGGATAAATTGAATTGATAGAACTCACCTTAAGTTAGTTATAAAAGCCCTCAACCTGCCCTGATTCACTTCACTTACTAACAGACAAGCCTCGGAGTTAATAAATCCAAACCGTAGAAGCCATCCCGATAAAGGAATTAGCGTTCACTGTCTGCCCGAAAATTAGAGAAAGATTTTAGAACTATGCAAGAAAACTGGATATTTTCTAATACTGGGAATGAAAAAATAACCCGTCCTACACAATTTTAGATTAACTCCAAGGCACCCACACATCCCTTTTTCCTTGCACTGCGACCCGCCCACGGCGACAAATGCCAGGCACGCCTGCCGCGTGGCCGCCCCTGGTAGCTCTCGGGAACATCCCGCCGTCGGCCATGCCAACAAAATGAAAGCGGCGGCAGCACGCAGCCCAGCTACGGATGTGCATAAACTTACAGATTGCAAACACTCCGCGACGACTGTCATCACCTCTTTACATTTTGGCGGCGACAAACGCCACTTCGCCCGCCGCCACCGGGACTGCGGCGCGGCAAGCCAAGGGCGGGAAGACGCAGCGTCAGGCACAAAATCACACGGCTCGCCGAGAAAAGTCCGGTTGCACGCCGGGAAAAGTTCCATACCTCGGCGAGTAAAGTAAAAACAAAACTTCTGTTTATATATTCAGAAGTTTTGTTTATATAAACAAAAGTTTTGAATGAACGAACAAAACTTTTGAATATACTTTACTCGCCGAGCAAAGCAACTTTACTCGGCGGGTGGTGGAAGTTTATGTCTATCGTCACGGAGTTTGCCCCCTGCCCGGGGCGACGGACGGCATCACCCGATGCCCTCGCGCTCGCAGTAGTCGATGAGCGAGCGGTTGACCATGCGCACGCCGCCGGGCGTGGGGTAGTCGCCACTGAAGTACCAGTCGCCGCCATGCCCGGGACACGCCTCGTGCAGCCCGGCGATGGTCTGGTAGACTATCACCACCTCTGCCCTCGTGCCTGCCGGGGTCAGCAGCGCGGCAATCTTGGCAGAAATCTCGTCGTCGGTGAACGGGGCGTAGATGTCCTTGACGCAATTGGCCATGGGCAGCTCACCGGCCAGCATAGCCCTCGCCTTGCGGCAGGCCTCGGCGGCGATGCCCGTCATGCCGCGCTCGGCCAGCAGGGCCATGGCGGCGCGGAAGGCAATGAATTGGTCCATGCTCGACATATCGATGCCGTAGTAGTCGGGGTAGCGCACCTGGGGCGACGACGAGACGACCACTATCCGCCTCGGGCCGAGGCGGTCGAGTATGCCGATGATGCTCTGCCGCAACGTCGTGCCGCGCACGATGCTGTCGTCGATGATGACGAGGTTGTCCTGCCCGGCGACGAGGCTGCCGTAGGTGATGTCGTAGACGTGCGCCGCCAGGTCGTTGCGTGTGTTGCCCTCGGCGATGAAGGTGCGGAGCTTGATGTCCTTGATTGCCACTTTCTCCGAGCGGACGCGCAGCGACAGGATGCGCTCCAGCTCATCGTGGGCGGGGGCGTGGCCGAGGGCTTCAATCATGCGGACCTTGTGCTCGTTGAGATATTCGTTGAGCCCCTCCATCATGCCGCAAAACGCCACTTCGGCAGTGTTGGGGATGAACGAGAAGACCGTGTGGGCGAGGTCGCCGCCCACCTTGCCGAGTATGGGCGCGACGAGCTTGCGGCCGAGCATCTTGCGCTCCCTGTATATGTCCACATCGCTGCCCCGGCTGAAGTATATGCGCTCGAATGAGCACGGGGCATAGCCGCGCGGCTCGTTGATTTGCTCCAGCCGCATCGCACCGTCCTTGGAGACGAGCAGCGACTGCCCGGGCTGCAGCTCGGTGATGTCGGCAGCCTTGACGTTGAGCACCGTCTGGATGACGGGACGCTCGGAGGCAAGGACGATGACCTCGTCGTCGGCATACCAGAATGCCGTCCTTATGCCCCACGGGTCGCGCACGGCGAAAGCCTCGCCGCTGCCGGTGATGCCACAGATGACATAGCCTCCGTCCCACTTGGCACTCGAAGTCTTGAGTACATTCGCCATGTCGATGCGGCGCTCGATGGCGTGGGTGATGTCCATGCCCTCAAGCCCCTCGGCCTTGCACTGCACGTAGACACGCTCGACCTCGCGGTCAAGGCGGTGTCCCACCTGCTCGAGCATGATGTAGGTGTCGGCGCACTTGCGGGGATGCTGCCCCATGGCGGTTATGTCGGCAAAGATTTCATCGACGTTGGTCAGGTTGAAGTTGCCGCACAGCGCGAGGTTCTTTGCCCGCCAGTTGTTGCGGCGCAGGAAAGGGTGAACGTAGGAAAGCCCGCTCTTGCCCGTCGTCGAGTAGCGGAGGTGGCCCATGTAGAGTTCGCCGGCGAAAGGCAACACTGCCTCGGCATAGGCGGCATCGGCCAGTTGGTCGGGCGTCAAGTCACGGAAGTAGCTGTGCACGGTGTCGAATATCTCGGTTATCGCCCCCGTGCCGAGACCGCGCTCGCGGAACATAAACTCCTCGCCGGGGTCGGCCTTGAGCTTGACGCAGGCGAGGCCCGCCGCCTCCTGCCCACGGTTGTGCTGTTTCTCCATCAGGAGGTAGAGTTTGTTGAGGCCGTACATCCACGTGCCGTACTTCTTTTGGTAATATTCGAGCGGTCGGAGCAAACGTATCATTGCCACGCCGCATTCATGCTTCAACGTCTCCATTGCCGTAAGTCGTGTTTGATGTCGTGTTATCTATATATAATGGTATAGGGATGAAAAAGGGAACCACGGTGTGACTTCCCTGTGATGTCTGCGCATTCATCTGACGCGGATGCTCTTGCCGGCCGATATGCGGTCGCTCCTCAATCCGTTGAGCCGCTTCAGCTTGCTGACCGTCGTGCCGTAACGCCGGGCGATGGTCGAGAGTGTTTCGCCGCTGCGGATGCGGTGGTAGCGGGGGAAGGAAGAGGTGGATGTCGCCTCCTTTTTTATCTCCACCGTCTTGCGCTTGGAGAAGAATTCGTCTGCCTTGTACTTATACACCGAGTCTTCGTTGGCAAGGAACAGTCCCAAGTCCTCCTGCGGCAGGCGCAACGTGCATGGCATTGACTCGCCGGGGATGATGTCTTTCTTGTACTGCGGGTTGAGACTGCGCAGCTCGTCCATCGGCACGCCGCACACGTCGGCAATCTGCTGGAAGTGCAGGTTGCGGGCAATCATCACCGTGTCGGTGTCCAGCGAGAGGTCGGCGACCGTGGGGCAGATGCCGTGCTCGCAATAGTAGTTCATCACATAGTTTGCCGCGATGAACGACGGGACATAGCCACGGGTCTCCTTGGGCAGGCTGTTGTATATCTCCCAGTAGTCGGTCTTGCCCCCGTTGCGTTTGATTGCCTTGTTAATCGTCCCGGGGCCGCAGTTGTAGGCGGCGATGACCAGTGACCAGTCGTGGTAGATTTCATATAAATCCTTGAGGTATGCCACGGCAGCCCACGTTGATTTGATTGGGTCGCGCCGCTCGTCGATGAGCGAATTGCTCTTGAGCCCATAGACTTTGCCCGTGGTCAGCATGAATTGCCACAGGCCTGACGCTCCTGCACGAGAGACGGCCGAGGGGTTCATGGCCGACTCTATGATGGGCAGGTATTTGAGTTCCAACGGCAGCCCGCTCGCGTCCAGAGCCTCCTCGATGAGTGGCAGGTAGAAGTTTGAAACACCAAGCACCGTCGAGACCATCTTCCTCAGACGTGTCGTGTAGGCATCTATGTACTGACGGACAACGGCATTGTAGGGCAACTCGATTATGGTCGGGAGCTTGGACAGGCGGCTTATGTAGGTCGAGTCGTCAAAGGTGGGGTTCACACCCTCGCCCTCACAATCTTCGCCGTCGATGAAGACGAATTTGCGAGTCTTCCAGTCGCTCAAGAGGCTATCGACAGTGTTCGTCGTCATGCCAGTCGTCAGGACGAGGTCAGCCTCAGGCTTGACCGACTGGACACCGGTGTCGCCGGTCTGCGCCTTTGCTCCGTCAGAGATGGCAGCCGCCACCAACAGCGAAAGGCATAAAAACAGTTTGTTCTTCATTTGACTTAAAATGTTAGTACATATTGCACACCGTAGGCATTCTTCCTCGTCACGTTGTCATCAATGACGGCAGGCGAAATGCCCATGCTGAGATCCTGCGATATGTCAAAGTTTGACAGTTCCGCGTCCACATAAGCATCGATGATTGACAAGAGGTATACGCCGACAAATGCAAATATGCTTAAATCCCTGTATTTCCGGTAGTAGTCTTTTTTGTTCCTGAAAGTGTTCTTCAGCTGGTTCTGTATGGACTCGCTGCTCGCGTCATAGCCTGGTGGCAGGAAATCCATGAAACTGTTTGTCCGCGGGTCTGAATCCATTATATCTACATAAGCCTGCGAATAATCCTTGTACATACGGCTGTTCCACGTCAATGCATAGGTGCAGGCGACGAAACCACCATAATATATAGGCAACTTCCAGTATTTACGGTTATAGATTTGTCCCGCCCCCGGGAAAAGGGTAGCGAGCCAGACCGCCTTGTTGGGGTCGGGTATCCACACCCGCTTGGCATCAAAACGGGGGACAGAGTCAGTCAGGACAGAATCAGGGACGACCAACGGGCGGGCGGCAAGCTCCGTCGTGTCCGCGACCGCCACAGAGTCGGTGCGCTCGGTCGCAATCATCGCCTCGCGGTGTCGCTGGGCTTTGGGCACTGGCTTCTCCTCCTGCTGGGCGAACAGCCCGACCGGGAGCAACAGCAATAGGAGCATGATGTGCAGAAGCCTCTTTGATTTCACCTTCAGTGGTGTTTGTTACGGCGCAAAAATAGAAAATAAAAACGAATTAGGACGTAAGCCTGCCCCGCCAAGCCCATGCCCCGCATCAAGCTGGTGGCGGGACGACGGCGGCGGTCAGCGTTTCAACGCGTCAAACAGTTCGATGATGCGCTCAAGGTCACTCTCGTTGTCAAACGGGATGCTTATTCTCCCCTTCCCGTCCTTGGAGCACGTCAGCCCGACCTTCGTCTTGAAGAATGAGGAAAGGTGGTTGCGCAACACCTCGTACTCCTGCGGCAGCACGGATTTCTTCTTGTCCGGCTTTACGGAATCAAGGTCATATTCGCCGCCGGCAATCATCTTGACCATCTCCTCCACCTTGCGCACGGAGTAGGAATGGTCGATGATTTCCTGGAAAAGTTTCATCTGCATCTTCGGGTCGTCCAGAGCCAAGAGGGCGCGGGCATGGCCCATGTCAATCTGCTTGTTGCGGATAGCCACCTGCACCTTGGCAGGCAGCTTGAGCAGCCGCACGTAGTTGGCGATGGTGGCACGTTTCTTCCCTATCCTCTCGCTCAGACGTTCCTGCGTCAGGCCGTACTGCTCGATGAGGTGCTGGTAGGCCAAGGCTATCTCAAGCGCGTTCAAGTCCTCGCGCTGGATGTTCTCAATCAACGCCATCTCCATGACATTCTCGTCGTCGGCCGTCCTGATGTAGGCGGGGATGGTCGTCTTGCCCGCAAGGATCGATGCACGGTAGCGGCGTTCCCCTGCGATGATCTGATAGCTGCCGTCGCCCGTCTTGCGCAACGTGATGGGCTGGATTATGCCTATCTCGGCAATCGAGTCGGCCAGTTCCTGCAACGCCTCCTGGTCAAACTCCCGCCTCGGCTGGTTGGGATTGACCGAAATCTCGTCAAGCGGCACTTCGTTTATGGTCGAAGAGCCCTCGGTGTGGACTTCCTCGGTGGATATGAGGGCATCAAGGCCGCGCCCGAGCGAATATTTCTTCCTTGCTGTCATGTCTGATTACTTTTCGTTTTTCACCAATATTTCCTTTGCCAGCGACATATAGTTCTTGGCTCCCGTCGATTCGGCATCATACAGGAGGACGGGTATCCCGTGGCTGGGTGCCTCGCTGAGGCGTACGTTGCGCTGGATGACCGTCTGGAAGACGAGTTCCTCAAAGTGGTTCTTCAGTTCCTCATAGACCTGGTTGGCACTGCGCAGGCGTGAGTCGTACATCGTCACGAGGAATCCCTCTATCTCCAGCTCGGGATTGAGCTTCGATTTTATAATCTTTATCGTGCTGAGCAGCTTGCTGATGCCCTCCAGCGAATAGTACTCGCTCTGCATCGGCACTATCACCGAGTCGGCGGCGGTGAGGCAATTGACCGTGATCAAGCCCAGCGACGGCGAACAGTCGATGATGATGTAGTCATATTCTTTCTTCAACGGCTGGATGAGCTTGCGCATCACTTTCTCGCGGCTCGGCATATTGAGCATCTCGATTTCCGCCCCAACCAGGTCGATGTGCGACGGGATGACATCGAGGCTCTCGATGTCGGTCGTGAAGACCGCCTCGTGGATGTCAACATCATTGACCAGGCACTCGTAGATGGTGCATTCGGCCTGCTTGACATCAACGCCGAGACCCGACGAAGCATTGGCCTGCGGGTCGGCATCTATCACGAGCACTTTCTTCTCAAACGCCGCGAGCGATGCGGCGAGGTTGACCGAAGTCGTGGTCTTCCCCACCCCACCTTTTTGATTGGCAACAGCTATGGTTTTTCCCATATTGAACAAAATTTGATGGCACGAAGTAAAGTTTTTTATGTCTAACGCCGTCAACCGCCGCGCCTAACTTTACTTAAAATGTTGGTAAGTCACCCTTTTTGTTGAAAAACACCGCACCCCCGCAGCCACCGCCCGGAGTGCCGCCATGGCGGCATCGTTTGTTAGTGCGACTAACAACGCTTGTTAATGCCACTAACAACGCTTGTTAGTCGCACTAACAAGGCGTGTCACGGCGCGGGACTCCCGACCCGTCAGGCCGCATCAGAAGATGACCCCGACGCGGAATCCCGCATTGCTTTGCCCGTCGATGGGCGAAGTCAGCGTCGCCGTCTCATTGGTCGCATAGCTGTAGTAGCCCGTGATGCGGAAACCGAACCGCTTGCCGGCGGCAGGATAGATTGCCGCGCCCACCTCGGGCGAGACGTAGAAGCCCCAGCTTTTGTCATAGACGCCGCCAGTGCCGTAGTAGGTGGTCGCCTTGGCGTACATCGCCCCGGCCTTCACGCCGACATAGGGGCGGAAATGCGCGTTGTCCCACACCACATAGTTGCCCGCCACACCGAATGGCAACTGGAAATAGGAGCGTTGCTGGTCGGTCGTCAGCGCGCCTGTGCCGCCGACGGGCAGCGTCTGCCTGCCGACATACTTGTGGTTGGTGTGGAAGTTGAAGAACGCCCCTGCCGACCACCGCTCCGTCAGGTCATAGTCCCCCTCGAATGCCATGCCCCACCCGCTCAGCTTGTCAGCGAAGCCGCCCGAGAAAGGGCTGTTCATCTGCCACCCGATGTTGAAGTGCACACGGTCATATCGCGACTGGGCGGCAGCGTCTGTCACGAATGCCAACGCCACCGCCACGACGGCCAGCAGCGCAAAGAGTCTGTTGTTTATAGCTTTCATGTCCGTTCCTCCATCAATTACCGTGTTTGACATAAGGCGACTGGGCAAACGCCTGGTCGATTGCCCTCAGGAGCAGGGCGGCATCGGCACGCGAGTTGCCAAACGAATAGCCCTGCGCATTGGCATACCACACGACGGGCAGCCGGCGTGCCGTCCCGTCATCGGAGGCCTTGGTCAAGTCCACCAGCTCAAGCAGGAGCGTCCCCGTGTCGTACGAGTAGGTGACGGCATAGGGATAGTACCAGCTGCTCCACCACGGTCCCCAGTAGCCATAGTCCCACCAGCCGTAGTATAAACCGCCCGTCGTCACTTGGTTGGTCTGCGCGATGTAGGTCATTTGCAGCCCGAGGTCGGCCGTCTCCTTGCCCTCCTCGCCAGCCAGGCGGGTGAAGCCCCGCCCGTCCATCAGCAGGCTGACCTCGCTGATGAGCATCTGGGCGTAGTCATCTTTCCAATAGGTAGCGTCGCGTCCTTGCCCGGGCTCAAGTATGCTGTCGGGCAGGTAGTAGGTCTGGAAACGGGAGAAATCGACCCCGTCCAGGAACTCGGTGTACACCACATAGTCGGTGTCGAGGGCGTCGAGGTCTGGGTCTTTCTCACACGACGAAAGCACCAGGAGGGCGACACCCGCAATAAGGTAATGTTTCATCTCTCTTCTCATTTAATCATTAATATCAATCACAGCGACGTGCCCTTAAACACGTTGCTGAACTCGGCCGGCAGCAGCACCCCCGACAACGTCAGTTCGCGCGAGTTGAAGTTGGGTGTGATGGTCACGTCGGCACGGTTGCTCCCCTTGTGCATCACGATGAAGAGCTGCGCAGAGATGCCCCGCCCCATGACGTTCATGGTGACGTGCAAGTCGCCGCGCCGCGTCGTTTCGACCTCATAGGCCGACACCGTCCCCTCGACCGTTATGCCGCCCACGCCGTTGACACCACCCGAGGGGATGTTGAACGCCACCTGGACCACCGCCTTGTCGCCGGCGACCGAGACGAAGTTGGTGTTTGACGTGACGTAGGCTGTCTGCCCGCGCTTGAAGACGACACGGTCGGCCTCAAGGGTGAACTCCCTGTCGGCCACCGCGCTTGCCCCCTGCACGAAGCGGAGGCTGTCGAGTTGCTCCTGGATGGCCTTGCGCTGCTGTCGGCTCAGGCTCTGCCCATCCTGCGCCGCGAGGCCGAGAGGGACGAGGAGGAGCATCATCACTAACAATCTGAATGCTTGTTTCATGCCATTCCTTTCATTTAAAATCCACAATTACGGATGCGATATTAGAAAAGATATGGGAGAGGTCATAATTAAAAAACGTCAAATACACATCCGTTCACCTATTTTATGCATTATGCAGTATTTCCGCCCGCATTCGCGCACGCCTCCCGGCATCCCGGCAAGGGCTGCGGATGCCACGGCAAATGCCTCCGCACGCCTGTGGAAAAATCGTGCTTTGTTAGTCGCTATAACAAGGTTTGTTATAGCGACTAACAAGGCATGACTTTCGACCTTGCCCTGCATGATGTCGCCGGTACGTCCGCTTGCCGCCTTGCGGAGGGACGAAAGAAAGGCGGCGCGGGATTGTGTCCCGCGCCGCCCCGAATGCCGTCCTTCGGACAGGGTCAAGCGTCCTTGCCCTCGAGGATGTGCATGGTGTCGGTGGCAATCATCAGCTCCTCGTCGGTGGGGATGACGACAACTTTGACCTTGGATGCGGGGGTAGAGATGACTTTCTCCTCGCCCCTGACCTTGTTGGCCTCATCGTCAAGCTCCACGCCAAGGAAGGTGAGGTTGTCGCACACGGCCTTGCGGCAGCTGGCCTGGTTCTCGCCCACGCCGCCGGTGAACACGATGACATCGACCCCGTTCATCGCTGCCGCGTAGGCACCGACGTACTTGGTGATGCGGTAGTAGTACATCTTCTCGGCCAGCTGCGCCCGCTTGTTGCCTTCCTCGCTCGCGGCGCAGAGTTCGCGCATATCGCTCGACACGCCCGAGATTCCCAGCACTCCGCTCCGCTTGTTGAGCAGGTCAGACACGCCCTTGGTGTCGAGGCTCTCTTTGTCCATGATGTAGGTCACTGCGCCGGCATCGATGTCGCCGCACCTCGTGCCCATCATGAGCCCCTCGACGGGCGTGAGTCCCATCGACGTGTCAACCGACTTGCCATGCTTGACTGCCGTTATCGAACCGCCGTTGCCGATGTGGCAGGTGATGACCTTGGTCTCCTCGGGCTTCACGCCGAGGAATTCGCACACCCTGGCCGAGACGTAGCGGTGGCTCGTGCCGTGGAAGCCGTAGCGGCGCACGCCGTACTTCTCGTAAAGCTCGTAGGGCACGGCGTAAAGGTATGCGTAGTCGGGCATCGTCTGGTGGAACGCGGTGTCAAACACGCCTATCTGCGGCACATCGGGCAGGATTTTGCTGATGGCATTGACACCTTTCAGGTTGGCCGGGTTGTGCAAGGGTGCGAGGTCGCTGCAGGCGACAATCATGTCGATGACTTCCTTGGTTATGAGCACCGACTTGCTGAACCGTTCGCCGCCGTGGACGAGACGGTGTCCCACGGCGTTTATTTCGTTCAACGACTTGATGCAGCCATATTCTGGATTGGTCAGCACTTCGAATATGAACTCGACGCCCGCGGTGTGCTCGGCGATTTCACGCTCGATGATTTTCTTCTCACCGCTTGGGAGGGTGAATTTGATGAAAGACCCCTTGAGGCCAATCTTCTCGATGCCGCCTTGGGCTGCCACGGATTTGTCGCTCATGTCAAACAGTTTGTACTTGATGGACGAGCTTCCGCAATTCAATACTAATATTTTCATGGTGTGTGGTTTTATTGGTTTCGCTCAATTGTTCTTTGCCGCGATGGCTTGGTTGGCTGTGATGGCTATCATCTTGTAGACATCATCGACCGAGCATCCCCTTGAGAGGTCGTTGACGGGGCGTGCGATGCCTTGGAGGACTGGGCCTATCGCCTCGGCCTTGCCAAGACGCTGCACGAGCTTGTAGGAGATGTTGCCCACCTCGAGGTTTGGCACTATCAGCACGTTGGCATGGCCTGCGATTGACGAGCCGGGTGCTTTGCTTGCGCCCACCGAGGGGACGAGGGCAGCATCGGCCTGCAGCTCGCCGTCAATCTTCAACGTCGGGTCGAGTTCGCGTGCCAGCCTTGTGGCCTCGACCACTTTGTCCACCACCTCGTGTTTTGCCGAGCCCTTGGTCGAGAAGCTGAGCATCGCGACCTGCGGGTCTGTGAATCCTGCCACCGCCTTGGCCGTGCGTGCCGTGCAGACTGCTATCTCGGCCAGCTGCTTGGCATCGGGCACTGGGGTGACTGCCACGTCGCCCATGACGATGAGTCCGCCCTCGCCGTACTGCTTCTCCTTGCTGATGACGAGCATCGCTCCCGAGATGCAGGTTATGCCCGGGGCGGTCTTGATGATTTGCAACGCCGGGCGGAGCACGTTGCCCGTGGTGTTGCGTGCGCCGGCGAGCTGCCCGTCAGCGTCCCCGTTCTTGATGAGCAAGCAACCGAGGTAGAGGGGGTTGCGCACCAACTGGCGTGCCTCGTCGAGCGTCATGCCTTTGCTCTTGCGGAGTTCATAGAGGAGGTTGGCGTACTCCTCGCTGCGTGGGTTGTTGTCGGGGTCGAGGATGTGCGCCTTCTCGATGTTGGGCAACCAGCATTGCTTGGCCACCGCCAGTATCTTGTCAGGGTTGCCGAGCAGTGTGATGTCGGCTACCTTCTCGGCTATCGCACGATCGGCTGCACGGAGAGTCCTCTCTTCATCGCCCTCGGGCAGCACTATCCTTTGTGGATTGGCTTTCGCACGTTCAATGATGTCATTAATCAAGTCCATGGCTGTTGTCTTTTTGTTTGTGATTTTTGTTACCTATGACGCAAAGGTAAGTATAATATGGCACGGATGTCTCTCCCCGCCACCTCTTTTTTGGCAACCTGCCACGGTGCGCGGCGGCAAAAGCATCGTATGCTGCGGGCAACAGCATTGCATGGTAACGGCTGCGGCATCGTATGCCATTGGCAAAAACATCGTATGCCACCGGGCAAGGCTCACGGCACCGCCCGCCACGGCTTCAGTCCCTGAATTTGGCGGGGCATGGGGTGGAATAAGGATAAAATCCCTATCTTTACGCTCTCATTGGAAGCAAATTTTTGTATAACTAAACGATAATTGGAAATGAAAAGGATGAAAGCCCTTTTGTCAATGGCTCTTGCGGCCTCATTCGCCCTGACATCCGTGCTCTATGCACAAAACAGGACGGAGAGGTTGTTGGAAGACGGATGGCGTTTCTCACGGGAAGTGCCCGAAAATGGCGAGTTGAAGTTTGTCACACCCACCTACGACGACAGCGGTTGGCAGCAGGTGAGCGTGCCGCACGACTGGGCGATTTACGGGCCGTTCAGCAGCCGCAACGACGTGCATAACGTGGCCATCGCCCAAGACGGCCAGACCGAGGCGATGGAACACGCCGGGCGCACGGGAGGACTGCCTTTTGTCGGCGTGGGATGGTACAGGCTGGACTTCTCCGTCCCCGAGTTTGGCGAGGGCAAAAAGGCATATCTCATCTTTGATGGTGCGATGAGCCATGCCGAAGTGTATGTCAACGGGGAGAAAGCCTACGCATGGCCCTACGGCTACAACTCGTTCTACTTCGACGCGACACCGTTCATCAAGGCCGGGGAGGACAACCTTCTCGCCGTCAGGCTTGAGAACCTGCCCGAGTCATCGCGCTGGTATCCCGGTGCAGGGCTCTACCGCAACGTCCATCTGGTCGTGACAGACGAGGTGCACGTCCCGGTGTGGGGCACGCGCGTCACCACCCCGGTGGTCGAAAGCGGCTATGCGAAAGTCCGCGTCGAGACATCCATCGACTACCCGGCTGGGATGAAACCGTCATCACTGTCCATCACGACAGCCATCGTCTCACCGACAGGCGACGTGGTGGCAACGGGGGAAAAGGTCTTGACCGACTATGATGGTGACACATTCGATCAGGAACTCGTGGTGACAGACCCGGAGCTGTGGTCGCCGGATGCACCCAACCTCTACAAAGCAGTGTCCCGCATCTATGCCGACGGCGAACAGAGGGATGAATACGAAACGACTTTCGGTATACGCACATTCAAGGTCGTGCCCAACGAGGGCTTTTATCTCAACGGCAAGCTCACCAAGTTCCAAGGCGTGTGTATGCACCACGACCTCGGGCCTCTCGGCGCAGCTGTCAATATGGCGGCAGTCAAACGCCAGATGCGTATCCTGAAAGAGATGGGATGCAACGCCATCCGCACATCGCACAATATGCCTGCACCTGAAGTAGTCCAGGCGGCAGACGAACTGGGCTTGATGCTGATGGTCGAGTCATTCGACGAATGGAAAACGCCAAAGTGCCAAAACGGCTACAACTTGCTGTTTGACGAGTGGGCAGAAAAGGACTTGGTGAACCTGATAAGGCACTTCCGCAACAATCCCAGCGTGATCATGTGGTGCATAGGCAACGAGGTGCCCGACCAAGGCACATACCAAGGGGCGAAATTGTCGTACTTCCTGCAAGAGATCTGTCATCGCGAGGACCCGACACGTCTGGTGACACAGGGCATGGATAACCCCGACGCGGTGGTGAACAACAACATGGCGGCCGTGATGGACGTTGCCGGATTCAACTACCGTCCGTTCAAGTACCAAATCAATTATGACAAAATCCCCCAGCAGATCATACTTGGCAGCGAGACAGCCTCGACGCTCAGTTCGAGAGGTATCTACAAATTCCCCGTCGAGAGGCTGTCTATGAAGCGTTATGATGACCATCAAGCCTCATCATACGACGTGGAACACTGCGGATGGTCCAACCTGCCGGAGGATGACTGGATATGGCACGACGACAAAGACTACTGCATGGGCGAGTTCGTGTGGACTGGATTTGATTACATCGGCGAACCTACCCCCTACTATTCCGACTGGCCGAGCCACACGTCACTGTTTGGCATCGTCGATTTGGCGGGACTGCCCAAAGACAGGTACTACCTCTATCGCAGCCATTGGTTGCCCCAGGAGGAGACTTTGCACATACTTCCCCACTGGAACTGGGAGGGACGCGAGGGTGAAGTTACCCCGGTATTCGTCTACACCAACTACCCCACTGCCGAATTGTTCATAAACGGCAAGAGCCAGGGCAAGAGGACAAAAGACACGAGCATCAACCTCGAAGCGACTGCAAACCCTGAAAGCGAAAAAACTTTCGAGCGTCAGAAACGCTACCGCCTTATGTGGATGGACACCAAGTACGAACCTGGAACTGTCAAGGTCGTAGCTTACGACGAGAATGGCAAGGCCGTAGCCGAGGCCGAGATGCACACCGCCGGCAAACCCCACCACATCGAGCTGACCGCCGACAGGAGTGTCATCGACGCAGACGGCAGGGATTTGTCATTCATCACCGTCAAAGTCGTGGACAAGGACGGCAATCTTTGTCCCAACGTCCAAGACCTCGTGAAGTTCAAGGTCAAAGGTGAAGGCACCTACCGCGCCGGTGCAAACGGCAACCCCGCCTGCCTCGACCTCTTCCACCTGCCCGAGATGCACCTCTTCAACGGCATGATGACCGCCATCGTGCAGTCAACGGACGAGCCTGGTGAAATCACACTCGAAGCATCAATGAAAGGCGTGAAGAAAGGAAAGATTACCGTCACGACGAAGTAAGCAGACACTTTCCACAAAGATGAGACCGCCCAGCCAAGAGGTTGGGCGGTCTCTTTCATTTCATCAACCTTGGCAGACAGCGACAATAGCTGGTAAGTTGATAGGACAACGGGGCGCAACCGATTGGGTTGCGCCCCGTTGATTTGCGTTCTATCGCTTCCTTTAGATTGACAGCTCCTTGAGCACGCCGACAAGCCCCCTGTCGATGGGTTTGTCGTTTTTTATCGCCTTGGTGAATGGGACGTAGACGACCTGATCGTGCTCTATCCCAATCATCACGTTGCGTTGTCCCTCGAGCAAAGCCTCTATGCTAGCAGCTCCAAGGCGGCTTGCCAGGATGCGGTCATTGGCCGTCGGGCTTCCTCCCCTCTGGAGGTGTCCGAGGATTGACACGCGGACATCGTATTGGGGATACTCGTTTTTGACGCGTTCGGCGTAGTGCATAGCCCCTCCCGTCAGTTCACTTTCGGCGACAAGCACGATGCTGCTGTTCTTGGATTTGCGGAAACCGTTCTTGATGAACTCCTCAAGCTGGTCAAACTCCGTCTCGAATTCGGGGATAATCGCCGCCTCGGCTCCCGAAGCTATCGCCCCATTGAGTGCCAGGAAGCCGGCATCACGCCCCATGACCTCGATGAAGAAGAGACGCTCGTGCGATGTCGCAGTGTCGCGTATCTTATCCACACATTCCATAATAGTATTGAGAGCGGTGTCATAGCCTATTGTAGTGTCCGTCCCGAAGAGGTCATTGTCTATCGTTCCCGGCAGGCCGATGCAAGTCACATCGTACTCCTCGGCAAAAATCCTCGCACCCGTCAGCGAGCCATCCCCGCCGATGATGATGAGAGCGTCGATGCCATGCGCCTTCATGTTCTCATAAGCCAGCTTGCGGCCTTCGGGGGTAGTGAACTCCTGGCAACGTGCCGTTTTCAGGATTGTACCGCCGCGTTGCACGATATTGCTGACATCTTCGCTCTTGAAGTCCTTTATCTCATTCGTCACCAAGCCGCGATAGCCGCGATAGATTCCCTTTACCTGGAGACCGTTGTAGATTGCCGAGCGTGTCACGGCACGGATTGCGGCATTCATCCCGGGAGCGTCACCGCCGGATGTCAGGATGCCGATGCATTTGATTCTTCCCATAAGATCATTCCCTTTCGTTAGTTTCTGTTTTCGTTTAGGATACAGCAAAGATACTAATAGTTTGTGCCGTGTCCCTGGTTTTGACTTTCTTTATCTTTTAATAAGTCCTCTATCCTCCTCATCACGTTTTCCATGAGCCATTTGGGGGTTGATGTCGCACCGCAGATGCCTATCGAGCTGCAACCTTGCAGCTTGCCGGCATCGATCTCATCGACATCTTCTATGAACACGGTGTTGCCGTTGACCTTGCAACATTCGTCATAGAGCATCTTGCCGTTGGAGCTCTTCTTGCCCGAGACGAAGACTATCAGGTCATGGGCGGCAGCGAAACGGCTGATGTCGGGCATCCTGTTGGCCACCTGGCGGCATATCGTGTCATAGGATTTGAACGTCGTCCCCTCGGCCATCCGCTCACGGATGTGGTTGGTCACGGCGTTGAAGCCCGCGAGCGACTTTGTCGTCTGCGAATAGAGGCAGATGTCACAGCCATAGTCCAGGCGGTCGGCCTCGTCGGTCGATTCGATGACGATGGCCTCGCCGTCAGTCTGCCCCACCAGCCCCATGACTTCGGCGTGGCCGCGCTTGCCGTAGATGACTATTTGCCGCCTCCTGCCGTCCGCCTTGTCGGCATACTCCTGCTTGATGCGCCGCTGGAGCTTGAGCACGACGGGGCAGGTCGCGTCGATTATCTCGATGTTGTTTTCGCGGGCAATCCGGTAGGTCTCTGGCGGTTCACCGTGCGCCCTGAGCAACACCTTGGCGTCATGCAGACGGGCAAACTGCTCGTGGTCGATGGTGACAAGCCCCATGGCCTTGAGACGCTCCATCTCCTTGCTGTTGTGCACTATGTCCCCGAGGCAGTAGAGATGCCCGTCGCGCCGCAGTTCTTCCTCCGCCTTGCGTATAGCGGTCGTGACCCCGAAGCAGAAGCCCGAGTTGGCATCTATGTCAATCCTCACGTCCATCGGCTCTGCCCACGGCTTTTTCATATTGTTCCATAAGCCACCTGTCCTGTTCCTCCAGGCTCATGCGGCTGTTGTCCAGGACGACCGCGTCGTCGGCACGCCGCAGCGGGCTGACTTCCCTCGTCTGGTCGATGCGGTCACGCTCCTCGACGTTGCGCAGGATTTCGTCGAAATCGGCCTCCGCCCCCTTTGCCTTCAGTTCGTCATAGCGTCGCTGCGCCCTGGTGCGTGCATCGGCGGTGACAAACACTTTCAACTCCGCGTCGGGGAAGACGGTCGTCCCGATGTCACGCCCGTCCATCACCACGCCTTTCTCCGCTCCGAAGCGTTGCTGCTGCCGCACCATCGCCTCGCGGACAAACGGCAACGCGCTCACTGGGCTGACGTGTGCCGAGACCTGCATCTGACGTATCTCGCCCTCGACATCCTCGCCGTTGAGCAAAGTGTGCGGCCTGCCCGTCGCCGGGTCGGGACGGAAAGCGATGCCTATCCCGTCCATCTCCCCGCGCAGCCTCTCCGCATCGATGCTGCCGTCAGCACCTATGATGCCGTGGCGCAGGCAGTAGAGGGTCACGGCGCGGTACATCGCCCCACTGTCAATGTAGGTGTAGCCAATCCGCCTCGCGAGCTGCTTGGCCATGGTGCTCTTGCCGCACGACGAGAAACCGTCGATGGCAATCGTTATCTTCTTCATAATAGCTGTTTGTGTTAGATGCTGACAAAATTAATGCTTTTCCCAAATTCGGGAAACAAGCGGCCATCTTCCGGAAGTCATCCTTTGTTAGTCGCATTAACAAGCCTTGTTACTGCGACTAACAAAGGACGACATTCCACGCCGCCCCGCACATCAAAGCCCGAGCGACAGGTTGACCATGAACGATGATGCCGCCACGTGGTAGCGGGCATAGGATGCCCCGAGGCGGAATTGCTTCAGCTTGAGCCCGGCACCGAATGTGAAGCCTGCCCAGTGCGATGACCCGTTGACCTTCATCGCCGATGCCACCTTGCAGTTGTAACCGAGGGCGACGTAGATGTTCTTGGTGGGGATGAAATCAAGACCGATGACAAATTTGTCGAGCAGCTTGTTGAAGAACTTCTGCTCATCGCCCGCCGCCTCGCTCGCCGCCGAGTTGCCCCAGTAGTGCAAGTCCTGCATCGTGACCGAGAGCCTCAGCGGTGCGTGGGCAAGGCGTTTGCTGATGCCCACCAGGAGGTTGACCGGCAGCTTCTCACGCCGGCCGGGGGTGTAGTGCTTGAGCTGTGCGCCGAGGTTGCGCGCAACTATCGAAAAGGAGAAGTCCGTCCGCTGCTTGTAGTAGTTGAGCCCGAAGTCGAAGCCCAACCCGAGCGACGAATAGCTGTCATAACCCGAGTAAAGGAACTTGCCCGTCACCCCACCGCTCCAGTAGTCGTTGAACTCGTAGGAGAACGAAGCCGTCAACGCCATGTCCTTTGCCCCGAACTCGCCCTGCTTGTTGCCGTAGACATCGGCGCGGGTCATCTTGCCGTAGCCCATATACTGCGCCCCCACCGCCCAGCCCAGGCGGTCGTTGACAAAGCTGGAAAAGCTGGCGGCGGCGATGTTGACCCCTTTGATGTAGTGCATATAGGACAGCGACACGTTGCGCTGCGACAGGCAGGGCAGCAGGGCGGGATTCTGGCTCGCCATGGTGTAGTCGTTCTCGATGACCGTGATGTTCTGCCCGCCGAGTGCCGCCGCCCGTGCCGACACGGGTATGTTGAGGAACTCGTAGGTGTTGCTGTTCTGAGCCTTGATGCCCAGGGCGGCAAACACGAGTGCTATGGTCATGGCAAATGCCCTCATCGCTGCGAGGGTGCGGCTTGGTGTCTGTGTCATCTTGTCTTTCGCGTCCAACTGTTATATATAACGCGGTTTTGCTCCTTTTATGATATGCACGCCGCCTGATGCCGCACATTTCGTCATCGGGATGCACGCAGGACAGGCTCAGCGGGCAAACTTGAGAACCTTGCCGCCCGAGACGGCGACGTACAGCCCTTCGCCGAGCCACGACACATCAAGGCATCCGTCGCAATCGGTGTCGATGACCACCCGCCCGCCAGCATCGATGACTGTCAAGCGTCCCGCACAGCCAGTCAACAGCAGCTGCGAGGCGGTGTCATAGCGCATGGCTGGCACGGTTTCAGCCACCAACCCCGTGCCTCCTGAAGCTATGGCGACAATCTCGGTAGCGCCGCGCACGACATATCCGCCGCCGTTGTCGAATGGGTCGCCATTGACCGTCAACGAGTCAAGGTCATAGCCGTCAAACGGACGGGCAACGATGGTGACACTGCTGCCCGAGACGACGGAACCGCCGCACTCGAGCAACGTCCCCCCGGCATCGCGCACCTCGACCGTGCAGCCCTCGGCACGCCAGTTCACCGGATAGTAGTCACGGAACACCGCCCGCAACTCGGTTATGCCTGCCACCACATAGTCCGCCCCCTCATCCAGCGGCTGCCCATTCGCCGTCAGGCTCTCAAGACGGCTGCCCGCGTCAGGCAGGGCATCGACCGTCAACGTAGTGCCAATCCGCACTTTGTCGCCATAGTCCAGGCTCTCGCCACCCGACATCACGACCAGGCGGCCGTTGCCCACAGTGACCCACTTGACAGACACCATGCCGCTGTCGTCATTCCTGAAGGTGTAGCTTATATATACGGTGACAGGGGCATCGTCCCCGAAATTGAATTGCAGGGAGTAGTCAGCCACGCCCTCGACATAGTAGTCCCCCATGTAGATGGCCTTCATGTAAAACTGCGACCCCGCCGTGACACCAGCACCGCCACGGAACTCCCCGTGCGGCTCGATTTGGAATTCTCCCGAGTTGGTCTGCTTGCAAGAACTGTTGTAGCAGAAGCCCAGCTTGACGTAGTCGCGGGCATAATCGTTCAACGCCGTGGCCCGGAAAGTGACAAGCCCGCCGGCATCGGAACTGTTCTTCACACACAGATAGCAAAACGCCTCATCCATGAAACCACGCCCACTGAACACATAGTCAACACCCGGCAACCTGCCATCGGCACCGGCAGGTGTCTCAAAGCTGCCACGGGCATCAGTCGCCCACACCGTCAACGACTGCGCGGCCGACGGCAGCACGGCGGCGATGACGGCGAGCAGCATAAAAAGCCTCTTCATCATATCACAAAAGATTTTCATCACACGAAAAAAGACCGCAGGTCAGAACGCCTCGGTCATGTTGAAGTAGAAAAGATTCTGCTTGTCCACGAAGTTACGGCCGAAATCCAGCCTGATGTTCATCCGTGGCTGAATCTCTATGCGCAACCCGATGCCCGCATTGGGCAACACCCCGTCGAGATGCACGGGCGAATCACCCATGAAGCCGCACCCAGCCCAGACATTCCACCCCAGACGGCGCACTATCCGCCCCCACAAGTCCTCGCGGTCCGAGTTGAACATCTGCCTGTACTCGGCGATGATGACGTGCGACGTCTTGTCACGGTACTGCCCCATGTAGTAGCCCCTCAGATCATAGGGCGACCCCGTCAGAGGCATCCGCGTCATCGGCACGTCGCCGAAGACATTCTTGCTCTGTGCCGTCCATGCCAGCACCTTGCGCTTGCCCACCGACACATACTGGCGGTAGTCGATTTCGGCGCGGTAGAAGTTGGTTTCACTCCCCACCCATTTGTTGTAGACCGTGCCGCGCACCTCCAGGTAGACACCCTTGTAGGCATTGGCCGGCAAGTCGCGCGAGTCATAATTGGCGATGATGCCCAGACCCGAGCTGATGTTGGAGTATCCGTCCGCCCCCCCGCCGGCAGCTACATAGGCTGCGTCACGCGCCACACCGGCCGACGGCTTGAGCATCTTGTCCATGGTGAAGTCGATGGCAGGGCCGATGAAGAAGTCGCTCTCCCCTATCCTGAACAGGAACTGGGGATTGAGCTGCAAGTAACTGGCCGTGAACAGCGTCGTCTCCTCGCCACGCACCGCATGATGGTTGGTGTCATAGCCCACGCCGTAGTAGTTGTCCTTGTTGTACTTGTAGCTGAACGTGCCGAATATCCTGAAACGGTCGCCTGCAAAGAATATCTGCGGACGCGACCCCACCGCCGCCCCGCCCATCGTCAGGGCTATGCTGAACGGCATCACCGACCGCTTCAGCTCCATGTCGTTCTTGTCCGTGCGGAACGTCATGAGCGCGCTCCCCCCGAGCAGGAAGCCGAAGTCGGGAGAGTAGCTCGGCCCGCCGAGGATGCTGAACTGGAAATTGCGCGCCCGCCGACGCTCCTTCCTCTCCCTCCGCCTCTCCTTGAAACTGAGCGTGTCGTAGGCGGCCGTGAAGTCATACCCCTCGGCACGCACCCCCGGGACATCCGCCACAACGCTATCGGCCACAGCGACAGTCCCTCCCGCCTCCTGCCCCACGGCAGCGGCAGCCGCGAGCGACACGGCGGCGCAAAGTGTTGACAATCTCCTCATCACGTTCATGCCGCAAAGGAAACCAAAATCCGTGACACAGTTTCCAACAACAGCCCACAATCACCCATTTTTCCCGAATATTAACACTTTGCCGCCGCCACCCCGGCACTTCGCCTATATATATAGAGGTATAGGCACCGCCGTCCCCGCCCCCGGTTGCCGCCAGGACAAGGGACAAAAGCATCCGCCCACGGCGAAAACATCCGCATCGTCAGGGGAAAAGTAGAGTATCCCTA
>CALNGU010000030.1 GCA_939800445.1 uncultured Bacteroidaceae bacterium | reverse complement strand
TTTATGCCTGACCCGGGCGATTTTGTCCCCAGACCTGGTTGGCCTGATGCCCGCACACTGTCCGCAGAAGGGGTCGCGGCGCGTCACCTCACCCCTATCAGTTTGTGCAATTGCAGGCTGAGCCGCCAGTGCGGGTGGCGCATGATGTAGTCGAGGGTCTCCGCCGTGTTCTGTCCCGAGCAGGGTTGCAGGAAGTGGTGAGCGGCGGTGGCGTAGTGGTAACGCTCGACGTCCTGCCCGATGAAGACGACCTTGACCTCGTCCATCGCCGTGAGGACGACCCGCGCCCCCTCCTTGGGCGAGCAAGTGACCCAGTCGATGCCGGGTGGCAGGGGGCGCGTGCCGTTGGTCTCGATGCTGATGAAGAAGCCTGCCGCCTTGAGCCGCGCGATAAACTGCGCGTCGATCCACAACGACGGTTCGCCCCCCGTCAGCACGATGCGCCGCGAGGGGAAGGATGACACGCGGCGGACTATCTCGTCGTCGTCCATCATCTCGCCGTCGTCGTGCGACGTGTCGCAGAACGGGCAGCGGAGGTTGCAGCCGCTGAAACGGAGGAAGACGGTGGGTGTCCCGGCGAAATAGCCTTCGCCTTGGATGCTGTAGAAGATTTCGTTAATCTTTCTCATAGACGACCACGTTGCCCTCCGACTCCTGCACCTCGACCTTGAAGCAACAATCGACGTTGTCGCACACCCACTTGGCGATGTTCTCTGCCGTGGGGTTGAAAGGCAACACTTCGTTGAGGTTGGCATGGTCGAGCCGCCCCTTGACCTTTCGCTTGATTTCAGTGAAGTCTACGACCATCCCGTCGGAGTTCAGATGCTCCGAGCGGCAATGCACGGTGATGATCCAATTGTGGCCGTGCAGGTTTTCACACTTGCTTGGATATGACAGGCGCAACGAATGCGATGCGGACACTTCCATCCGCTTGATTACGGTAAACATGATGTTCGCTTTTTGATTTTACCAGAAAACGCCCCTGCCTAATGTCACCTCGGCAAAAGCGGCGCAAAGATATGGATTTTGCCATCCGCCGCAAAGGCAGCGGGCGGCGATATTAGCACGGCACCGCCCGCCAGCCGCAAAAGGGAGCGGGCCGGCAACGTCATCGACCTTGCCAGCCCGCCCGAAATGATCAGACCCGCAGGTCACTTCTCGGTGTAGTAGCCATATCCATACCCGTAGCCGTAGTGGTAGCCATAGCGGTGGTAGCCGTAGCGTCCGGGCAGTTCGCGGACACCGTTGAGGACTATCGCCATGTTGGGCAGCCTCCCGGCGCGGTAGATTTCCTCCACGTCCGACACCAACGCACGCTCCATGAGCCCGGCACGGATGACGAAGATGGACATATCGACGAGGCGCGAAACCACGGACGTGTCCGCCACGATGTTCAACGGCGGGCAGTCGATGTAGATGTAATCGTAGGCCGTCTTGAGCTTGTCCAGCAGGCCGTCGAGTGCGCGGCTTTGCAGCAATTCCGCCGGGTTGGGCGGCAACGTGCCCACGGGGATTATGTCGAGATTAGGATAGTCGGGATGCTTGGCAACTATGTCACCAATGTTATCGACGAACCCGCCGAGATAGGACGAGAGACCCACCTCGCGTTTGTGCACCAAGCGGCTGAGAGTGGCCTTGCGCATATCCATGTCAATCACGCAGACTTTTGCCCCCTTGATTGACATGATGGCGGCAAGGTTCGCCGCGACGAAAGTCTTGCCCGAATTGACGTTGTAGGATGTGAAGAGCGTAACAAGCGCCTGCCCCTCGCGCTTCTTGGCCATGAAGTCTATGTTGGCCCTGACGACACGGAATGCCTCGTTGATGGAGTTGCGGCTGCCGTCCTTGACGACTATAGCATGGTCGGATGTCACCGCCGACACCTCGCGGGTGAAGCAGAGGAAGTGCTCTTTCTTGCAGACGAAAGGCAATTCGCCGATGAATGGGGCGGTCAGCATCTCGATGTCCTTCTTGCCACGGACTGTGGAGTTGAGCAGTTCCTTTACTATCTTATATACAAAAGGTATCACCAACCCTATCACCAGAGCCAGGAGCAAAACCGTGGCCGCCTTTGGTGAAACAGGAGATGGATTGCCCGTCGAATAGGAAAGGATGCGTGTGTTGTCAACCACAAGGGCACTTGACAGCTCGTTCTCCTCACGTTTCTGGAGAAGATAGACGTAAAGCGACTCCTTGACTTTCTGCTGACGCTCGATGTCCACCAGTTCCTTTGCCTGGGTGGGTGTCATCTCGATTTTGTCGCGTATGGCATTCTCGCGCTTCTCGATGTTGTCCGCCTGGAGTTCAAGCGTGGCAATGAGGTTGGTCACCGAGCGGAGGATGGACGAGCGCATCATCTCAAGCGTGTTGTCGTAGTCCTCGACGATGGGATTGGTCGCACTGCTGTTCTCCAAGAGGGTTTGGTAACGCAGCAGGGTGCGGTTGTATTCAGCTATCTGCTCTTCAATGTTCGAGTTGCTTATGCCTGCGCCGCTGGGGAGCAGGGAGCTGTTGTTGGCACCATTGTTCAAATAGTCGGAGATGTAGCGTGCCAGTGCCAGCTGGTTGTTTATCTCGAAGTATTTGGATGAATATTCCGACGACTCGGCCGCAGTCTGCTGGGCCTCGGATGGGATGTCAAAGAGTTTGTTTTCCTTCTTGAAACGCTCGACATCGGTGTCAACGACATTCAGCTCGTTTTCTATTATGCTCAGACGCTCGTTGATGAAGTTGGAGGTGTTGACCTTTGCCTCGTTCATGTAGTTCACCCAGTCCTCGTTGTAGGCATCTATCAGCGTGTTGACCACGTCGTCGCCACGGCTGATGACGTTGTCACGTATGGAGAGGTTTATCACCGAAGTCTCCTTCTCGGCCAGTCCGACGTCCATCCGTGCCTTGAAGACTTTGGCAACGTCGCGCACCGAGCCGCATGACACCCTGACTGTGTAGTCGAAAGCATCGTCGTAGAGCAACGTAGGCACGACCACTACCCGTCCCAACTGGGTCTCCACGGTGTCGTTGAGTGCTATGACCATGGGGGCGATGTTCAACCCCTCGCCCTTGTACTTGAACTTGAAGAGCTTGACCGCCCCGTCCGATTCCTTTTTCAAATCAAAGGTGTAGCCTGCTGGAACGCCATCCTCGACGAAAGACACCTTGACCGGCGAATTGCTGTAAAGGATGTCGTCACGCAGCAGCCCCAGCTTGGTGTAGGAGACATTGAGGTTGAGACGCTGCACCACCTTTTCCATGAGCAGCGGGGACTTGAACGCCTCGATTTCATTCTTGACATCGACCGAGACACCAGAGAACCCGCTGAGGTCCTTGAACGCCTCCAGCTCCGATATGCCTGAACGCCCCTTGGAGTCCGACTTGATCATGACGGATGCGCTCCGCACGTAAGACTTCGGGGTGACGTACAAATAGTAGACGGCCACCGACAGGCACACCGCCACCGACAGGAGAATCCACCATTTCTTCTCCCACGCCCAGAAGAGATATTCCTTTATGTTGATCGCGTCGTCTTGCCTTTCCGCCGCCGGCGATGCATTCACAGTTTGTTCATTTGCTGCTGCCATGTCCTAATCTTTAATCATTTAGCTTTGAAACTTACGATGGTTCACCCTTGATGGTCATTTGAATATCAGCACCGCCAGCGACGTGAGGAACGAGCCTACCGAAATCCACAGCGAGACCGATTTCAAGTTGTTCTCGTTGATTGTTGACTGCCCAGCCCTGACCTTGTTGGGTTCGACATAGATGATGTCGTTCTGCCGCAGGTAGTAGACGGGTGAGTTGAAAAGCTGCACCGAGCGGAGGTCAACGTTGTAGGTGGTGCGGGTCCCGTTCTCCTCCCTGACGACATACACGCCGTCACGCCGCCCGAATATCGTCAAATCCCGCGCCATCGACAACGCTTCGAGGATAGTCACCTTGTCGCCCTTGATGGTGTAGGAACCCGGGGCGTTGACCTCGCCCATTATCGAAATCTTGAAGTTCATGAACTCGACCGTCACGACCAGCTCCTTCAAAAGGCCGGCATCGACGATTGCCTTCTTGATATACTCCTGGAGCTGCCACCGCGTCATGCCCGCCACCTTGATTTTGCCGAGGATGGGGAAGTCGATAGTCCCGTCCGTCGCCACGACATAGCCCAGCAGACGCTGCGTGCCGCCCGTCGAGACGACCTCCGACCCGGCTTGGTAGCTGACCGACGACAGGTTGAACATCGCCGCCAGCTCGGGCGACTTGCTCGTCACCACAATCGACAACATATCCTGTGGCTGGATGACGATGCCCTGGTTCACCTCGATGGCCTCGGGGACATCGACCACGACATCCTGTATGTAGTTCACTTTCTTGTACGTCTTGCACGACACCAGCGACACGGCCACCAGCACGGCGCACAGGCACACTTTCCAAAATCCGGTAATCCTCATCATATAAGCTTTATATGTACATTAAAATCCTCGCATCCGTCCGCCCCGCGCACCCTCGTCGGCGCACATTCACCCTAAATATAGACAATGAGTTGCGGCGTAACGGGGGACAAAGATAGCAATTATTTACCGCCAACAATAAATAAATGTGAAACATAACCCGCACTTCCGTCAGACGCAAACTTGCATGAGGCCGCACGCAAACCTCCATGTCGTCAGGCGAAAAGTTGCAAGAGGTCGGATGAAAAGTATATTCAGAAGTTTTGTTTATATATTCAAAACTTTTGTTTTAATATTCAAAACTTCTGTTTATATAAACAAAAGTTTTGTTTTTACTTTACATCCGACCTCTTGCAACTTTTCGTCTGACGAGATAGAAGTTCTGGCACGAGGCGGACGGATTTCATGCCAGGCGCGGGCGGGCGGAGGGCTTATATAATATAGGTATAGGGCGCGACGGCGCGGCGGGAACTTAAAAGGGTGGCGGGGTGGATTAGTGTGTCCATTATTGCTTATATTTGCGCCACCAAAAAAGATGTTAATGGACACCGCATACAAGTTCCTGTCACACATAGGCTCGCCCGCCGACCTCAAGCGGTTGAAGGTCGATGACCTGCACGTGGTGTGCGACGAGCTGCGCGACTTCATCATAGACGCGCTGTCGTGCAACCCGGGGCACTTCGCCGCGAGCCTCGGCGTCATCGAGCTGACGGTCGCGCTGCACTATGTGTTTGACACCCCCTATGACCGCATCGTGTGGGACGTGGGGCACCAGGCCTATGCGCACAAGATACTGACGGGGCGCAGGGAGAGGTTTGACACGAACAGGAAGTTCAGGGGCCTCAAGCCGTTCCCCTCGCCAGACGAGAGCGAGTACGACACGTTCACGTGCGGCCATGCGTCCAACTCAATCTCCGTCGCCCTCGGCATGGCCGTAGCCGCCGCGATGAAGCACGAGGACAGGCAGATCGTTGCAGTCATCGGCGACGGCGCGATGACGGGGGGACTGGCATTCGAGGGTCTGAACAATGCCTCGACCATCCCCAACAACCTGCTCATAGTCCTCAACGACAACAACATCGCCATCGACCGCACGGTCGGGGGGCTAAAGGAGTACCTCATCAGGATGAACACCAACGCGGGCTACAACAAGCTGCGCTATTCGCTGTGGAACTTCGCCAAGACTCTCGGGGTGCTAGACGAAAAGCACAAGAACAAGATACTGCGCTTCAACAACAGCCTCAAGTCGATGCTGTCAAACCAGCAGAACATTTTCGAGGGGATGAACATCCGCTACTTCGGCCCGATAAACGGACACGACGTCAACAACCTCGTCCGCGTGCTCGGCGAATTGAAAAACCACAAAGGACCGAAGCTGCTGCACATCCACACGGTGAAGGGCAAGGGATACGAATTTGCCGAGCAGGCCGCCACGGTGTGGCACGCGCCGGGACTGTTTGACAAGGACACCGGGGAGCGGAAAGTCTGCAACGAGGAGGGGCAGTCCCCACTCTACCAGGACGTATTCGGCAAGACGTTGCTCGACTTGGCACGCATGAATGACAAGATCATCGGCATAACACCGGCAATGGCCACAGGCTGCTCGATGAACATCCTGATGCGCGAGATGCCGCACCGGGCGTTTGACGTGGGGATTGCCGAGGGACACGCGGTGACATTCTCGGGAGGACTTGCCAAGGAGGGGATGCTGCCGTTCTGCAACATCTACTCGTCATTCGCCCAGCGAGCCTACGACAACATAATCCACGACATTGCCATAGCACGCCTCAACGTTGTCCTCTGCCTCGACCGCGCCGGATTGGTGGGCGAAGATGGGCCGACGCACCACGGGGCATTCGACATAGCCAGCCTGCGCTGCATCCCCAACCTGACCATCTCGTCACCCTACGACGAGCACGAGCTGCGCAACCTGATGTACACGGCACAACTGCCCGACATGGGGCCATTCGTCATCCGATACCCACGCGGCAGGGGTAAACTGCGTGACTGGGAGAATGAATACCAGGAGGTGAAGGTAGGCACGGGACGTTGCCTCAAGCAGGGGACGACGCTCGCCATCATCACGCTCGGGCCTATCGGACAAACGTTGAAGGAGATTGTGGACACCTTGCCCGAAGATGAGAGGGAGAAAGTGGGCCTGTACGACCTGCGGTTTGTCAAGCCGCTCGACACCGAGATGCTGCACGGGATAGGGAAAACCTATAAATCCATAATGACTGTCGAGGACGGGGTAATCACAGGCGGAGCCGGGTCGGCCGTGCTTGAATTCATGGAAGACAACGGCTACAAGCTGCCAGTCCACCGGTTCGGGCTGCCTGATCGGTTTGTCGAACACGGACCGGTCGGGAAGCTCTACGAAGTCTGCGGACTTGACAAGGCAAGCCTCGGCGCATTCATCAAAGAACAATTCAAGTGAGTAACCAATGAAAATAATCATTGCCGGTGCCGGAGCTGTCGGTACACACCTCAGCAGGTTGCTTTCCAAGGAGAAACAGGACATAGTGCTGATTGATGAAGACCACGACAGGCTGGCAAAGATGGAGTCCTACCTGGACATAATGACCGTCAACGTCTCACCGACATCCATTGTCGGGCTCAAGAATGCCGGTGTCGGCAGCACGGACCTCTTCGTAGCCGTCACCCCGGACGAGAGCCGCAACATGACAGCCTGCATCCTGGCCAACAGCCTCGGGGCGAAAAAGACGATTGCCAGGATAGACAACTACGAATACCTCCTGCCCAAGAACCAGCAATTCTTCAAGAACCTGGGCGTGGACTCGATGATTTGCCCCGAAATCCTTGCCGCCAAAGAAATTGTCTCCTCACTCAAAATGTCCTGGATAAGACAATGGTGGGAATTCGGCGGCGGGGCACTCGTGATGCTCGGCACAAAGATGCGCGAGACATCAACCCTCATCGGCAAAAGGCTGATGGAACTCGACCGAAGCATCCCCTACCACCTCGTGGCAATCAAGAGGGGACAGGAAACGATAATCCCGCGCGGAGACGATGAAATCAAGCTCAACGACATCGTCTACGTGACAACGCAACGCGAACACCTGCCGCTGCTGAAACACACTTTCGGCAAAGACTCCTACAACAGCATAAGCGACGTGATGGTCATGGGAGGCAGCCGCATCGCCGTCCGCACGGCACAATACGCACCCGACAACCTTAACATGAAAATCATCGAAGCCGACTATGACCGATGCCTGTGGCTGACCGAGAATGTCGGCGACAAAGTGATGGTCATCAACGGCGACGGGCGCGACATCGAACTGCTCAAAGAGGAGGGCATCACAAAGCAACACGCATTTGTCGCACTGACAGGCAACTCGGAGACGAACATCCTCGCCTGCCTCTCAGCCAAACAGCTCGGATTCCAAAAGACCATAGCCGAGGTGGAGAACATCGACTACATCAACATGGCCGAGAGCCTCGACATCGGCGTAGTCATCAACAAGAAGCAGATAGCGGCGAGCCACATCTACCAGATGATGCTCGATGCCGACGTGTCGAATGTCAAGACACTCTCGTTTGCAAATGCCGACGTGGCAGAATTCACGGTCAAGGAGAAATCCTACGTCACACGGCACAAGGTCAAGGACATAGGCTTCCCCAAAGGCTTCACCATCGGAGGCGTGATACGCAACGGCAAAGGCATGATAGTCAACGGTAACAGTGAAATCATGGCCAATGACCACGTGGTAGTCTTCTGCGGAGGCATGATCAAGAAGATTGAAAACTATTTCAATTAAGACGGCACAATGACCAACATCAAACTCGTCCTCAAGATTCTCGGGCTGCTGATTATCGTCGAGGCAATCCTGCTGCTCGTGCCTGCCGGCATAGACTTGATTTACAAGGAGGACTCTTATATGCCGTTCCTGACGAGCTCGCTGATAACGTTGATTGCCGGGGGCGTTTTCCTGCTCTTCGGGCGCGGCGCGGTCAACATGATGAACCGCCGGGACGGGTTCTTCATCGTGGCGATGACGTGGGTGCTGTTCACAGTGTTCGGGATGCTGCCATTCTACATCAGCGGCTACATCCCCACCATCACCGACTGCTTCTTTGAGACAATGTCGGGTTTCACCACGACGGGCTTCACCGTCATCGACAACCTTGAGAGTTTCCCGCACTCGCTGCTGTTCTGGCGCAACTTCACACAGTGGATAGGCGGTTTGGGAATGGTCTTTTTCACCATCGCCGTCCTGCCCATATTCGGTGCAGGAGGCATACAACTGTTTGCAGCCGAGGCCACAGGCATAACTAATGACAAGGTTCATCCGCGCATCGGCGTTACAGCCAGGTGGATCTGGTTGATATACTCAGGCATAACAATAGCCGAGACAGTGCTGCTGTGCTTTGCCGGGATGGATGTCTTTGACAGCATCTGCCATTCATTCTCAACGACGGCGACGGGAGGATTCTCCACAAAGCAGGCAAACGTCATGTATTATGACTCGGCAGCCATAGAGTACATCATCAGTGCATTCATGTTTATCTCGGGCACAAACTTCACCATTATATATTTAGCCGCATTCAAGGGACGTTTCTCACGGTTGTTCAAGAACACCGAACTGAGATACTACATCGTCATATTCCTCTATTTCGTCCTTGCCATCGCAGGCATTCTCTACTTCCAAGGCGGCATGGGGCTTGAGGAAGCGTTCCGCAAGTCGCTCTTCCAGGTGGCAACATGCCAGACGACCTCGGGTTTCGCCTCCGACGACTTCACACTATGGCCGGGGACTACCAACATACTGCTGCTGGCCGTGATGCTCGTCGGGGCTTGTGCGGGTTCCACGAGCGGCGGCATCAAATGCATCCGCATCGCCGTCGGAGCCAAAGCGTTGAAAAACGAATTCAACTCGATGATTCATCCCAACGCCGTGCTGCCAGTCAAGGTCAACGGCAAGGTTTTGCCGCAGAAAATCGTGCTGAGCGCGGTGGTGTTCATCATCGTCTATCTGATCATAGCGCTGATAGGCACGTTCCTGTTCTACTCCACAGACATAGGTCTCATCGAGTCGCTCTCAATGTCCGTCTCAAGCCTTGGCAACGTCGGGGTGGCGATGGGAGACTATGGACCGGCCTACACTTGCAGTTCGCTGACCGACTTCGCAAAATGGTGCTCGTCAATCCTGATGCTCGTCGGCCGTCTCGAACTGTTCACCGTCCTGCTGCTGTTTGCCCCAAGTTTTTGGAAAAATGCTTGAAGCCGTGACATTGGGTTTAAACAACATTTACATCCCATGCCAACGCGAAAAACATCGTATGCTTTTGATAGAAACATTGCATGGTAACACCAAAAACATCGTATGCAAAAGGCAAAATCATCGTATGCCATGACCACGGGCGACAATGCACTGTCGAGCACGCCCCATCACCGGCAGGCAAAGGCGCGGTGTCGCAGACGTTGCGGGAAAAATAATTGATTGTGTATTCGATACTAAAATAAAAGCAGTATATTTGCAACTCCAAACGACTAAGTATAACGCTTCATAAACAAAAGAAGATGACAAAGGCAGATATAGTTAACGAGATTTCCAAAACCACCGGCATCCCCAAAGCAGATGCCCTCAAGACGGTCGAAGCATTCATGGACATCATCAAGACATCTTTGACCAACGACGAGAACGTCTATCTCAGGGGTTTTGGCAGTTTTATTGTGAAGAAACGTCGTCAAAAGACAGCCAGGAACATTTCGAAGAACACGACGATAATAATCCCGGAACACAACATACCAGCGTTTAAACCTGCCAAGACATTCACCTTGTCAGTCAAGAAGTGAAAGAGATTTTTTAATTAATCATCAACATAAAATTTAGCGATATGCCAAGCGGAAAGAAAAGGAAAAGACATAAAATGTCAACCCACAAGCGCAAAAAAAGACTAAGAAAGAACAGACACAAGAGCAAAAAGTAATTTTAGTCTTGCTTGATCAGATTTAAGAGCAAACTTTCTTGGTGTAGAAAGTTTGCTCATTGTTTAATTTCACTACGAAATCGATTAAAAAGGAATTAGGTGGTAAGCGAATTATACGTAGACGTGCAGCCCAACGAGGTCACAATAGCCTTGTTGGAAGACAAAAGTCTTGTCGAGCTGCAAAAAGAGGGACGCGACTGCTCCTATTCCGTTGGTAACATATATCTCGGCAGAGTCAAGAAAATCATGCCAGGCTTGAACGCCTGCTTTGTGGACATAGGCTACGAAAAGGATGCCTTCCTGCACTACCAGGACTTGGGTGCGCAATTCAACACGCAAGTCAAATACATGAAGCAGGTGATGAGCGACCGCAAAAACCTGATGCCGCTCAGCAAAGCGCAAATCTTGCCGGAACTCGAAAAGGAAGGCTCTATCTCCAACCTCGTCAAGGTGGGACAAGAAGTCGTCGTGCAGATTGTCAAAGAGCCCATCTCGACGAAAGGCCCGAGGCTGACATCGGAACTGTCTATCGCAGGCCGCTTCCTCGTGCTGGTGCCTTTCTATGACAAAGTGTCGGTCTCGCAGAAAATCAAGTCAGGAGAAGAGAGGACAAGGCTCAAGCAACTCATCCAAAGCATAAAACCTGCAAAAGTCGGCGTCATTGTCAGGACTGTCGCAGAGGGAAAGAGGGTGGCCGAACTCGACAACGAGCTGAACATCCTCATGAAATACTGGAACGAATGCCTCGCCAGGATACAAAAAGCATCGACGCTCCCGGTGATGGTGCACGAGGAGACAAGCCGCACCGTCGCGATGCTGAGAGACCTCTTCAACCCGACCTTCGAGAATATTTACATCAACGACAAGGACACGTACGAGGAAATAAAGACATACGTCTCACTGATTGCCAACGAAAAGAAAGGCATCGTCAAGCTCTATGAGGGCAAACTCCCGCTGTTTGACAACTTTTCAATAACCAAGCAGATAAAATCACTGTTCGGCAGGGCCGTCTCCTACAAGAATGGAGCGTACCTGATCATCGAGCAGACCGAAGCCATGTGCGTCGTCGATGTCAACAGCGGCAACCGCACAAGGCAAAACAACGGGCAAGAGGAAAACGCACTCGACGTGAACCTCTCGGCGGCAGACGAACTCGCACGCCAAATGAGACTGAGAGACCTCGGCGGCATCATAGTCGTGGACTTCATAGATATGGCGGAAGCCGACAACAGGCAGAAACTCTATGAGCGTATGTGCCAGAATATGCAGCAAGACAGGGCAAGGCACAACATCCTGCCCCTTAGCAAATTCGGGCTGATGCAGATCACGCGGCAAAGAGTCCGCCCCGCCATGAGCATAGCAACCTCGGAAGACTGCCCCACGTGCCACGGCAAAGGCATAATCAACCCGTCATTGCTCTTCACAGACGTGCTGGAAAGCAAGATAGACTACCTCGTCAATAAACTGAAGGTCAAAGGCTTCACCCTCCACGTGCATCCCTATGTCGCAGCATATATCAACCAAGGGCTCGTGTCAATGAAGAGGAAATGGCAGATGAAGTACGGTTTCGGCATCAACGTCATACCCAACCAGAACCTCACCTACCTTGAGTACAAATTCTTCAAGGGGAAAGAGGAAATTGACATGAAGGAAGAATACGAAATCAGGTAATCCCCACCCCAACAGCATCAACCACATGAACAAAGCAATCATGACCATAGCAATCGCAGCGTGCCTCGCCTCATGCTCAAGCACCAGAAAAGCTACCGACGGCACTGCAAGCGAAACAATCTTCAACCAATGGTACATCGAGACCATCGGTGGGCAAGGCATCAAGGACGGTGTCAACCCGTTCATAGCCCTTGACCAGGCAGCCTCCACCTACTCAGGCAACGCAGCCTGCAACCTGATGAACGGGAAATTCGAGTGCGACACTGACAAAGAGACTATCAGCTTCTCCCAAGCAATCACAACGAGGATGTACTGCCCTGACATGGATGTCGAGACATCCGTGCTCAAAGCCCTGGGACAAGTGGCCGCCTATAGCATAAATGATGACGGAACGATGACATTCAAGGACAACGACGGCGCAGCAGTAATGACCCTCGTCAGGAAGCGAGCCATAGACGGACGATGGCTCATCGACGAAGTGAAAGGCGAGAAAGTCACTGCCACCGAGCAAGTGCCATTCCTCGAAATCCTCACCAGCAAAAGACGGGTTCACGGCAACCTCGGATGCAACATCTACAACGCAACCATCCCCATGGACTTCTCCGACAATGCCATCTCGTTTGCCAGCGGCCAGATGACCATGATGATGTGTCCCGACATGGCAACCGAGGACAGCATCAGGGCAGCACTCCAGGAGGTCAAGGCGTTCAACCTTGACGGCGACACGCTGAGCCTGCTCGACGGCGACGGCAACACGGTGCTCGTGCTGCTCCGCGACTGAACAACAAAACAAGACACACACGATGAGACACACCCCACTCGCCGTCCTACCGCTGGCAAGCGTGGCACTCGCCGCATGGATGACCTCATGCAACGGCGGCAAGGAAGAACCCCGGCGTTACAACATCGTCTACATCATGGCCGACGACCACACGGCGCAGATGATGAGCTGCTATGACGACCGCTACGTCGAGACCCCCAACATCGACCGCATAGCAAGCGATGGGCTGCTGTTCACCAACAGTTTCGTGGCAAATTCCATCAGTGGCCCCAGCAGGGCGTGCCTCCTGACGGGCAAGCACAGCCACGCCAACGGTTTCAAAGACAACAACACATCGGTGTTCGACGGCTCGCAGCAGACATTCCCCAAGCTGCTGCAGCAGGCAGGCTACCAGACCGCCATCGTCGGCAAATGGCATCTCGGCGGCACACCGACAGGGTTTGACTTCTGGGAGATACTGCCAGGGCAAGGCGACTACTACAACCCCCACTTCATCACACAGACCGACACCGCCATGGTGCAGAAGAAGGGCTACGTCACCGACATAATCACCGACGAGAGCCTGGACTGGCTTGAGAACAAGCGTGACAAAGACAAGCCATTCTGCCTCCTCATACACCACAAGGCGATGCACCGCAACTGGATGCCCGACATCGACAACCTGGCACTCTACGAAGACAAGCAGTTCCCGCTGCCCGCCAACTTCTACGACACCTACGAGGGACGGCAAGCTGCCGCCGGGCAGGAGATGAGCATCGCCAAAGACATGGACCTGGTCTACGACCTCAAGATGCTGGACGAAGACGCGCCACGGACATGGCTGACCGATGCCTACATCGGCATACGCAACACCATGACCGAGGACGAGAGGCAGGCGTGGGACAAAATCTATGACCCGATAATCGAAGACTTCCGCTCCAGCAAACTGGAAGGCAAGGCACTGGCCGAATGGAAGTTCCAACGCTATATGCGCGACTATGCCAAGACCCTCAAGTCCCTCGACGACAACGTGGGGCGCGTGCTCGACTACCTTGAGCAAGAGGGGCTGATGGACAACACCTTAGTCATCTACACTTCCGACCAGGGATTCTACATGGGCGAACACGGGTGGTTCGACAAGCGGTTCATCTACGAGGAGTCGATGCATATGCCACTCATCATGCACCTGCCCAAGGACTTCGCCCGCCGGGGACGGGTGGACGAGATGGTGCAAAACATCGACTTCGCCCCCACGTTCCTTGAGCTCGCCGGCGTCACCGTGCCCGACGACATACAGGGCGTGTCGATGCTCCCTCTGCTGACGGGTGACAGCATCGAGGAGTGGCGAGGCTCGCTCTACTACCACTACTACGAGTACCCCGCCGAGCACATGGTCAAGCGTCACTACGGCGTGCGCACCGACCGCTACAAGCTGGTCCACTTCTACGACGACATAGACACGTGGGAACTCTACGACCTCCAGGCCGACCCGCACGAGATGCACAACATCCATGCCGACCCCGCCATGCGCCCCGTCGTCGAGCAACTGCGCCGCGAGCTCGTGAGGCTTCAGACACAGTATGCCGACACCCTCGCACTGAGGCTCAACGGATTCTGACACGACAAGACACCAGACACGAAGGGACGCGCCGACGGCACGTCCCTTTTGTCATACATTGGCGGCAACCACGCACGGCACCCGCTCTTCCCCCGTCCCATGCCCTGCCGCACACCCCCAAGGCACAAATCCGATGAAGTCAGGGGAAAACTTCACCCACGTCAGGCATAAAGTTGCTTTGCCCCTGACATAAAGTAAAAACAAAAGTTTTGAATGAACAAACAAAACTTTTGTTTTTACTTTATGTCAGGGGCGAAGGAACTTTTCCCGGCGGGCGAGGGAAGTTTATGCCTATCCTCACGAGCATAATCCCCTGCCCCGATAGGCGGAAGCACGGTGCTCATCCACTCGCTCCGCACACTGCCAGCTGGACGGGGAACGGCGGCGGTGCGGCGGCACGGGACGAAATCGGGGGTGTGGCATACCTACTTGTCATTAAAAGCGGCGAGATTATACCAATTTTTAGGTATAACATAGCTTAACACTTCGCAATACTTTTGCGGCGTAATCAATAGCAAGTGTTTATGAAACCAAAAGTATTGCTCTTTTCACTCTGCCTCGCGTCGCTGATGTCGGTCGGCGCGGCGGCTGCCACACCTGCTGGCAGCGACGGCGGGGAGACCGACTCGACCGAGGAAACGACGAAGAAGAAACGTGACTGGAAGTCGCGCTTCACGATAGGCGGATACGGCGAGGCGGTGTTCAGCCGCAACTTCTACAGCGAGAACTGGAAACGCTACTCCGACGCGACAAAGTTCAAGGACGACAAGGGGCACAACCGCTTTGACCTGCCGCACGTGGTGATCATGCTCGGCTACGACTTCGGCAAGGGCTGGTCGATGGGCACGGAGATTGAATTCGAGCACGGCGGCACCGAAAGCGCGGTGGAAATCGAGGAGGAGGAGACTGGCGAATACGAGTCGGAAATCGAGCGCGGAGGCGAGGTCGCCCTTGAGCAGTTCTGGATTCAGAAGTCGTTCAACGAGGCTCTCAACCTGCGGCTCGGGCACATGGTGGTGCCTGTGGGGCTGACCAACAGCGGGCATCTGCCGACGCAGTTCTTCGGGGTCTACCGTCCCGAGGGCGACAACACCATCATCCCCTGCACATGGCACGAGACTGGTGTCGGGCTGTGGGGACGGACGCGCGACTGGCGTTACGAGGTGATGCTGGTGGCGGGGCTTGATGCCGACCGCTTCAACAACCAGAACTGGGTGCAGGGCGGCGCGGGTTCGCCCTACGAATTCAAGATAGGCAACTCGGTGGCCGGTGCGGCGCGGGTTGACTGGTATGGCGTGCGGGGACTGCGCATCGGCGTGAGCGGCTACTACGGCAACAGCGCGTCCAACTCGTTGAAGCGCGACAAATTCAAGGACTTGAAGGGGTCGGTGGGCATCGGCTCGGTCGATTTCGAGTACGCCGGCTACGGCCTCGTCGCACGTGGCAGCTTCCTCTACGGCCACTTGAGCAACTCGGGGGAAATCGCCGAAGCCAACCGCAGCCTCAAGGGCATGGGCATCTCGCCGGGAACCAACATCGGCTCGGATGCGATGAGCGCGGGAGTGGAAGCGGGCTACGACTTCTTCTCGCTGAGCGACAAGCTGAGGTCCAAGGAGCAGAAGTTCTACGTCTTCTTCCGCTACGACTTCTACGACCCGATGTGGAAGATGGGAAAGACGAAGCGCGGGCAGCAGTTGCTCGATGAGGAGCAATGGGGCAGGCAACGTTTCGCCGCCGGCATCAACTACTTCCCCATGGACGACATAGTGATAAAGGCGGAATATTCCTACCGCAAGTTCAAGAGCCAGTTCAACGACGAGCCGTCATTCTCGCTCGGCGTGGCCTATGCCGGACTGTTCACCAAATGACAACAACAGACAAAACCTAACAATTAAAACATCATGAGAAAAATCTTCAAGACACCTTTGCTCGTGGCCTCTGCGCTGATGATGGCAGCGGGCGTAGTTTCATGCTCGGACGACAACGGGAGCGAAACAGTCACAACGGGCGACGACCTCTCGGCCGAGTTGACCGAAGTGCTGACACAGTATGTCAACGGCACGGTCGTGGCGACCTACCAACGCCTCGCCGATGCGTCAATCCTGCTGGACACCGAGTGCAAGACACTCTATGACAACATCGTCGCCGGCAATGCCACACAACAGGATGTCAAGGACGTTTGCGACGCATGGCTGGAAGCGAGGAAGTACTGGGAGTACAGCGAGGCATTCCTCCTCGGGCCTGCCACAATCAACGGCATCGACCCGCACATCGACAGCTGGCCACTGGACAAGCAGGCTCTCGACAAGATGCTCGCCAACACGACAATCATGGATGACATGAACGCCGACTACATCACCTCCAACTACGGTTCGGGCGGGCTGTGCGGATTCCACGCCCTTGAGTACGCAGTCTTCGCCGACGGACACGACAAGGATGTTAGCGAAATCAATGCCAACCTTGCCAAATACGCCTACGCCGTAGCTGGAGACCTCAAGCTCCAGTGCGTAGTGCTCGAAGCTGCCTGGGCTGGCACTGCCAACGTCTCTGCCGACAAGCAACAGCTGCTGGAGGAAAAGGAAGCCACTCCCGACTCTGGCGTTGACAACTACGGGATGAACTTCATCAACGCCGGCAAGGCGGGCAGCCGCTACCGCACCCAGCTCGAGGGCGTGGTTGACTTCATCAAGGCCGACAAGGGCTGCTACGGCATCGCCAACGAAGTCGGGGATGTCAAAATCACCGACCCCGTCTCGTCGCAGAACGTGCTGGACGTTGAGTCGTGGTACAGCTTCAACTCCAAGACCGACTTCCAGGACAACATCCGTGGCATCAACAACGTCATCATGGGCGGCATAAACTATGACGGCGTCAACACCCGCGACGAGAGCAAGTCAATCTACACCCTGCTCAAGAGCCACAACCCGACGCTGGCCGACGAACTCAAAGCTGCCATCGACGAATGCATCGGCGAGGACGGCACTACGGGACTGGGCACGATAGTCTACCCCTTCCGCAACAACCTCGAACCCGAGAAGAACCAAGTCGCCATCGAGTCATGCCAGGCTCTGCGCGACAAGCTCATGGAAGTGGCAAGCTGGATGCAGGAAAATATGTGACCCGCCAGCAACACCAGAGAAGACAAGTGACTGGATGCCCGGCAACGCTTGCCGGCATCCATTCCTTATAACTGTAACATAAAAACAACACTTATGGCTAAATCAATCTATCTACTTGGAGCATCGCTCATGCTCGCCCTCTGCGCGGCATCTTGCAGCGATGACGAAGGAAGCAACACAGGCAGCACCACCACGACCGACGACGGGCAGTTGTCCGAGGAATGGTATGCAGGCGGTGTCCTCGGCACGGCGTTCAACTCGACATCGAGTGCCTACGAGCAATCGACACCTGCCGTAGACCAAAGCCCGACGATGGCGGCGGCATTCCTGCGCGGAGAGACGTTCTTTGAGGACGTATTCATAGAAGGCAACGAGGGAGGTGAACGCGGCGGGCTCGGTCCGTTGTGGATTCGCAACGGCTGCATCTACTGCCATCCCGGCTACGGGCACGGCAAGCGAATGGAGCGTTACAACGCCGGAGACTTCGGCAACGGCTACCTGCTGGTCATCTACGACAAGCGCAACGATGCCTACCTCACCTCGCTGACGGGGATGCCGCAGACGAGGGCGGTCGCCCCGTTCAAAGCCCCCATCGACGAGAGCAAAATCAAAATCGAATGGCGTGAGTACACCGACGAGTGGGGCAACCGCTTCGAAGACGGCGAGACCTACAGCCTCATCTACCCTGAAGTGACCATCCCCGAGGATGCCTACTACGTCCCGCTCGAGTCAGGCAACCAGCCCATCGACTTCGCCGATGTCGGCATACGCCTCGAATCGACCATAGGCATCTATGGCACAGGACTGCTCGACGCGATACCAGACGACAGCCTCAAGGCCGAGTATGCCCGCCAGGAAGAGATGGGAATGCCCATCAACCCGGCATTCTTCAAGGACGGGCAATGGGTCAAGATGTACGCCAACTCTGTGCAAGGCAACGGGCAGCAGGAGCACCCGTTCCGCTTCACCTACGCCCTGAGTCGCGGGCCGTTGCAGGACGCTGCGGGCAGCAACGCGATTTGGAACATCACCAACGTGACGCGCTCAGACCGCCGCTACCACTACATGACGGCGACGTATGCGACCGTGGCTTCGCAAGACCCGGACGTGCAGGCCAAGTTCTATGAATATTTCCCCGAATGGCAACGCGAGGGACACACGGTAGAGGAGGACATCTACAACTACCTAATGAACCAGGAGCTGCCAGTGGAGATGACCGATGACGAATACGTGGACTTCTACGTCTGGCATCGCGGTCTGGCAGTGCCGGCGGCACGCAACCTCGACGACCCCAAGGTGCAGGAGGGCAAGCGTCTGTTCTACGAGATGGGATGCACCGTGTGCCACCGCCCGTCGTGGACGACCGGCGAGGACAACTTCACCGACCCGAGCCTCTTCTTCGAGGACGGCGACGAGAGGCTGCCGCGCTACCCCTACCAGAAGATATGGCCTTACAGCGACCTCGTGCAGCACCGCCTCAACATGGTCAACGACATACGCACCGGCTGGTGCCGCACCACCCCGCTGTGGGGACGCGGACTGTCGCAGCTCTGCGCAGGGCACAGTGACCGCCTGCATGACTGCCGCGCCCGCAACGTCATCGAGGCCATCATGTGGCACGGCGACGCGCAGAGCGACGCAAGGCTGTCGGTCGAGAAGTTCCGCCAATTGAGCAAGGACGAGCGCGACGCGGTGGTCGAGTTCATCAACGCCATCTGAACGCCACCGGCACGGCACGCCAGTGGCCATGGCAAAGCACCCCGTGGCGGCAGCTCAAGAGGCTGCGGCCACAGGGTTCTTTGTTAGTCGGACTAACAAGCATTGTTAGTGCCATTAACAAGCATTGTTAGTCGTACTAACAATGCGAGTCAAAACCGTGGCTCGCCGAGTCACGGGCGCGGTTCGCCGAGGTGCGGCGCACGAGAGTGCATACATTAAAGAAAAAGAAACGAACTGAGAGATTGAAAGACATGAAGTTGCTGAGGAACACATCATTCATCCTGCTCGCGGCAGTCATCGCCACGCTGATGGCGGCGACGGTGGTCGAGAAGGGCAAGGGGACTGCCTACGTCCTCGACCACATCTACGGCGCGCCGTGGTTCACCGCCCTGTGGGGGGCGGTGGTGGTGGCGGCCGTCATCTACATACTGCGCAAGCGGTTGCACCGCCGCGTGTGGACATTCGCGCTGCACGCCTCGTTCATCGTCATCCTGGCCGGGAGCTGCGTCACGCACATCTGGGGCGAGCAGGGCTGGCTGCACCTGCGTCTCGGCGAGGAGGGTGCGGCGGCATTCGAGACGAGGGACGGCGGCAAGGTGGCGTTGCCGTTCACGGTGACGCTTGAGGACTTTGCCATAACCTACTACCCCGGCACGCGCTCCCCGATGGACTACACCAGTACGGTGCGGCTCGACGGCGGCGGGCAGACGGTGACGGGCAAGGTGGCGATGAATCAAATCCTGCGGCACGAGCACTACCGTTTCTACCAGTCCTCCTACGACTCCGACATGGGTGGCAGCATCCTGGCGGTGAGCCACGACCCTTGGGGCATCGGGCTGACCTATGCGGGCTATGCCATGCTGGTCGTGTCGATGGCGGGGTTCTTCTTTGAGGGGCGAAGCCAGTTCCGCACACTCCTTGCCATGCTTGGCAAGGGGGCGAGGCGCACGGCGGCAATCATCGCCGTCATGCTCGTCCCCGCCGTGGCAAGCGCGGATGACATCAGGGACAAGGTGCTGCCTGCCGACGTGGCCGAGGAATTCGGGCGGCTGTACGTCTACCACAACGGGCGGATATGCCCCATGGAGACGCTGGCTCGTGACTTCACCACGAAACTGTGCGGCAAAAGCACCTACAAGGGGCTGACCGCCGAGCAGGTGCTGACGGGGTGGATGTTCTACTACAACTACTGGAAACGCGAGCCTATGATCAAGGTCAAGGGCGGCGACGTGGCCGCGGCACTCGGCATCGAGGGCAAACGGGCGAGCCTGACGGACTTCTTCACCACGACCAACGCCTACAAACTCGAAAGCCTGCTGCGCGACGAGCGGCAAGCCCCCGTGCTCAAGGGGTTGAGGGAGGCCGACGAGAAACTGAACATCGCGAGCATGGCGGCGACGGGCAGCATCATCAAGATATTCCCGTGCCGCGACCCGCAGGACAGCACCCTGCACTGGCTGTCGCAGACCGACAACCTGCCGGCGGGGTTGGAGCATGGCAAGTGGGTGTTCATCCGCAGTTCGCTCAACTATGTCAACGAGCTGATAGCCAAGAGACAGTTTGACAAGGTCGCCGAGGTGCTGGTGAAAATCAGGAAGTACCAAGTGAAAGAGGCGGCAGGCAGCTTGCCGTCGGCGGCACGCATCGGAGCCGAGCGGGTCTACAACCGTGTCGAGCGGCCGCTCGTCCTCGGGGTGGTGCTGATTGTAGTCGGTGTGGCCAGCTTTGCCGCCGCCTGCATGAGGATGGCGAGGGGGAAGAGGCAGGGACGGACTTCGGCTGCTGCGCAGCTCGTCATGCTGTGCGCCGCACTGGCATGGCTGACGGTGACGCTGGGCTTGCGGTGGTTTGTCTCCGGGCACTTGCCGCTGTCCAATGGTTTTGAGACGATGCAGTTCATGGCGTGGTGCGCCCTGGTCATCGCCATCGTGCTGCGGCGGCGG
>CALNGU010000029.1 GCA_939800445.1 uncultured Bacteroidaceae bacterium | reverse complement strand
ACCAACTTTTCTTGGCGGGCAAGGGAAGTTTATGTCTATCATCACGGGATTTGTCCCCCGTTGCGATTGCCTGAATGCTGGCGCGTAGTTTGAGAGACGCTGCCTGTCAATGCGTGTCCGCCCTGCTGCCGTCGTGGCGGGCGGCTTTGCAGGCATCCAATTCGGCCTTGCTCTTGCTGCGCGTGACGAGGTAGACACCGGTGAAGACAAGGACGATGGCAGCGACTTTGACCGGGGTGAACGTCGATGTCCCCCAGCAGACCGCGACGATGCAGCTGGCCACGACGGGCTGCACGTAGCAGTACATACTGACCACCGTCGGGCGCAGGTGGCGTTGCCCCACGGGGACCAGCAAGTAGCACAGGAACGTGGCGCAGACGACGGTGTAGGCCACGCCCGCCCACACGCTGTCATCCACCCGCCCCCAGTCGAAGGCGGCGATGTCAGTGTAGGTGAACGGGATGGTGCACACCGCCGCGTAGGTGAACATCCACTTCATCAACGTGACGGGGGTGTAGCGTCCCGTCAGGCTCTTGAAGAACACCAGGTAGCAGGCGAAGCACGCCTCGGCGGCGATGCACAGGATGTCGCCCCAGACATTGCCGCCGGTCGCCGCGTCGGCACTGCCGTTGCTGAGGATGAGGAGCAACGCGCCGGCTGCCCCCACCGCCACGCCTGACACTTTCTTGGCAGTGACCGGCTCGCCGAGGTAGAGAGCGGCGATGACCATCGTGAAGATCGGTGTGCTGGTGGTGATGACCGAGGCATCGACCGGGCTGGTCATGCTCACGCCGAGGGTGAACACGCCCTGGTTGAACACCACGCCCAGCAGCGAGGCGAAAAAGAGCTTGAGCAGGTCATGGTGCGGCACGTGCTCGGGCGGCATCAGCAGCGAGACCGCCCACATCAGCACGGCTGCACCCACCATGCGCATCTCGACAAGCATCATGGGCGTGATTGCGCTGGCGAGGAATATGAACTTTGCAACCGGGGAAATGAGCCCCCACATGAAGTTGGCCGCGAGCATCGCCGCGTGGCCGCGGATTTCTGTCGTTTTCATCCCATCTGTGATTTGGCGGCAAAAGTATGTTGCTGGCGGCGCATGGCTTTGTAGAAACACGCACATTTGCTGTAATTTTGCGACATGAAGAAAGAAAACCTCTTCCAATCGCTCGAAATCCTGGTGCGCGACTACGACCGTTTCCCGATGCCGCCGCACCAGCACTCGTTCTATGAACTGTGCTACATAGCCTCGGGCAGCGGGGTTTTCGTCGCGGACGGGGAGGAAGTGCCTTTCACGGCCGGTGACATCTTCGTCGTCAAGCCGTCGTGCGTGCATTGCTACCGCCTCGACGGGCGGTGCAAGATGTTCTACCTGCGCATCTCTGGCGGATACCTCGACAGCCACTTCCAGCGTGCGGGGCACGAGGCCTTGTCGGCAGCCGCCGGCATACGGCCATTGCGGCTCGACGGCACTGACAGGGCTGTTGTCGCCGCCCTTGCCGGTTGCCTTGAGGCGGAGAGTGGGCGGCCGTTGCCCGACGAGCAACTGTCGGCGTGGTGGGTTGACAGCATCATCCGCATCTGCATCCGCCGGCAGCAACAGTGCTTGCCGGCAGCTGGACGGGCTGGGATGCCTGACGGGAAGCTCATGCTGATGTTGCAGCACATCCAGTCAAACCTCGGCAACCCTCCGCAGCTGAGGGCGAAGGCGTTGGGCGAACTGCTGGGTATGTCGGAGAGCTATGTCGGGAAATACTTCAAGCGCAGCACTGGGGAGAGCCTGCAAGACTATGTCGCCAACTGCCGTCTGAAGGAAGTCGAGAGGCTGCTTGTCCACACAGGCATGACGGTCGGGGAGATTGCATCCGCCCTCGGTTTCACCGACAACAGCCATCTCGCCCATCTCTTCAAGAAGCGCAACGGCATGACCCCGGCCGATTTCCGCAAGGACATAGGGGGACGGCATGGCGGCAAGGGGTGAGATGGCATCCGCAGCCTGCCTGCCATAATCAAATACTGCATTGACATGGACATCACAATCATCATAAACAACATCTATCCGTTGCCGCATCCGTCATTCGACCGATTGGTGCAGCTCGTCGATGAGACGGATTACCCAAAACATTTCCATCTCTTCAGGGAAAATGTCAAGGGGCGCAAAGCCTACTTCCTTAAAAAAGGGTTGGTGCGTGCCTACTCGACAGAGGATGGCAAGGACGTGACATTCTGGTTTGGCAAGGATGGTGACATCATATTCCCCATGCAGACGCTGTTTGCTGGCTTGAGCGAATATGCCAGCGTCGAACTGCTGGAGGACAGCGTCCTGTATGAACTCGACTTGCCCCGGCTCGAAGAACTGTATGCCTCCGACATCCACATCGCCAACTGGGGACGCAGGTATGCCGAGCGTGCCTGCATCGAGGCGGAAAAACTGTTCATCAGCCGGCAATACAAGGATTCCGCCGACAAATACCGGCAGTTGATTGCCGATTTTCCAGGCATCACGTTGCGTGTGCCATTGGGCATCATCGCCTCGTTTCTCGGCATCTCGCAGGCCAACCTCAGCCGCATCCGTGCCAAAGTCCGCTGATTTTTGACGGATGCAAAAGCTCTTTTTGACAATTGCAAAAAAGCAAACCGTGCGGCAGACCGACATTTGCACCGCAAAAAACGGAGGTAATATGAATTGGTTTTTATTTGTATTGTCGGGGTGCATAGAACTCGTGTTCACGTTCTGCCTCGGCAAAGTGAGTAAAACCCTTGGCTACGAGCGGGGACTGTGGGCATTGGCGACGGCAAGCGCAATCGCCATCAGCCTGATGATAGTGACGAAAGTGCTGAAGACCTTGCCCATCGGGACAGCCTATGCCGTGTGGACGGGGATAGGTGCGGTCGGGACAGTGTTGATAGGGATAGTGTTTTTCAAAGAGCCGGTGAGTTTCTGGCGGCTGTTCTTTATCGCAACGCTGATAATATCGATTATCGGGTTGAAATTCGCCTCAGCCTGAAAGGTTGTCACTTGCACGTCAAAGTCGGCGCATCCTTGACAGAAACATAGGCAATGCCTGCCGACAGCAAAGTCTGGAAACGCAAGGTGCGGGATATTTGATTCCCGCACCTTACTATTATATATGTATAAGTCAACGTCGATTGTTGAAGTTTTATTTCTTGCCAGATGCAATATATCAAAAGATAGTCCATATATTTGCCGAGCATTGGTTCGCCGCCCCAGTCCATGGGAAGGCGATTAAAAGGGAATCGGGTGAAAATCCCGGACAGTCCCGCTGCTGTGAGTTCCACACGAAGTCACAAACACCAAGCCACTGGGCGTGATGCCTGGGAAGGCGTTTGATGACGGAACGAGTCAGAAGACCTGCCATGCGTTTGTTAGCAACCACGGCTTTCGAGGACGAGCTTTGTGGGCTTCAGCATCGCACACCTGTCATGCAGGGCTGTGCCGTGCGTCCTGCCTTGCATACTCCTTCAGAGCTTGTTAATGAATGAAGGAGCGATGAATCCGAAACATTTGACAATCACAATCCTGCTTGTCCTCATGGCAGGCATGGCCTTGGCGCAGGATGTAGCGACTGCCGACAGTGTGAGGTCGTTTGCCATCACCGAAGTGTCGGTGACTGCACCCCGTGTCACAACGAAAGACTTGCTGCCAGCCCAGACCCTCTCGGGCGAGCAGCTTGAACAACTGTCGGTGCACTCTGTCGCCGATGCCATCAGATACTTCTCTGGAGTGCAAATCAAGGACTTTGGCGGGGTCGGAGGTCTGAAGACTGTCAACATCAGAAGCATGGGAACGAATCATGTCGGCGTTTTCTATGACGGCATCGAGTTGGGCAACGCGCAAAACGGGCAGATAGACTTGGGACGGTTTTCGCTTGACAACCTTGAAGCCATCACATTATATAATGGACAGCGGAGCGCAATCTTCCAATCAGCAAAGGATTTCGGCTCGGCCGGCACGATTTATCTGCAAAGCCGTGTCCCGGTGTTCAAGGATGGCAAGCGGTACAACATCCGTGCTGCATTCAAGACGGGGTCTTTCGATGTCGCCAATCCCTCGTTCTCATGGGAACAGAAAATCAATGAACGTCTGTCGTCATCACTCTCTGCCGAGTACTTATATACAAGCGGACGTTATAAATACCGCTATACGACCGTTGGAGGCTATGACACGACTGCCGTGCGCGAAAACGGAGATGTCAATGCCATCCGTGCCGAAGGCGGACTTTTCAGTCGTTTGGACAATGGGGAATGGAGGGCTAAAGCATACTTTTACAAGTCGGAAAGGGGGCTTCCTGGGTCGGTCGTGCGGAACAAGCTGACGCATGAAGACAGGCAGTGGGACACCAATTTCTTCGTCCAGTCATCCATGCGCACTCATGTCGTGGCAGGGTGGAGTTTGTTGGCCAATGTCAAGTATGCCTATGATTTCCTCCACTATTTGTCTGACCCCGACAGGGACGTAAGCACCATGTATGTGGACAACAGTTACTGGCAACATGAGGCGTATGTTTCATTGGCGAATCTCTACGAATTCGACAGGCATTGGAGTGCTTCACTCGCTGTGGATTACCAATGGAACAAACTGGATGCCGACCTCTATAAATTTGCATATCCGCGTCGTAACACTACATTGGTTTCTGCTGCTGTCGCTGCCGAATATCCCCGTTTCAAGGCACAGGCAAGTCTGCTTGCTACATTCGTTTCTGATAAGGTCAGCACGGACACCACGGCGATGGATGCGCGCAATGAGTGGACACCGACAGTCGTAGCTTCGTGGAAACCGTTCAAACGTCCGCAATTCCTGATAAGGAGCTTCTACAAGAAAATATTCAGGATGCCGACCCTCAATGACCTGTATTATACGTTCATAGGTAATATCAGGTTGCGCCCTGAATACACAGACCAATATGATGTCGGGATTACCTACACCGTCATGCCTGAGAATAAATGGTTGCAAAGGTTCGAAATACAGGCGGATGCCTACTATAATAAGGTAAAGGACAAGATAGTTGCTGTCCCGACACAAAATCAATTTCGATGGACCATGCTCAATCTTGGCACGGTTGACATCAAGGGTGTCGATGTCGCTTTGCAATCATCTTTCCTGCTGCCTGCGGACATACGTCTTGATGGACGCGTCAATTACACTTGGCAGAAAGCACAGGATTTCACGGACAAGAGTGATGCATACTATGGCGACCAAATCCCATACATCCCATGGCATAGCGGTTCGCTTGTCCTCAATGCGGGATGGCGATGGCTTGAACTGAACTATAGTTTCATATATACAGGGGAACGCTATGATGCTTCTGCCAATATACCGGAAAACTACGTACCTGAATGGTATACAAGTGATTTAGCTTTGACTTTCCGTTTCAACATCCGAAAGGTAGGACTTGAATTGACAGGTGAGTTCAACAACATCTTCAACCAGCAATTCGAGGTGGTGAAATGTTATCCTATGCCTGGAACGAACTATAAAGTAATACTCAAATTAACGATATGACAAACATTCACCGATTTTGCATTTTCCCTCTTTTGGTTTTGTCCGCAATCATCGCTTCGTGCAGAGGTGATGACGAGGTGCTTGTGATTTCAACCCCTACAGGTGTCGTGGCTCCCTCGTCGCCTGATTCCGTCACCGGATTCTATCTGCTCAATGAGGGTAACATGGGTTGCAATAAATGTACGCTCGACTTCTTTGATTATACCACTGGTATATATCATAGGAACATTTACGCGGAAACCAACCCGACTGTTGTACTGGAGCTTGGTGATGTCGGCAATGATATACAGATCTATGGAGACAAACTGTATGCGGTCATAAACTGCTCGCACTTCGTTGAGGTGATGGACAAAGACAATGCTAAGCATATAGGGGAAATCAAAATTCCCAATTGCCGCTATCTCGCATTCCATGGGGACTATGCCTACGTTTCGTCTTATGCAGGTCCGGTTCTGATTGACCCTAATGCTCGGTTGGGTTATGTGGCAAAAGTCGATACAGCCACACTTGAGGTCGTTGACACCTGCACTGTCGGTTATCAGCCTGATGAGCTGGCCGTTGTGGGCAACAAACTATATGTCGCGAATTCTGGTGGATATCGCGTGCCAAATTACGACAGGACTGTGTCTGTCATAGACCTTGAGACATTTACAGAGATTAAAAAGATTGATGTGGCCATAAATCTCCACCGCGTCGAAGTGGACAGCCGAGGATTTTTGTGGGTGTCGTCACGTGGAGACTACTACACAGCGCCATCTGATTTATATGTCATAGACACGACCACCGATGAAGTCGTTGACACATTGGGGATAGCAGCAACGGAATATTGCATTGATGGTGATTTGCTCTACCTGTACAGCACCGAATACAGCTACGTCAGCGACCAGGAGTGGACAATTTCATATGCCCTCATCGACACACGGACGAGGGAAGTCCTGACGCGCAATTTCATCACTGACGGCACGGAGAAAGAAATCAAGATGCCTTATGGCGTTGCGGTCAACCCGGAAACGAAAGAGATATTCGTCACCGATGCTAAAAACTACGTTTCGCCTGGCACGCTCTACTGTTTCTCACCTGATGGGAAAAAGAAATGGTCGGTGACGACAGGGGACATCCCGGCACATTTTGCCTTTTTAAAGAAATGAGACCAATCAAACATCATCAATAAGCATACGACATGAAGAAGATTTTTATCCCGATTGTTCTGGCTTCTCTTGCGGTCCTTGCATCATGCTCGGACGATGAAGAGGGCGGGCAAAAACAGACTTCGTCATCATTGGGTGGCAACGGAGTGGTTGTGGATGTTCCCGATGGGGGATTCACGACTCCGCGATGCAGGGTGTTGGACATCAAGCCGCGTGTCACTGACAGCACGACTTATGATTTCACATGGAGCATAGGAGACTCCATCATCTCACGTGCAGGTATATTGCAATTCATCAGTCTTGATGCAGGAGACTACGATGTCACCATGCAGGCAGTGAACGATGATGGCAACACTGTGGTCATAGATGTGCCAATATCAGTAAAGCGTGAGACCACGGAGTATACTCCTTACATAACATCCGTACTGGACTATATGCCAGCTCCCGGGCAATTCGTCAACGAACTGCCTGAATACACGGAAGGTGACACGCAAGAGGACATGAACCGCAAGGCTTTGGAATCCATAGGCAACAATGCCAAAGGGATGATAACCCTTGGGATGTACGGCGGTTATGTGATTTGCGGCTTCGACCACACCATCGTGAATGTGCCTGGGGAAAGAGATTTCAAGGTTCTTGGCAATGCTTTCTATGCCGATGCCAACCCCAATCCGGATGCACCAGTAGAGGGAGGCAGCTGTGAGCCAGGCATCGTGATGGTGGCATATGACAGTAACCATAACGGTGTGCCAGATGATGATGAATGGTGTGAAATCGCCGGCAGTGAGCATCGTAACGGGACGGTCATTACAGGCTATGAAATCACATATAGCAAACCTTATCCCGACCACGAGGCTGTCACGCCACCTGAGGACGAACAGTTCTGGAATGTCGATGCAGAGTATGTCCCTTGGGTTGACAATCAAGGCAATGACGGTTTCTTGCCTAAGAACGTCTATCACCGTCAAGACTATTATCCCCTTTGGGTGGAGAGTGAAGAGTTGACATTGACCGGCTCGCTCCTGCCATCGAATGCGGTGGAGGAAAGCGGGACAGGCGGATACTGGGTGCTTTACGCCTTTGATTGGGGATATGCCGACAATGGCTTGAACAATGATGAGACTTCTGACATCGACATTGACTGGGCTGTTGATGCTGATGGCAACAACATCTCGTTGCCTGGTGTTGACTTCATCAAGATATATACAGGAGTTAACCAGCATTGCGGTTGGCTCGGTGAGACTTCAACGGAAGTGATGGGCATAAATGACTTACATCTTTTAAAATAACCTCTTAAAACAAACGATTCATGAGAAAAGTATTATCTCTTTTGACAATGTTGTGCCTGACGCTTGTCAGTGCGATGGCACAACAGACATTGAGAGTGCAGGGCGTGCCACGCACTGTGCCAAACGGCATCGTCCTCAAATCCCCAAAGATTTCAGGCGGGCAACAGCTTGATGCTGCAAAGGTGAAGTACTTCGTTGGCGAAGGTGACAACACTTCATATCTGATGATAGACTGGTGTGATGGCAAAGGTGCTCAAAACCTGGTCTGGGGCTATCGCTGGGATGACGAAGACGCAGCTACGGGTGAGATGATGTTGAGGGACATCGCCAAAGCCGATCCAAGGTTTTATATGCTTGTCTATGGTGAGACGCAGTATGGCGCGGCCATCGGGGGATTGGGCTTTGACCTTAATGGCAACCAGCAAGTCGGCTTGCAGAAAGCTGGTGGTGAACAATTCCCAGTTGATGAAGATGGGCTTGTCCACACGAGCCAATATGATTTTGATGACTATATGCCAATTGACTCGACTGACCATTGGGCTTCTGGATGGTACTCTAATGGTTATTGGAGCTATTGGACAGCCGAAAACCTAAGCACGGAGCCTGGCTACAGCGGCGTTGGTGCTACGGGTCGCAAGCTGGTTGACGGGTCACTCGACTATTGGTATTTCTCATCCCTTACAGGCGAACCAGCACCTTTGGCGGATTACTATTTCTATGTCCCCGAGCCTGTGACTGGCGTGGCTTTGCCTGACGAAATCACACTTCCCATCTCTGACAATTGTGTTTTGCCCGTCATCCTTGGAGCTACAGGACTTGAAGCCAAGACATTCGCATGGACTATCCAGAATGCTGAGGGCAAACGCGACAACACAATCATCAGCACGATTCGCAGCACGGCAGAGTCGTTCAACGGGGCTGTTACGTTCAAGGGCAACAAGACTGGTGAAGTCTACGTCTATGTAAAACCAAGAATAGGCGGCGAAAGCTACCAGTCCAACACTTGCAAGGTGACTGTGACCGCCCCCGAGAAGCCCATCACCGCCTTGTCATTCACCCATGAGGAGATGGAATTGGGCTTACGTCAAAAGGGCGAGAACCCGCTCATCATGACACCTCTCGATGCCACCTACACAGCCGTGACCTACACCAGCAGCAACAGGGACGTAGCATCAGTCGGCAGCTCAACAGGGGCGATACAGACTACATCCAACGAGGGTACTACCGTCATCACTGCGACAAGCACGCAGAATCCCGAAGTGACCGCTTCGTTCACATTGACAGTCAAGTGCCAGAAGCCCGTTGAACGCATCGAGTTCGTTGACGGTGATGTCATAACCCTTCCCTTGCGCGACATCTACTGCCCCAACGTAAGGATAATACCTGAAGATGCCGACGACACCGGAGTTACGTATGAAATCGAAGATCCCAGTGTCGCAAGCTTCTACCAAGCCAACATCGTGGCACATAAGGTCGGCGAGACTAAAATGACCGTGACCGCAAGGGACGGCCATGGCGCATCGACTACCGTCACGGTCAAAGTCGTCGAGCCTGACCGCACGCCATTTGACGGGTATATGGACGGCACGTTCATCCTCAATGAAGCATGGTTCGGCCACGAGAATGGTGACATGAACTTCCTGACCGAGAACGACAGTCTCATGTACCGCGTCTACGAAAGGGAGAATCCCAACGAAGCCTTTGGAGCAACCTCATGCTTCGGCACTATATATGGCGGCAAGATGTATGTCACATCCAAACAACCTGCTGACGGTGGCGACATGACCACCAACCCTGGCGGCCGTCTCGTAGTCATGGATGCGAATACACTCAAGAAGATTGCCGGCCTCGACGAAATAGGTGGCGGTGACGGCCGCTCGGTTGTCGGTGTCAACCCGCACAAGGCATACCTTGGCACTACGGCAGGTGTCGTGACCTTTGACATAGACAACATGACCGTAGGCAACGTGATTGAGGGGACACAAGGTGCAAGCCTTTACACAGGGCAGACTGGCGATATGATTAAAGTCGGCAACTACGTTTTCGCGTTGCAGCAGAGCAAAGGCACTCATGTGATAGATGCCGAGACCGACATGGTGGTGAAAACCATCGAAAACTCTGCAATCCAGGGCATCACCCAGTCAGCCGACGGCAGCGTATGGCTGGCTGCCACCGACACTCTCTACTGTCTGAACCCCAATTCACTTGAGATAGAGTCAAGGTATGCCCTGCCCGAGGGTGCAAGCATTAGCTGCTCATGGGGCGCATGGCGTCCGACCCCGTTCTGCGCAAGCCGTACAAAGAACGTGCTTTTCTGGAACGGCGGCAGCACGGTGGTCAACAACGGTTCGGCTTTCTACCGTTGGGAGATAGGCACTGACATCGCCTCGCTGCAACCATTCTTCACCCTTGAGGGACTTCCCGCGGCGAGTGAGGGCGAGGAGCAAATCAGCTATGGCACCATCAGGTACGATGACCGCGACGACGAGTTGATTGTCATGACTACTCAATCGGGTTTTGGGACTGCATACGAACACAACTGGATACACCTTGTCAACGGCACTACTGGCGAAATCAACAAGAGTATGAAGTTGAAGCAATACTACTGGTTTCCGACACTACCCGTCTTCCCCGACAAATATTCTCCCGAAGTTGATGGGTTGCCTGCCGTCGTCGAATTCCTTGCCGACGACGCTCCGTTCACCTATGACGTTGCTGCCAACTTGAAGGATGAGGACAACCTCGCTTGCAACATAACGTCAGCACTGGCAGACAGTGGCAATGACGAGGTTGCCACGGTAACATTCGAGGACGGCCAGCTGACCATCACTCCAGTTGCAGAGGGTGTGACGACAGCTGTCATCGAACTGGAATCGAATGGCGTGCTGGTTGAATGTGCCATAGACATAACCGTCAAGACTCCCGAGGCCGTCGATAACGTCCTGGACAATGCCCGCAACATCTACGCACTCGACGGCCAGGTGGTTGTCGAGGGATACGATGGCTGGCACTTCATGTTGTTTGACACCACGGGACGCGCAGTTATCAACTTCACGGCACACGGCGACGCTTGCAGTGTCACCGCAGAGGCTTGCCATGGCTCTTATGTTTTGAAAGGGTGGCATGGCAGCGAAGCCGTTGCTGTGAAGCTCATCTTGTGATCGCCGCCTGACGGCACGGCATCGGTGAACCTCCGTTACGGCGGCAGCCACTGATGCCAAGCCCCCTGCAAGCACCTTGTCCGCTTGCAGGGGGCTTTGTTTTCCCGTGCGGCATCACGCCTTGCTCAAAACTCCACGCTGACCCCGAGTGTCGGCACCAGGCTGCCGCTGTCCTGGTTGACAGTCTTCATCACGTAGCGGGTAGGGTCGGAGGCATCGACCACGCCGGTGCTCATCAGCACGTCCTGTTGCCGGTACTGCGACACCGTGACGTTCTGCAAATCGACATAGATGCCGAAACGTACACGGGGGAAGAAAAACACCTTGTCCACCCTGACATCCAGCTGGCAGTAGGCAGGCAAACGCCCCTCGTTGTACCTTCCATAATCATAGTAGGGGCGGCCACTCGCGTCCCACGCCTCGATGAGCGACGACTTGTCGGCATCGTAGGGGGTGTAGGGTGCGCCTCCCAGCAGGCTGAACTTCGCACCCACGCTCCACGAATGCGGGAACTCGTAGGTGCAGCTTGTGTTCCACACCGCACGGTTGTCCCATGCCGAGGGGATGTAGGGGCTGCGGCGGTCGTTGCGGTACTCACTCTTGTATATCGTTAGCGACGACACCAGGCTCACGCGTCCCGGCACTTGCCATTTGCCCATCAGTTCTACGCCGTAGGAACGTCCCGAGGCCGACGACACGAGAGCCTCGTTGCCGACGATGCCATAGTCATTGCCCTTGCACAGCAGCGGGATGTTGTCATCGACCGACAGGGGGATGTCGCTGTAGCCCTTGTAGAACACCTCCATCGACACCGAAGCATTCTGCCTGATGTTCCAATTGACGCCGACCGTGCCTTGCAGCACACGCATATAGTCAAGCCCCTTGTTGGCATACCGCCCGCCGTTGTCCTTGAACCCGAGCGCGGTGTAGGCAGGCAGCTGGCTGTACCACCCCACGCTGGCACTCACATCCAGGGCTTGCAACGGCGAGTAGGACACCGACGCACGCGGCGAGATGTTGCGCCACATCTCGGACATACGCCTCGAGTAGTCCGCCCCGTCGCTGCGGAAGCCAAAGGAGGTCGTCCACCTCCCGCCCGCCGAAACGTAGGTCGCCGTGCCGAACACGCCCCACAGCATCACCTCCAAGTCGGTCGAGTAGGTCGATGTCACCGGCCGCGTCGTGAAGACACGGCGGAACGACTCGTCGGTGTAGGTGGCATAGGCAACGTCACCCCCGGCAGCCAGCGTCCAATGCCCGAGGAACGTCTTGTTTTCAAACCGCAGCGAAGTCTTCTGCTCCACCGAGCGGATGCGCGTCATCAGGTTGTCTTCCGTCGATTCGTCGTTGTCGCGGTATTTGATGTTGCGGTTGTTCAGCCAGCTGTGCCCCAGCGACAGCGTCTGGACGTTGCGCCCACCATAGTGCTTGTAGGCCGCCCCGACGGTGAACGTCTCCTGCTTGATGGTCGGCAGGTAGCTCAGCAGGTACTCCGCGCTCTCGCCCGTTATCGACGTGTTGAGCCTCATGTCGTCCACCCCGAACAGCCCGAGGATGGTCAGCTCGTTGCGCTTGTCCAGCCGCACCTTGAGTTTGAGCTGCCCGTCGGTGTACTTGGGCAGGAACGGCAGCCCCAGCATCTTGAACAGCAGTTGCAGGTAGGACTGCCGCACCGACACCAGATAGCTCACCCGCTCGCCCAGATGACCGTCACCCGTCAGCGACACCTCCGAAGCCCCGAGCGTGGCCTTCCACGTGTTGACGGCCATGTTGCCATCCTTGAGGCTGAAGTCCAGGACCGAGCTCAGCGCGTTTCCCTTGTCGGCGGGGAAGCTCCCCGTGTAGAACTTCACCTCACGGATGAAGTCAGCGTTGATGATGCCGCACGGCCCGCCCGAAGCCCCCTGGGTGCTGAAATGGTTTATGTTGGGAATCTCGATGCCGTCGAGGAAAAAACGGTTTTCCGACGGCGAACCGCCCCGCACGATCAGGTCGTTGCGGTAGCCGGCAGGCGAGTAGGCGACACCGGGATAGGACCTCACGATGCGCGAGATGTCGCGGTTGCCCCCGGGGCTCTTCTCAATCTCCTGCAACGAAATCAGCCTCACGCTGTTGGGCGTCTCGGGCAGGCGGCGGAACACCGAAGAGGTGACGGTCACGGCATCGAGCATCGCCGCGTCCTCCTCAAGCTCTATCTCGACGAAAGGCGTGTGCTGCGCCACCTGGTACTCGGCCGTCACCGCCGTCCTGTAGCCCACAAACGATGCCTCCAGGCGGTATATCCCCGGCTCAAGCCCCGTGATGGTGAACTCGCCAACGCTGTCAGTCACCGCTCCCGCCTCGGGCAACCCGACGATGCCCACGCTGGCGTATGCCACCGGGTCGCGCGACATCTTGTCGATGACCCGCCCCCGTATGTCGTAGGCCAATGCACGCCCCGAGCACACCAGCACGACGGCCATGACGGCGGCAAAAGCAACAATACTCCTCATTGCGTCAAATCTTTGGTTTGCCGCAAAGTTACGGGTTTTTGCGCTACACCCCGCCGCCCTCTCGGCCGCACGTCCCGGCGCGGCACTCCAACCCGTCGCCGCCGCGCCCTGGGGCATAAAGCGCGTGAAGTCAGGAGTAAACTTCCACCACACGCCGAGAAAAGTTCCTCATCTCGGTGAGTAAAGTAAAAACAAAACTTTTGAATGAATAAACAAAACTTCTGTTTATATAAACAAAAGTTCTGAATATTAAAACAAAACTTTTGAATATACTTTACTCGCCGAGACAACCAACTTTTCTCGGCGAGCAAGGGAAGTTTATGTCTGTCATCGCGGGATTTGTCCCCTGTTGTACCTTGGCGTATGCCCGTGCGTGGCGGTGGAGAGGCATGATATGCGCCTCAACCACCACCCCTGCATATCGGAACGCAGCACCGCCTGGCAGGGGGAGGCATACCGTGCCTCTCCGTCCACTGCGGCGTGTCTCACCGAGCATATAAAGGCATCGCGGCCTCGTCGCCCCCGTCTCTTGCCGCTTCGGCCGGGGGCGCGGTGCCGCGATGCGTGGAGTTGCCGCCGCGTGGTCAGAGCCTGTGCTTGTGCAGGCGCGCCACGGCTTTCTCGTAGTCGGCGCGCAGCGTGCAGTAGGTCTCAAGCATGGCGTAGAGTTGGTTGGCCTCGGTGAAGTAGTCAATCGTCGAGATCTGCCCTGCGTCGAGTGCGCGGCGCAGCATGGCGAGGTTGTCCTGCACGAGCGTCACGTCGTAGCTGTCGAGGGTGCGCATGAGGCTGGCGGCCTCGTCGCTGGCTCGGCCGATGTCCTCGGTGACGGCGGCGCGGGTGGCCTCGGCCTGCCATGCGGCATAGGCGCGGCTGGCGCGTGCTGCCTTGACTGTGCGTGCGTTGCTCATCAAGGGGATGGAGATGCCGACCTCGATGCCGTTGTTGGCTGCGTTGAACGTCTGCTCTCGGATGTAGCTGAGCTCAATCGACGGAAGCCATTTGTTGCGCTCGGTGCGCACCTCGGCTACTGCCGTCTGGTGTGCGGCCAGTGTGCGTGCGAGTGAGGCGTCGGCGGCGATTGCCTCGTCGGTGGCGGCAGCTATGGCGGTGGGCGGCTGCGTCAGCCATGAGGCGGCGGTGGCCAGGTCGGGCATCGTCCCGCCGTTGAGCGCGGCGAGTGCGCTGGTGGCGCGCCGCATCTCGTTGGCGTTGACGGTGAGGGCGGCGCGGGCTTCCATCGCCTGCATCTTGATTTTGTTGAGGTCGATGGCGGTGATGTCGCCGTTGGCGTAGCGTTTGTCACCTATCTCGTCGAGTGCTGCTATGTTGGCCATCCGCTCGCGGATGAGGCTGTCCTGGTGTTGCAGGCGGATGATGTCGATGCACAGTTCCTTGGCGCGGAGGAGGATGTCGCGGCGCGTCTCCTCGTACTCCATGCGGTAGGCCTCGCGGCGGCTCTTGTTGGCGCGGCCTCGTGCGGCGTAGACGCTGGGGAACTCGATCTCCTGTGTGACGGTGAGCTTGCCCGTCTTGTCCTCGCCGTGCCCCGTGCCGAACATCCTCTCATAGGCGACCGATGTCGCCCCGGGCAGGTTGGCGGCGCGTGCCTCCATGGTCTGCGCGTCGAGGCGGGCGCGGGCGGCTTTTATCTCACTGTTGTTGGCTTCGACAGCCTTGAGTGCGGCATCTATTCCGCTTTGCGCCGCTGCGGCTGCCGACATGAGCAGGGCGGCGGCGAGTGTTGCTATGGTTTTCATTTGTTGTCTCCTTTCTGGTGTGTCATGTCGTAGACGATGGGTACGATGAATGCGTTGAGCAGTGTCGATGTGAACAGCCCCCCGAGTATGACCTTGGCCATCGGGCTTTGTATCTCGTTGCCTGGCAGCGAGCCTCCCACGGCGAGTGGTATGAGTGCCAGTGCCGACGACAAGGCTGTCATCAGGATGGGGTTCAGACGGTCGAGCGACCCTGTCATGATGCGTTCGCGGCGGGTCAGGGTGGTCTCGCGCTCAAGGTAGTTGTAGTGCGAGATGAGGAGCATCCCGTTGCGCGTCGCTATGCCGAACAGGGAGATGAAGCCTATGATGGCCGGGATGCTTATCTCGCCGCTCGTGACGGCGATGGCAAACACTCCGCCTATCAACGCCAGGGGCAGGTTGACCAGCACCGTCGCCGCTTGCTTGAAGCTGCGGAAGTCGTAGTAGAGGAGCAGGAAGATGATGGCGACCGAGACGACCGACATGAGCAGGAGGATGCGCGATGCGCTCTGCTGGCTCTCGAATTGTCCGCCGTACTCGATGTGGTAGCCCTCGGGCAGTGCCATGCCGGCGACACGTGACTGGATGTCGGCGACGACGCTCCCCACGTCGCGTCCGGCAGTGTTGGCCGACACGACGACTTTGCGCTTGACATTCTCGCGGTTTATCGTGTTTGGTCCCATGGCCGATTTGATGTCGGCGACGTAGGACAGGGGGATTTTCTGTCCGCCAGCGTCAATCATGAGGTCTTTTATCTTGTCCATCGAGTCCTTCATGTCGTGCTTGACCTTTACCACCAGGTCAAACGACTTGCCGTCACGGTAGACCTGGGACACTTTTTCCCCCGCCAACGCGACGTTGACGAACCGTGTGAACTCGGGGACGGTTATCCCGAACTTTGCCAGCATATCCCGCCGTGGCTCGATGCGCAGCTGCGGACGCTCAATCTGCTGCTCGACGTTGAGGTCGGCTATCCCTTCGACATCCGTGATGAGGCTTTTCACTTCGTTGCCGAGGGTGAACAGCTTGTTGAGGTCGTCGCCGAAGAGCTTGATGGCTATGCTTGCCTTCGTGCCAGACAGCATGGCATCGATGCGGTGTGAGATGGGCTGGCCTATCTCGACCAGTGCCCCGTTGAGCGTGGACAGCTTCTGCCGCACCTCGGCAACGAACTCTTCGCGGCTGCGGTCAGACAGTTCAAACGGTGCCTCCAGTTCCGAGGTGTTGACACCCAGGGCGTGCTCGTCGAGTTCGGCGCGGCCTGTCTTGCGGGCGACTGTCTTTATCTCGGGTATCGTCATGAGCAGACGCTCGGCACGTCTGCCGATGGAGTCGGACTCGGCAAGCGAAATGCCCGGCACGCTGCTGACGTTGATGGTCAACGACCCCTCGTTGAATGACGGGAGGAAGCTGCTGCCGAAGAAGAATGTCGTGCCCACCGCTACGCAAAACAGTACGATGGTGCCGGCGATGATGGGACGTTTGTGCCGCAATGCACGGTCAAGCAGGATGCTGTACTTGGATTTCAGCCACACTGCCACCGCCGAGTCCTTGACCGCCTTGCCGTGCCTGTTGCCACCGAGCAGGTAGCTGCACAGCACCGGGGTGAGCGTCAATGCCACGGCGGTGGATGCAAACAGTGACACGATGAAGGCCACGCCCAACGGGACAAGCATCTTGCCCTCCATACCGCTCAGGAAAAACAGTGGAATGAAGCTGACCACTATTATTAATGTAGAGTTGAGAATTGGCATACGTACTTCACACGACGCGTCATGCACCACTTGTAGCGTGGTCTTGCGCTTGCCGTCAGGCAGCAGACGGTTCTCCTTCAGGCGGCGGAAGACGTTTTCCACATCGACAATGGCATCATCAACGAGCGAACCGATGGCGATTGCCATGCCGCCGAGGCTCATGGTGTTCAGCGTCAGCCCCATGAGGTCGAGGGTGATGATCGTGATGAGCAATGACAGAGGGAGCGTCACAAGCGAGATGAATGTCGTGCGGACATTGGCAAGGAACAGGAAGAGGACGATGACGACGAAGATAGCTCCTTCGTAAAGGGACTTTTGCACATTGCCTATGCTGCTCTCGATGAAGCGGCTTTGGCGGAATGTGTCGGTCGTCATCTTGACATCTGCCGGCATATTGCTTTGCAGCTCGGCGACGGCTTCATCCAACTTCTTGGTCAGTTCCAGTGTGTTTGCGTTTGGCTGTTTTGTGATGGTGACGAGGACGGCAGGCTTCCCTTTCTCCGATGCCGTGCCGAGTTTCGGTTCGCTGCCTGCAATCTTCACGTCGGCGATGTCCGACAACATTACGGGCGAGCCGCCGACATTCTTGACGAGAGTGCGTGACATCCGTGCCGCATCGGTCTCTGAAACCGTGCCGCGCACTATGTATTCGTTGCCGTTTTCATAGAGGACACCGCCGTTGACATTCAGGTTCATTTCGTCGGTTGCGGCGAGCACCTCGTCGAGTGTCACGCCATAGTGCTTCATGAGTCCGGGGTCAAGCTGTATCTGGTACTCCTCTATGTCTCCTCCGATAACGGCGACTTGCGCCACGCCGCCGGTGGACAACAGCCTCGGGCGCACTGTCCAGTCGGCGAGGGTGCGAAGTTCGAGCATGGAGGTCGTGTCGGCAGTCATCCCGACAATCATCAATTCGCCAAGGATGGATGACTGTGGCCCGAGTGTCGGTTGCCCCACGTTGGCGGGAAGCCGTTCCCCGACTTCGGAAAGTTTCTCCGACACGATTTGCCGGGCAAGGTATATGTCAGTGTCCCATTCGAATTCGACCCAGACGATGGAGAACCCATTGGTTGATGACGAGCGGACACGGCGGACGTAGGTCGCCCCGTTGACGGCCGTTTCGATGGGGAAAGTCACCAGTTGTTCCACTTCTTCAGCCGCCATGCCGTTGGCCTCGGTCATTACAACCACGGTCGGTGCGTTGAGGTCAGGGAAGACATCCACCTCTGAATGCACCGCGACGTAAAGCCCCGCGCCGAACAGCAACATTGCCGCCACCACGACTATCAGGCGGTTGCGCAGGGAGTAGGAGATTATTTTATTCAGCATTGTCAGTCCCTCCTCGGTTAATGGTCATGGGTGTGTGGCGGTATGACCGATGACGAGGCGGCGAGTTTGAGCTGGTAAGCCCCGTGGGTCACGACCCGTTCACCCTCCTCCACGCCTGCGACAATCTCGACATTCATCCCGTCGTTGCCACCGAGGCGCACCTCCTGTTTCTTGTAGTGCATCTCGTCCAACTGTTTGTAGACCGAGTACGTGCCTTCCTCCTCGACCAATGCCGCTACGGGCAGGACAACAGCGTCGTCAGTCTCTTTCGATTGCAGGAAGACTTCGGCGTAGCTGCCCTCGATGAGCTGCCCGGCATTCCTGATGGAGAATACGACGGGGATGTAGAATGTCCCGTCGCCCATCGTACGTCCCACGGAAACAAGCCGCCCGTCGAGTTCGTCGGTGGAGAATGTCTCGTCGCAGTAGGCCGTGCGGAAGTTTGCACTCCTCACGTCGTCGAGTGCGGCGGCGTGGCGTTCAGGCACTTCGGCGATGAGGTGCAAGCGGTCGCTCTTGGCAATGGTGAGCAGTTGTTGCCCGGTCTCGACATAATCACCCTCCTTGACAAGGCACTGTTTCACGAAGCCCTGGATGGGCGCGCTCACCGCCAGGTTGCCTCCGTCGTTGGACGTTTGGTAGGGGCGGTAGGCGATGGATGCCTCCTCGTATGCCTTCTTGGCGGCATTGTAGTCGCCGTCCGTCACTATCTTGTCGGCGTGCAGCCGCTTGATGCGTTCATACTCGTCTTTGGCAATCTCGTAGGCTGTCCGTGCCATCTCCGCCATGTCCCCGCCGGCAACCTGCGAGGAATTGATGGTGAGCAGCACCTTGCCGCTGCCCACGCCCATCCCCTCGACGAGCGTTCCGGCGAATTGTACGATGCCCGATGCAGGGGCGACGACCGAAGCCTCCCCTTTGTTGGTCGCGGCAATCCGTCCTGTAACCTTTGTCACCCGTGCGAATGGCTTTTTGCGCACTGTGTCAACCGTCACGCCGCACTCCGCAGCGCGGTGCGGGTCAAACACTATGAGCCCTTGGTGCTGGTCTTCCTCGTGGCCGTGTTCCGTTGTGGTCGCGTGTGCATCCTCCCCGTTGTGGTCGTGCGTGCCGCCGTCATGGCTGGAGCAGGCGCAGAGGAATGTCGCGGCGATGGCTGCCGCCAATATTTTCGTCTGTTTCATATTGTTTTGGTATTGTTGTTTCAGGTATGTTTTTCCCGTGGCGTGCCTGTCATGACGCACGCCGGCAGACGGGCATCGCCGTGATGCCGCGTCATGCGTGTATATTAATAATGGATAATGGCAAGCCGTCCCCCAGCTTGCGTCAGAGGTGTGTCATGCGTGCAGGGGAGGGGAGCGCAACCCCTTTGACGCTTTCAGGTGCAATGGGTGCATCCGCTCGGCATAACCGTCAGTCGGCTTGCCTTCGGCCTCCCTGCCGCCTATGGTCAGTGATGGTTGCCAGAGGACTGCACACAGGTCGTGGCTGTCCGCCGGGTGTTGTGCCGCCTCGTCCCTGACTTGGCGGTAGAAGTTGAATGAAGCCGTGCAGAACGACGTGCAACGCCGTCCATCGTGCCCCGCCTCGGTGTCAACGTCGCGTGACATACAGGCGGTGTCGCCGTGGTGGTGGTGCGGCATGGCCGACATGAACGCGACCAGGACGCACATGACCATGATGAGGCAGGTGATGAGTGGCTTCGTTTTCATTTCAGCTCGGCTTGTGTCGGTTTGTCGTTTCTGTCGCAAAGGTAGGTGGCGTGTCGTGAAACCCGGTTGCAAATGCCGTCATGCAGGCCTATCCCCGGTGGGATATGCCACGCCGCGCAGGTCGCTGCCCGTCGGACGCTGGTATATCTTCAGCCCGAACATCGGTGCGACCGCCATGATATGCTCCATCACGTCGTTGAGGGTCTCCTCGTAAAGGCGCAGGTCGGTCACTCTTGAGAAACAGTATATCTGTAGCGGCAGCCCCTCGCCCCTCATCTCCAGCTGGCGAACCATCATCAGCATCTCGTTGCTGATGTCGAGGTGCGCCCTCAGGTAACGCATGATGTAGGCGCGGAAGACCGCCATGTTGACCACTCCGCCGCCCGCCGTGTCGCCTTTCACGCCGTCCATCCACCCGCGCCGGGCGAAGTCATCAAGCTCTTCGCCAGTGCAAAACCGCACCGTCGCCGTGTCGATCGGCACGGAGCGCATGATGCGCCGCCCGCCGCTCTCCTTCATCCCGCGCCAGTTCTGGAACGAATCGCTCACCAGCACATAGGGCGGAAGCGTCACCACCGTCATGTCCCAGTTGCGCACCTTGACCGTCGTGAGCGACACCTCGAAGACTATGCCGTCGGCCCCGTGCTTCTCCACCTTTATCCAGTCGCCCGGGCGCAGCATATCGTTGGCCGACAGCTGCACTCCTGCCACCAGTCCCATGATGGTGTCCTTGAATACCAGCATCAGCACCGCAGCCGACGCGCCGAGGCCTGCGAACATTGTGGTCAGGTCTTTGTCGAAAACTATCCCCAGCGACATGATCACGGCCATGCACACCACGATGATTTTCATCATCTGGTAGACCCCGCGCAGCGGTTTGTTCTTGAGCTCGTCGTGCTCCTCTGAGATGATTTGCAGCGATGAGATGAACGCTATCACCAATTTGGCGACCACCGCCACCAGGTAGACCGCGATGAGCGTCATCACGAGGTCGTGGAGGGCGTCCCTCTGCTTGAATGCCAGCGGCGTGAGCAGGTAGAGCACCACAGGCGGCACCAGATGGCAGATGCCCGTCGTCACGCGGTCGTTGAAAAGATGGTCGTCCCACGTGAATTTGGTGCGGTTGGTGATGTTCTTGATCAGCGGGATGAGCAGCTTTTTGCACACGTAGAACAGCGTGACGGCTACCGCCACGATGGCGAGGGCAATCAGCAGCCGCTGTCCCGGGTTCATCTCCAGCCGGTAGTAGCCTGCCTGCTCCAGCAGGTTGTTGATGAGTGTCGAGTCGTTTTGCATCTTGCACAATCGTTGCCGGCCTCCCTGCGGCGGGAGGCTCGCGCCCAAAGTTAAGGCAAAAGCACGAGAC
>CALNGU010000028.1 GCA_939800445.1 uncultured Bacteroidaceae bacterium | reverse complement strand
TACTTTACTCGCCGAGACAAGCAACTTTATGCCTGACTTGATGGAAGTTTATGTCCGACCTAAGTGAAGTTTGCGTCTGACGACATCGGGGCTGTCTCCTGACGAGGCGGCGCGGATGGTTTGTGGATAGGTCGGCGATGCTTGTTTTTTTGCAAATTCCTTATGTTTGTAAGGAACTAAAAACAAAGGTTTATGAAAAAGTGTGCTTTGTTTCTGGCGATTTTGTCCTTGCCGCTCGTTGCCGGGGCGCAGGATTATTTCAAGGACGGGATGGAGTGGGTGCAATGTGTCAGCGGCACGCATGAGCCGAACCCCGTGACTGTGGTCGAGACGGTGACGCTGGATGGCGACACGGTGGTTGACGGGATGGATGCCTTGAAGATGTGGGTGACGAATGACAAGACCCAGGTGCGTGAGCTCGTCGCCGTGGTGCGGACAGAGGGCGACCGTGTGCTGTTCCGCAACGGGGCGGTCACGGACGGGTGGCGGTTGATGTACGACTTCGGGTTGCAACCGGGCGAGGGGTGCTATGTCTACAACGTGTCGGACAACCTGACAAGGACGTATGTCAAGTGTGTCGAGGTGCGGCAGGGCGCGTGTGGCGGGCTGGACGCGATGGAGCTTGAGGAGTATGACGCTGAACCGCAGTCGCGTGGTGATGGTCGTCTCCACAGCACCGGGACGTGGATAAGGGGGCTGGGCAGCACGCGCGGCGTGACGTGGAACAACCGTTTCGGCGTCGATGGCGCGGGCGGGATGCTGCTTGAGGCATCGTGCGGCGGCGAGGTGGTCTATCACCGCGAGGTGTCGTCCGTCGAGCCTGTCTTTGACCGCAGGATGAATGTCCGTGTGGATGGGCAGGAAGTGACGGTCACGGGCATTGATGGGCATGATGCCGTGTCGCTGTTCACGTCGGACGGAGTGCTTGTGAGGCAGTTCAAGAAGACCGGGCGCGATGAACTGAGGTTCGTTGCGCAGTGCAGCGGGCTTTACATCGTCAAGTGCGGGCAGGACAGTTGCAAGATTGCCGTGTGGTAGTCGCGCGGTGGCAGGATTGTACAGGCCATGCCGGGGGAGGGGACTTCCCTGGCATGGCTTTTTTTACGGATGCGGATGATGGATGGGGTATCGTTTTTGCGTGGTTATGTCTACCTTTGCGCCCGATTTTTTAAATGTTTTAATTATGGTTCGTCAATGCGCAATTCTTTTCGGCTGCCTCGCGTTGGGCGAGCTGGTCGTGTGGTTGACTGGCGTGAAGTTGCCGTCGAGCATCATCGGGATGCTGTTGCTGACGCTTTTCCTCAAGCTGGGGTGGGTCAAGCTGCAATGGGTGCAGGGCTTGTCCGATTTCCTTGTTGCCAACCTGGGTTTCTTCTTCGTGCCGCCCGGGGTGGCGTTGATGCTTTACTTTGATGTGATACGGGCTGAGTTCTGGCCCATAGCCATTGCCACGGTGGTGAGCACGTTGCTGGTGCTGGTCACGTCGGGGTGGGTCTACCAGTTGGTGCGGCGTGCCGTGGGCAGGCCTGGACAAAAACGTGGGGAGGGCGAGTGATGGATTTCCTGAGCAATGAGTTTTTCCTGATAGCCGTGACATTCGGCGTGTTCTTCCTTGCCAAGTGGTTGCAGCGGCGCACGGGGTTGATGCTGCTCAATCCCATCCTGCTGACGATTGCGGTGCTCATCGTGTTTTTGAAGTCGGCGGGCATCAGCTATGAGACCTACAATGAGGGCGGGCATCTCATCGAGTTCTGGTTGCGGCCGGCGGTGGTGGCGTTGGGCGTGCCGCTTTACCTCCAGCTGGAGACGATACGCAAGCAAATCCTGCCTATCCTCCTGTCGCAACTGGCCGGATGTGTCGTCGGCGTGGTGTCGGTCGTCCTTGTCGCAAAGGCACTGGGCGCGTCGCAGGCGATAGTCTGTTCGCTTGCGCCCAAGTCGGTGACAACGCCTATTGCCATGGAGGTGGCGCGTGCCGTGGGCGGCATCCCGTCGCTGACGGCTGCTGTCGTGGTGTGCGTGGGGCTGCTGGGCGGCATCTTGGGTTTCAAGGCGATGCAGCTGACGCACATTGCCAGTCCCATGGCGCAGGGTCTGTCGATGGGGGCTGCCGCCCATGCAGTTGGCACATCGACGGCGGCGGAGGTGAGCCGCAAGTACGGTGCTTTTGCGAGCCTCGGGCTGACGCTCAACGGCATCCTGACAGCACTGCTCACACCGACGCTGCTTGAGTGGCTGGGGTTGTTGTGACGTGCATATATAATAATGGTAAAGGCGGCCACCGCTGGGAATATTCCCGTGGTGGCCGCCTTTGTCGTGGTCGGACTGGCCGTTGCCGTCTTAGTCTTTCTTCTCGATGTAGGCGAGGATGTCGCCTTTCATCACCCTGTCGCCTTGGTTGGCGCAAACCTCGGTGATGCGTCCGTCAAAGTTGGCAAGCACTTCCTGATGTTCGCCCCAGAGGGTAGTGATGTAGCAGAAGTGGTCGCCTTGCTTGTACTCTTTGCCGATGACGGGTGCGGTTGAGGGGTCAACGACATCGATTTCCCAGATGACTTGGCCGCGGACGGGAGCTTCGATGGGGGTGTACTTGGCACGTTTCATCTTGAGTATGTCCTCGGCGTTGAAACCTTGCTTGGCGAATTTCGCTTCCTTGGCCTTTTGCAGGTCGGACTCGAAACGCTGCTTGGCGACACCTGACTTGTAGTCGCGGTATTGGCGATCGTGCATGGCGAGTTCAAACAGTTCTTCGTCATCCTGACCGTAGTCCCAGCCGTTTTCGTCCATCTCCTTGCGGTACTGGTCGAGCTGGTCGGGGTAGTACTTCTGCGGATCGTCGGTAGTGAATTCCAAGCCTTTTTGCTTGGCGAGCTCGATGATTTCGGGTGCGAGCTTGCCTGGCAGTTTGCCGCTCTTGCCGAGAATCATGCCCCATGTGTTGTTGTCAATCATAGACCAGCGTGGCTCGTCTTTGACGAGTGACATGACATTCATGAGGGCAACGTTCTTGACGTATTGGCTGAACGGTGTCACGAGCGGTGGGTATCCGAGTTTCGGCCATACGTATGCCACCTCGTCGAAGAGGCGTACGAGCAGGTCGTCGATTGTCAGCTCGGGTTCGTTCTTGCTGCGAAGAATCATATTGATGCCCGAATGTACGCCTTTGAGGTCGGCCATCATCGAGCCCATCATGCCGCCTGGCAGTCCGCATCCGAGGAGCAGCGATGAGGTGTATTTATTGGTCTCGTCCATGAAGTAGCCGAGGAAGTCGTCGATGAAGCTTTGCGTCATCGAGCGGGCTTTCATGTAGGCGTTCATGTTGATTTCAGGCACTTTGAATCCTGCATCCTTCAGCATCGCCTGGACAGAGATGACATCGGGATGCACTTTGCCCCATGCCATCGGCTCCATGCCCACGTCGATGATGTCTGCGCCGTTCTTGCACACTTCAAGAATGGAAGCCATCGAGAGACCTGGTCCTGAATGACCGTGGTATTGGATTATGATGTCCGGGTGTTTCTCCTTTATTGATTTGACCAATTTTCCGAGGAATACGGGGCGGCCGATGCCAGCCATGTCCTTGAGGCATATCTCTGGTGCGCCGGCGGCAATCAGTTGGTCAGCTATGCCGGAATAGTATTCGACAGTGTGCACCGGTGAGAACGTGATGCACAGGGTCGCTTGTGGAATCATGCCTGCCTCGTTGGCGTATTTGATTGAAGGGATGATGTTGCGCACGTCATTCAGTCCGCAGAATATCCTCGTGATGTCCACGCCTTGCGCTTTCTTGACTTTGTACATCAGACGGCGCACGTCGGCAGGGACTGGGTACATCCTCAGCGCGTTGAGACCTCGGTCAAGCATATGTGTCTGTATGCCTGCCTCGTTGAACGGCTTGGTGAATGCGCGTACTGCCTTGTTGGGGTTTTCACCATAGAGCAGATTGACTTGCTCAAAGGCTCCGCCGTTGGTCTCAACACGTGCGAAGCATCCCATCTCTATGATTAGCGGGGCGATTTTCACCAGTTGATCCAGCCGTGGCTGGTATTTGCCCGAAGATTGCCACATGTCGCGGTAGACGAGGCTGAATTTAATTTCTTTTCCCATTGTACAGATTTTAATTGGTCAGTAAACACTTTGTGACAAATATATGTCTAAAGAGCAAAATATCATTTGAAGCCGTAGTTTTTTCGATGTGACTGCTGTGTTTTTTAGGTTTATTAACTATAAAATGGCTAAATCGCAAGACAAATGTAAGTTTGGTTCGTTTGTCTCCGAATTGTTCTTGAGGTAATGCATCGTTGTTGATGCTTCCAAGTGTTTCCTAAGGCCATGGGGCATTGGTGAAGGAGTGAGTCTGCACATTGTTTGCTTTATGTCACATGAGGTTTTTTTACATTAATTAAGTTGACGAGTAATATTAATAGCACTACTTTTGGGCGCATTAAAAACGAAAAGAATTCAATAAATCATAGTTATGTCAGAAGTCATTGATATCCGTGCCCTCAACGAGAGGGTTGAGAGAAAGAGTGCTTTTGTGACAAACCTCGTGACTGGAATGAACCGTGTCATAGTCGGACAAAAGCACCTTATAGAATCGTTGTTGATAGGCCTGCTTTCGGACGGCCATATACTGCTTGAGGGTGTCCCTGGACTTGCCAAAACATTGGCGATAAAGACACTCGCGACACTTGTCGATGGCTCTTACAATCGTGTGCAGTTCACGCCAGACCTGCTACCTGCCGACATAATCGGAACAATGATTTATAGCCAGAAGGATGAAGCCTTTCAAGTCAAACAAGGCCCAGTGTTTGCCAACTTTGTCCTCGCCGACGAGATAAACCGTGCCCCGGCAAAAGTGCAGAGTGCATTGCTCGAAGCCATGCAGGAGAGGCAAATAACCATCGGTAGCAGTACATTCAAGTTGCCTGAACCATTTCTTGTAATGGCAACCCAGAACCCTATTGAGCAGGAAGGTACATATCCGTTGCCTGAGGCGCAACTTGACCGTTTCATGCTGAAAGTGGTGATAGACTATCCGAAACTTGAGGAAGAGAAACTCATCATGCGCCAGAACATCTCGAATGAGAAGACCAACTTGACCCCGATAGTCTCTAAAACGGAAATAATGGATGCACGCAAGGTGGTCAGCGAAGTTTATCTGGACGAGAAAATTGAGAAATACATAGTTGACATAGTGTTTGCCACACGTTATCCGTCCAACTACGGGCTTTCTGACCTTGAGGGCATGATTGCTTTCGGTGGTTCGCCACGTGCGTCAATCAACTTGGCGTTGGCGGCGAGGGCATATGCTTTCATCAAGCAGAGAGGATATGTCATCCCTGAGGACGTGAGAGCCATCGCCCATGATGTGCTCAGGCACAGGATAGGGTTGACTTATGAAGCTGAAGCATCGAATACTACGGCTGATGAGATTGTAAGCTCAATACTTAATAGGGTAGAGGTGCCCTGATGTGTCGTGGAATTAAATTCTCTGCAAGTTGGAAGTTTCAAGCATACTTCAGAAAGTCCGTCGGGTAGAGATAAAAGCCAAGGGGCTTTCCAATAATATCTTTGCCGGACAATACCATTCGGCATTCAAGGGCAGGGGAATGACATTTTCCGAAGTCCGCGAATACCAATATGGTGACGACGTGCGTGACATTGATTGGAATGTGACGGCGCGCTTCAACAGACCCTACGTCAAGGTGTATGAAGAGGAGCGTGAATTGACTGTCATGCTGCTTGTCGATGTGTCTGGCAGCTTGGATTTCGGCACACGCAAGCAGTTAAAACGTGATATGCTTGTCGAGCTGGCTGCCACGCTTGCGTTCTCGGCAATTCAAAACAATGATAAAATCGGCGTTATCTTCTTTTCCGATAAAGTCGAGAAGTTCATCCCTCCCAAGAAGGGCAGGAAACACATCCTTTATATAATAAGGGAGCTTCTCGAATACAAACCGGAAAGCCGGCAGACGGATGTGAGTGCAGCAGTGCAATATTTGACTAATGTAATCAAGAAGAAGTGTACAGCATTCCTGATTTCAGATTTCATTGACAGCAGTGACCTTTATTCTCCACTTGTCGTTGCAAACAAAAAACATGATGTCGTTGCCATTCAGATATACGATATGCGTGTGGCGGAATTGCCGAATGTGGGATTGTTGCATATCAGAGATTCTGAGACGGGAGCAGAACGTTACATCGACACTTCATCAAAGGTGGTGCGTAATGCCCACAGGGAACATTGGCTTAAACGGCAAGAGGAACTGAACAGGGTATTCGCCCGCTGCAAGGTTGATTCAATATCCATCAGGACTGATGAGGACTTTGTCAAGTCTCTAATGTCGCTTTTTGCTAAACGGTCAAGGAAAATGTGATTATGATGATGAAAGTATTAGGTTGGAGGAGAGTTTTCTTTGTGGCATTGTCGATAGCGATATGCCCATTTATCCATTCCCAGAATGTCATAGTTGAGTCAAAGATTGATTCAGTAGAGATGTATATCGGCTCGCAGGCTAAACTGACATTGGAAGTGACTGCGGACAGTGACGCGAATGTGGCTTTCCCGGAATACAACGACACCATCGTTACAGGCCTTGAAGTCGTAGGTAAGAGCAAACTGGACACATTGTTCCTGAACGAGGGGAAGCGGATGACCATTGCCCGCGACTATTATGTTACTTCATTCGACTCAGCCTTCTTTCATATCCCAGGTCTGAAGGTCTTGGTTGATGGTCGCGAATATTTGTCAAAGGATATGCCATTGCGTGTCTACAGGTATCCTATTGACAATGCCGATGCCAATGACATACGGGACATAAGTGGAATTGAGAAGCCTGACTTTGTCTTTACTGATTGGCTGCCAATGTCATCTTTCTTGTTGTTGACCGTTGTGCTTGTCGCCGTAGCGGTGTTCCTGTTCATAAGATATAGGGACAACAAGCCAATCATCAAAGTCATCCATGTCGAGCCGCAATTGTTGCCACATGAAAAGGCGGAGAAGATAATTGAGTCAATCAAGGAACGAAATTTGTCGCACTCTTCAGATCCTAAAGATTATTACACGTCTTTGACCGAGGCTCTCAGAGTTTACATCTCTGGACGATTCGGTTTCAGCGCGATGGAAATGACTTCCTCTGAGATTGTTGATAAGCTCTTGGAGACTAATGACAAGGAGTCTTTGCGTCAGCTTCAGTCGCTCTTCACTGTGGCCGATTTGGTGAAGTTTGCCAAATACGTCCCCATGTTGAATGAAAACGATGCCAATCTGCTTTCAGCTGTTGCTTTCATAAATAAGACGAAGGAAGAAGTGAAAGAATCGGAGCGTGAGAAACCGCATGATGTCGTAATCGAGGAACCGAGAAGCAAGCGGCAAAAGAGGATGCTATTGGCCTTTATAATCTTGGCTGCTTTGATTGGCATGGTGTTCCTGGTGCTTTCTGTGCGTGAGATAAGGATAATGTTGTTTTAATTTCATGGATAGATACAGAAATGACGTTTGCTAATAAATATATATTCTTATTATTCATAGCTGTTCTTGCATATATAATATGGTATGTCTGTAAGAATAAAGTCATCGAGCCGTCAATCAGGCTTTCAGACACTTCACCCTATCGGTCCGTAGGCAAGACTTGGAGGGAGTGGTTGGTTCATGCTCCATTCTTGTTGCGGGTAGTGGCTCTTTCTATGGTCATATTGATCCTCGCCCGTCCGCAGTCTTCTGACAATTGGCAGAACACGGAAATTGAGGGAATAGACATCATGATGGCAATAGACATATCGACCAGTATGCTTGCCGAAGACCTTAAACCCAACCGTCTTGAGGCTGCGAAAGATGTTGCAGCACAGTTCATCAATGGCAGGCCAAACGACAACATAGGCTTGACCATATTTGCAGGCGAGAGCTTCACACAGTGTCCGCTGACCATTGACCATGAGGTGTTGTTAAATCTATTTAATAATGTGAAGTGCAACCTCGTGCAAGACGGCACGGCCATCGGCATGGGCATAGCCAATGCTGTCACCCGTCTGAAAGATAGCAAGGCTAAGTCAAAGGTCATAATCCTGCTGACCGATGGAACAAACAATGCAGGTGCAATATCGCCTCTCACGGCTGCGCAGATAGCCAAGCAATTTGGCATAAGGGTCTATACGATAGGTGTTGGAACCAATGGCGAAGCTCCATACCCTTATCCCACCGCAATGGGTGTACGTTACATAAATATGCCTGTCGAGATAGACGAGCAAGTCTTGAGAGAGATTGCAAGCACGTCAGACGGTGAATATTTCAGAGCCACGAGCAATTCAAAACTGCAAGAAGTCTATGAGGAGATTGACAAACTCGAAAAGACCAAGTTGAATGTCAAGGAGTTCTCAACCAAGGAAGAGGAGTATCAACCATTTGCATTGATTGCATTGATAGCGATTGCTCTTGATTTGTTGTTGAGGACAACGGTGTTGAGACGGATAGCATAGAAGACGGAGGAAATGACGTATGTTTAGATTTGAGAGTCCTGCATATCTTTATTTATTGCTGTTGCTGCCTTTGTTTATTGTCATCTTCCTGTATTCAAATTACAGGAGGAATAAAAAGATAAAAACTTTTGGCGATGCGGCATTGGTGGAGCAATTGATGCCAAACTATTCTTCGTTCAGGGTGAATTTGAAATTCATCCTTTTGTTGGTAGCGTTTGTCCTGTCCGTGTTTCTGATAGCCCGTCCCCAGTTTGGTGGCAAGTATGAGACTGTCAAACGTCGTGGGGTGGAGGTAGTGATTGCATTGGATATTTCCAATTCGATGATGGCGCAGGATGTCGCCCCTAATCGTTTGGAGCGATCAAAATTGTTGATCTCCCGCCTGATAGACAAGCTGAACACCGACAAGGTGGGGTTGATAGTCTTTGCTGGCGATGCTTTCATCCAATTGCCGATGACATCCGACTATGTGTCCGCCAAAATGTTTTTGGACAACATCTCGCCTAAATTGATTTCAAGGCAGGGCACAAACATCGGTGAGGCCATAAGACTGGCGATGAGGAGTTTCACGGCATCACCGAACTCGGCAAAGACTGTGGTCGTAATCACCGATGGCGAAAACCATGAACCAGGAGCGGTCGAGGCAGTCCAAGAGGCGGCCAAAAATGGAATCCAAGTGAATGTCCTTGGCATAGGCTCGTTGCAGGGCAGCCCTATCATGGTGGAAGGCACAGATGACTACATGAAAGACCGCAACGGCAATGTTGTCGTGACCAAACTCAACGAGTCGCTCTGCCAGCAACTTGCCAAGGCCGGTGGCGGCATCTACGCTTACATATCAAATAACAATGCGGCACAACGGGCAATAGATGCCCAGATGGACAAGCTCGCCAAAGATGATGTCGAGAGCAAGGTCTACACAGAATACAATGAGCAGTTCGTGCCTATAGCGTGGGTCTTGTTGGTCTTCCTGATGTTTGAAATGTTTGTGATGAATAAGAGGAATAAGAGGATAGGAAAGATAAAATTGTTCTGAGTGATGAAAAGGCTCTTTTTAATAACAACAATGTTGCTTGTCGCCACAGCGACCCTTTTCGCGCAAAAGGAGGAGAGGGCTTATGTGCGCAAAGCCAATAGATTATATGAGGACAGTTCCTATGTCCAGTCCGAAGTGATGTACCGCAAGGCTTTGGATGTCAATGGCAAATCTCCTGTCGCACATTACAATCTCGGCAACACCTTGTTCCGGGATGGAAAATATGATGAGGCAGCCGAGGAATATAAGAAAGCCATTGACAACGAGACAGACAAAGCATTGTTGTCCAAGGCATACTATAACATGGGGGCGGCGTTGCAGAAGCAGCAGAAGTACGGCGAATGCATCGATGCCTACAAAAACGCTTTGCGCAATGACCCGGCCAATGCCGATGCCAAGTACAATCTGACCAAGGCTTTGATGATGATGCAACAGCAACAACAGCAAAACCAGCAGGATCAACAACAGAAGCAACAACAGCAGGAGCAAGAGCAGCAACAAAACAAAAACAACAACAGTAACGACAACAACCAGTCGGACAAGCAGGAAGAGCAGAACCAGGAAAACAACCAGCCAGCTTCTCCACAAAATCAGAATGAGGAAATGTCCAAGGAGAATGCCGAGCAAATGCTCCAAGCCATAATGGAAGACGAAAAACGTGTCAACGAGGAAGTCCAGCAACGCATCAACCGCGCAACAGGGCATGACCTTGAAAACAATTGGTAGGATATGAAGAAAAACATTATACTATTATTTTTACTGTTGCTCACGGTGGCTGTGCAGGCTGCCGGGAAGCATACGATAACAGCCGAAGCACCGAAGACGGTGGTCAAAGGCGACCAATTCCGCGTCACGTTCACAGTCAACACTTCTGACAATGTGAAGGACTTCCGGGGATTTTCCAACGTGGACGGCATAAGCGTGATTTTCGGCCCCAGCACTTCACGTTCCAGCAGTATGCAGATTGTCAACGGCAAGACGACTTCGAGCAGTTCCATCACCTTTACCTACATGGTCGAGGCTGTCAAGGAGGGGACGTTCACCATCCCGGCTGCGACCGTGGTCGTTGACAATGAGAAGTTGATTTCCAATTCATTGCGGATACAAGTCTTGCCACCTGACAAGAAATCGTCATCCGCGGGTCAAGGCGGTTCGAGTCAAGCCTCATCTTCGACATCGGTTTCGAGCGATGATCTTTTTGTGCGCGTCACCGCGAGCAAGACCAATGTCTACGAGCAGGAGGCATTGTTGTTGACGTACAAGATTTACTACACCGTCGCCTTGCGTGGCTTCGAGAATGCCAAGCTGCCGGATTTCAACGGATTCCATTCTCAAGAGGTGGAAGTGTCACAATCCAACAACTATTCGCTGGTGCATTACAATGGACGCAACTACAACACGGCAATCTTGAAGCAATATCTTCTTTTCCCACAACGCAGCGGAACTTTGGAGATAGCCCCTGCACGCTTTGATGCCGTGGTTGCAAAGGAAGTGCGCACCAACGACCCGTTTGAATCTTTCTTTGGCGGTTCGTCCTATGTGTCTGTCAAGAAGACCTTGAACACACCTACGTTGCGCATCAACGTCAAGTCGCTTCCGTCACCGCGGCCGGAAGGGTTCATCGGTGCGGTCGGTTCATTTGACCTTGAGTCGTCGTTGTCAAAGGACGAGGTCGATGCCAACGACGCAGTCACCTACAAATTGATATTGTCCGGAGTTGGCAATCTCAAGCTCGTGAATGCGCCGTCGATTGATTTCCCGACCGACTTCGAAGCCTATGACCCGAAAGTGAGCGAGAATGTCGTGCTGAAGTCGAATGGAATGTCGGGAAACCGTGTCTTCGAATACCTGCTCATACCACGGCATCCAGGGAAATATGAAATCCCGTCCGTTGAGTTCAAGTACTTTGACACGAAAAGCGGGACGTACAAGTCGCTCGCCGCTGCTTCCTATACGCTCAACGTCAATAAGTCCAAGAATGGAGGTGGCGGGTCGCAGTCGGTTGATTACGGTGCTACTGCCAAGGAGGACGTGAAAGTCCTGGCCAACGACATCAGGTACATAAAGTCGGGTGATGTGACGTTCAAAAAGCATGGTATGTTCTTTGCGACATCATTGCACTATGCGCTGCTTTACATACTACCATTTGCCATTTTCCTTGCAATGTTTTTTGTATATCGTAAAAACGTGGCGGACAGCATGAACGTGGCAAAATTCAGGAACAGGCGGGCCAACAAGGTGGTGGGCAAGAGGATGAAACGCGCCTCGGCATTGCTCAAGGCCAAGGATCATGACCGTTTCTACGACGAGGTGCTGCGTGCTTTGTGGGGATATATGGCTGACAAGCTCAACATAGCGACCTCGGAGCTCAACCGTGACAATGTGAAGGAAAAAATGTCTGCGGCTGGCCTTGCCGAACAGGACATCGAGGCGTTCATCTCGTTGCTTGACGAGTGCGAATTCGCCCGTTACGCGCCAGGTGACAAGCTCGATGCCATGGACAGGGTTTATTCCAATGCCAAGGATGTCATCATCAAGATAGAAAACAATATAAGGAAATGACAAGGTGCTTATGAAGAAAACAATATATTTTTTGCTCTTCCTGCTGCTGTCACCGTTTGCCATGCTCGTGGCACAGGATGACACGACTGTTGTGGCTGGACACCAGGTAGTCACGTTGGGCAGTGATGGGCGGGAACTTTCCAAGGGAGTTGCCGATTCGCTTTACGCCAAGGAGCAGTACAGGAGTGCTGCCGACATCTATGAACGTTTGCTTGCCGATGAGGGAGAAGCTCCGGCAGTCTACTACAACCTTGGCAATGCCTATTACCGCCTGGGAATGTATGCGAAAGCTATCCTCAATTATGAGCGGGCATTGCTCCTTGCCCCGTCGGATGAGGATGTGAAGACCAATCTGGCCTTGGCTTATTCCAAGACGGTGGATAAATATGAGGATGAGGGTGCAATGTTCTACACACGCTGGTTTGACGGGTTGAAGCACGCCATGTCGTCTGATGCGTGGGCGTGGCTGGCGGCATCGTCATTCATCGCTTTCTTGCTCTTTCTCTCATTATATATATGGGGCAAGCGCGTGTTACTTAAAAAAGTCGGCTTCTATTGTTGCCTTGTCTGCTTCCTCGTTTCGGTGGTGGGCAATGTCTGTGCATTTTCACAGCGCAGCGACATCCTTGCGGAAGATCATGCTGTTATAATGGTCCCGAGCATAACGGTCAAGAGCACGCCGAGCGATGGCGGCACAGCATTGTTCGTAATCCATGAGGGCTACAAGGTCAATGTCCGTGACAAGTCCATGAAGGACTGGGTGGAAATATCAATCTCGGCTGAACAGTCGGGGTGGGTGCCGCGTTCATCTTTGGAAATAATATAATCTACTGCCATGCTTGAATCATTGCTGGACCTTGACACGCGCCTCTTGTTGGCTATAAACGGGGCTTCGTCACCGTTTGGTGACAGTTTTATGTGGAATTACACTCAGATTGTTGTCTGGATACCGATGCTCCTGACAGTGGTCTATGTCATCGCCAAGAACAATAAGCTGCGCGACTCCCTTTTGTTGGTGGTCTGCTTGGCTTTGACGTTTGTGTTGGCTGACCAGATTTCATCCAGTTTCTTCAAACCGACGTTCCAGCGGCTGCGCCCGACACATGATCCGGCTTTGGCGGAGCTTGTGCGTGTCGTCAATGACTATCGTGGTGGACGCTTCGGGTTCGTCTCTGGTCATGCGGCCAACTCTTTTGCCGCGCTCACTTTTTGTGCCTTGGTCATCAGGTCGTGGAAATTCACAGTGCCGTTGACACTCTGGGCTTTGGTCAACTGTTGGTCGAGGATGTACCTCGGAGTGCATTATCCAGGGGATATAATCTGCGGTGCATTGGTCGGCGTGTTTTCAGGAATAGTGACCTACTGCCTGTTCCTCTTGGGAGAGAAGTATTTATTTAAGCAAAGTTACAAGGTTGCCTACAAATCAGTGAGTTTAATAAATGCAGTCTTCCTTGCCTCAGTGGCCGTTCTTCTTGTTTTAGCTACGATAGAAGTTTATCTTTAAAAAATATATAATTATCGCCCTTGTCACTTGCTTTGTATGTGATTAAGTCATATATTTAGAGCGTAAAGTTAATCCATTACTACTAATTTAAATTGTGATATTATGGGAAGGACGATAACATTCAACGAGTTGAGGAGAATAAAGGATTCATTGCCTGACGGTAGTATGCATAGGATTGCCGATGAACTCGGGCTTGATGTCGAGACTGTCAGAAACTACTTCGGAGGCAGCAATTACACGAGTGGTCAATGTGCCGGCCTGCATATAGAGCCGGGTCCGGAAGGTGGTATGGTTATGCTCGACAATGACGAAATCCTCAATAAGGCTCTTGGCATTCTTGAAGAGGTGAATGGCGGCAACTGCTGCTCTTGAAGCAAGCCAAGCAAAAAACTATCAAATAAAATCTCTGTTCGCACGTGTGTGGGAGTGGAGATTTTATCATTTTAGAAAAGCAATCAAACTAAAACACAAAGGTTATGAAAGATGAGTTGGTAACTTTGATAACTCTTACCTACGCCAAGGCGCAAGTGTTGAAGAGTGTGCTGGAGAGTGAAGGTATCATGGCCGAACTCTACAATGTGAACATCATCCAGCCTTTCGTCTCATCGGGTGTCAAGGTGTGCATCAATGCCAAAGACATCCAGAAAGCGATGGAAGTGCTTGAATCCGGGAAATGGCTGAGTGAAGGGAAAGAAGGTGCGAACAACATCCTCGTCCCGATAGATTTCTCCGACTATTCCATGCGGGCTTGCTATTTCGCCTTTGATTATGCGGCGGCGACGCATTCGACGGTGACGCTGTTCCATGTGTTCTTTCCGCCAGTGTATTCGTCCATGCTTCCATTTGAGAACGAGGTTAATTCGATAGAGGAGTACCAGATGACCCTCGCCACCGTCAATGAGAAGATGACAGCCCTTGTCGAATCGCTCAATTCAAAGGTGGCTGCCAAGGAATTGCCGGATGTCAAGTTTGACTGGAAGATATATGAGGGCGTGGCAGAGGAGGAGATACTCCATTATGCTTATAAGAAAGATTCCTCCATGATCGTGATGGGCACTCGTGGACGCAACGACAAAGGCAAGCTCATCGGCAGTGTCACCGAGGAAATCATTGGGCGCAGCAGCACCACCGTCGTTGCCATTCCGCAAGGGGCTGAGGAGAGCCGTCTGTCGGCGATGCGCAAGATTGTCTTCATGACCAACCTTGATCGCCGCGACCTCCTTTCGTTTGACTCGCTCTATGAGATAGTCAAGGTCAACAAGGCGGAAGTCGTTTTCCTGCATATGGATGATTCCGTCAACAGCGACTGGAAGAAAGTTAAAATCTCGGGACTAAAGGATTTCTTTGCCACGAAGTATCCCGACATAAAGTTCGATTACGCCATCTTGCCCTACGATGACACGATGAAGGGGCTGAACGCTTTCATCGCCGACAATCATGTCGATGCCATCGCTATGGCACGCTACAGGCGCAACCTCTTCTCCAGGATGATAAATCCGAGTATGTCCAAGAAACTGTTCTTCGAGCTTGACAAGCCGTTGATAGTGTTCAACAAGAAGTGACAAGGCGAAAGGGATGGCCGCTTGAGCCATCCCTTTTCTTTCATCATCTTTTGCTGCGCAGGGTGATTACCGTTATTTCCGGCCACGTGCCGAACCTGAAGGGGATGAGCGTGCATCCCAGTCCCTCGTTCACGTAGAGGTATTTCCCTTTCTCCTTGTGCAGCCCGTTCCAGTATTTGTATTTCAACTTGGCAGGTGAGAGGCCAAACACCTTGAGCTGCATCGCGTGGGTGTGGCCCGAGAGGGTCAGGTCTATGTCGGTGTACATCACCTCGGCCTCCCAGTGCGACGGGTTGTGCGACAGCAGGATTTTGAAGCTGTCGCCGTCCACCCCCTGCATTGCGGCAGGCAGGTTGCCGTATTTTGAGAACGGCGGTTCGCCCCAGTTCTCCACTCCTATGACTGTGATGCTTTCGTTGCCGATGGTGATGCTGTCGTGTGCATTGTTCAGCAGCTTCCATCCCATGTCGTGTTGCAGGTTGATGAGGTCGTCCAGATTCTTCTTTTTGTCCATGATGTTCCTCCAAGGGTAGTAGGGGGAATAGTCATGGTTGCCTAGCACGGAGTATATCCCGTACTTTGCCTTCAACGCCCGCAACGGCTTCTCGATGTAGGTGAGTTCCGATGTCTTGTGCGTTATCAGGTCGCCGGTGAACATTATCGCGTCCGGCTTCTGCGCGTTTATCTTGGCGACAATCTTGAAGAAATCCCTCGGGTTTGCGCTCCATGTCGATGCGTGGATGTCCGAGATGTGCACCAGCCTGAATCCGTCAAACTCCCGAGGCAGCCTGCCGCACTTGATGCTCACGTTGTTGACGGTGGCCCACCGCCATCCCCACCACGTGCCGTAGGTTATGGCGACAAAGAATGCCGCCGCCAGCACCAGCGCTATGTCGGTGAACAGCGTGTGGAGGTCGGTGGTCGTGAATTGCTGGAAGATGTAGCGCGTGAGGTAGGTCACGGCGAACACGCATTTGGGTATCGTTATCGACAGGCAGAACATGAAGTAGAACGATGCCACGTGCGCCTTGTCAATCATGTAGAACTGTTTCCGCCCGTACATCACCAGCACCAGCCCCGCGATGAGCAGCAGCGACGGCACGAACCACAGCCCCTTTGCCCACGTCTGCCCTGCTGCGTGGATGTGGGTGACATAGATGATGATATCCGAAAAAGCTATGCTGAAAAACAGCGAGTAGAATGTTCTCCCTATCATCTCGTTTCGTTTATAGTGTGTTCTTGCTTAGGAATTTCGACAGCTCCTCCACGCCGATGCCACGGCGGCGGGAGTAGTCGAGCATTTGCTCCTGGCTTATCTTGCCTATGGCGAAATATCTCGAATGCGGGTTCGCAAACATCAGCCCGTCCACCGAGGCGGAAGGCGACATGGCTCCGTTGCCCGTCAGCCTGATGCCTATGCTCCCGAGGTCGAGCAGGCGGTCGATGAGGAAGTTCATCGACTGGTCTGGCATCGACGGGTAGCCCACTGCCGGCCTTATGCCGATGAACCGCTCATGCAGCATATCTTCCATCGGCAAATCCTCGTCGGGCGCATATCCCCAGCCCCGCTTCCTGACGTGCTCGTGCCCCTTCTCGACGGCAGCCTCGACGAGCCTCTCGGCCACGGTCAGGGTGAGCAGGCGGTGGTAGTCGTCGTGCCATCCCCCGCACCCGTCGATGGTGGCGGCAAACACTCCGAGGGTGTCCTCCCGTCCGCTCCCGGCAGGGACGATGTAGTCGGCGAGGCACAGGCACATCCCGTCGCGTCCCGGCATTTGCTGCCTGAGGAAAGGCAGCCGCGTGCCGCCCGCCACGATGTCGTCGCCGTCTGAGTTGGCGGCGAAGAGGGCATACTTGAACAGCACCCGCACCCCGTCGCCCATCTCCCCGATGAGCGTCACGGCATCGTCGATGAGCCTCGCGGCCTCCATCGCCCTGTCCCTGTCAGCATAGGGCAGGCTGTCGAGCCAGCGTCGCTGCTCCTCCGTGCCGCCGCCCATGCTGCCCAATGCCGCCATCGAAGGCGGGAAGCCCCAGCTGTGTAGGAAGTATATCCAGTTGACATACCCCGCCACGTCGGCGGCGCGGTAGGTGAGTGTCTCGGTCTTTATCGCTTCGGTTTGCATAATACAGTCAAAAAAACAGATAGAAGTCGCGTGTCAGCCCCGCGTATTGTTCCGTGTAGTTGCCATCCTTGTCCCTGACGGTGATGGTCTCGGCCGTGATGGCCTCCACCTTGCGGCGGAATTGCAGGATGGCGCGCCTCGCCGCCTTGCCTTCACGGGTGACAATCGCTGTCTCCCGTGAGAGGAACAGCCCGTTGGCATTGGCCTCGCGCACCATGTCCGCCGTGCAGTCGGCCGGGATGATGACCGTGCACGTCCCCTCGTCGGCGAGCAGCCGTGCGGCCGACCGCATGAGCTCGGCATAGGTCAGGTCGCCGTCATGCCGCGCCATGTTCCTGCCCGCGTCGCCGCTCCGTGTCTGTCCCTCGTAGTAGGGAGGGTTGGACACGATGCAGTCAAACCTGCGCCCGGGGGCAAACGTCCTCACGTCGCCCCGCACCACCTCGATGCGGTCGCTCCACGGCGAGGCGGCGGCGTTGGCCACGGCATCGGCGCAGGCCTCCCCGTTGAGCTCGATGCCGGTGATACGGGCGTTGCTGCTCCTTTGTGCCGCCATGATGGCCACTATCCCCGTGCCGGTGCCGATGTCGAGCACCGTGCCGTCGTCGGGCACGCAGACCACCGCGCCGAGCAGCACCGCGTCGGTGCCCAGCTTCATCGCCGTGCGTTGCTGGCTGATGCCGAAATGTTTGAACCTGAATGTGCTTGCTGCCATCTCTCCATCCTCCGTGCTTTGGTCATTTCAAAACTATGAAATTCTTGTGACATTCGGGCGATGGCGGCGGCAAAATCACCATTTCGCGGCATATCCGCCTCATGTCGCGCCCGCCGCCACGGGGCATCTGGCCGATGGTGTCAGGAGATAAGTTCCATCACTCGCCGAGAAAAGTTCCTTGTCTCGGTGAGTCAAGTAAAAACAAAACTTCTGAATATTAAAACAAAACTTTTGAATGTACTTTACTCGCCGAGACAACCAACTTTTCTCGGCGTGTGGTGGAAGTTTATGTCTGTCGTCACGGGATTTGTCTCCTGATGTGATTGCCAGAAAGCGGGGTGTGACTTGTAGAGACGCATAATATGCGTCTCCTCCCCGTCGCATGGCATTCCTGGCACATCGCCGCCTATCGCGGGAGACGCATATTGTGCGTCTCTACATCATACGGTTAGTGAACAGAAAGGTTGGCACGTAGCTCGTAGAGACGCTGCCTGCTGCGTCTCCTCATCATCCATGCATCCGTCATCATCACGCGGCATATTGACGAGACGCGGCAGGCGGCGTCTCTACTTCCTCCTCATGATGCGGAAATATTTGCCGTAGGTGAGCATCCTCCACGCCCATTCGAGCGGCCCGAACTGGAAGTAGTGCAGCCACACGCGGCACGCCACTATCTGAAAGAGGTAGACGGCGACGACCACCGCCTCGGTCTGAGCCAGCCCGAGGCTTGCCCCCAGGCGTAGCCCGATGCCGTAGAAAACCAGCACGCCGATGACCGACTGGCCGATGTAGCTGCTCAGTGCCATGCGCCCGGGTGCGGCGAGCCACCCCCAGACGTGCGACCGCCCGTGCCGCAGCCACAGGAGGCACAGCCCCGAGGCATAGGCGAAACCGAGGGGATAGACGCTGGCAAGATACAGCACGCTGTGGCCTGCCGTGCCGAGCGGGCGGCCGTGCATCGCGTCCCAGGCGTAGACGGCCGACAGGGGCAGCCCTATGGCGAGGCCGGCGCGGCATACCTTGGCGAGCCAGGCGCGGTGCGAGGCGATGTCGGCCACTATCTTGCGGCGGCCGATGTACAGCCCGATGAGGAACAGCCCGAGGACTTTGAAGTAGCGGTTGCCGTCGATGAACTCCTGTGCCCTGACCAATGCGCCCTGCAAGAGGAATTGGAACACTTCGCCGTAGCTGTCGGCATCGCGCAACCAATATGCGAAGTTGTCCTCGGTGATGCCGTAGCGTGCGCAGCACTCCCATTGCCACTCGACGAAGGGGCGCGAGAGTTGCACTCCGGCCAACTGGCAGGCGGCATCGACCACCACGGGCATGGCGAGCAGCACTCCTGCCCAGACGAGCAGTGCCCGGTCGCTGACGCGGCGGAAGAGCGGTAGCAGCATCCCCAACAGGGCGTAGAGCAGCAGTATGTCGCCGCTCCAGATGAACATGAGGTGCAGCATCCCCATCGCCGCCAGCACTCCCATCCGGCGGTAGAACAGGCCGAAGCCGCTGTCGCCCCTCTTCTTGGCATTGGCGATTATGATGGAAAACCCTATGCCGAACAGCAGCGAGAAGAGGGTGTAGAACTTGCCATAGACCAGCATATAGAGCAGGAATCGCACCACGCCGTCTTCGTCCGCCGTGGGCATGGCCGCTGCCGCCCCGGGGCTGAGGAATGTGTAGAGCGAGAACTCGGGGAAGTTGGCAAGGCATATCCCCAGCAGCGCGAAACCGCGCAGTGCGTCGAGCCAGACGAGCCTTTGTGAGGGCTTGACCGGCGAGAGGTCATGATTGTTCATCCTGGTGTCGTGTCGTCGTTGTCGTGTGCCGTGGCGGCGGGGTGGGGCGGTGCGCCCCGTCCCCCGGCGCGTCACTTGCCGCGCTCCTCGATGATGCAGTCGGCAGGTGCTTTGATGTTTTCGTCGATGGTGATTGAGCCGATGTGGTCGGCGGTGATGCGTCCCGACATGGGGTTCTTGATGTTGGTGATGCTCCCCTTGATGTCGGCGGTGAGGGTCGAGTACTCGAATGCTCGGTCGCACGCCGGGTCGAATGTGCAGCCCTCCAGCACGAGGTCGTGGGCGTAGCAGAGCGGCTGTTCACCCGATATGTGGCAGTTGACCAGCCTTAGGTTGCGCGAGTGCCAGCCGAGGTATTCGCCGTTGAGCTCGGAGTCGTAGATGGTGACGTTCTCCACCTCCCAGAATGCGTCCTTGGTCGTGATGCGGGCATTGTGTATCTCGACGTTCTTGACGTATTGGAAGACGTATTTGCTGTCGCTCTCCAGCCCATCGACACGGATGTTGTTGCTGAACATGAAGGGATAGGTCCCGCCGTGCAGCTTGAGATTCCTGACGCGGATGTCGTTGCAACGCCAGAACGCTTCGTCGGCATCGTTCATCACCACGTTGTCTATGTCGATGTCGCTCATCTCGCGGAACATCTTGGGAGCGTCGATGACCGTGTCCTTCATCCGCAGGTGGTCGCAGTACCACAGGGCGGAACGTCCCCCGACGGCGAAATAACAGTTGTCGATGGTAAAACCGTGCACGTGCCAGAACGGATAGTTGCCCTCAAAACGGCAGTTGGTAGCCACGATGTTGCTGCACTCCTTGATGGCGGATTCCCCTGCGAGGATGGTCACGTTGTCAAGATGAAGGTCGTGGGAGGCGAAGAGTGGACGTTCGCCCCCGAATTGTTTGTCTTTTATCAGTTGCATGATGTCACAGTTTTTATCGTTTGTCGTTGATGCAAAAGTAAACCTTTCCTGCCGTTGCCCTTGTATGCCGATTACTGATGATGCAACCTTTTTTACGGCATGAGCCTTGGAATGCCGCCGTGCTGTGCGTGGCATCCGTAAAACTGGTATTGTTTCCCGTATTAAAGGTTATGGCATACCGCCCATGCCGCCTACTTTTGCAACGTCAACGACTACCGCTGGCAGGCATATTGGTCTTATGGGAAAGAGTACGCTTGATTTGAAAACCGTGGGTGAGTGCAACCGTTGCCTCGGCTGCACCACGCTGCACCCGCAAGTGACCCTCATCAACCTTGAGAAGCCGGGGGTGCAGGAGGACGCGGTCAAGTTTGAGTTCTACGCCATCCTCCTGATTGAGGAGTGCGCGGACTGCTCGTCGTGCGGGCGGCGTTACTACGACTACGCCAACGCTACGATGGTCTTCCTCAAGCCGGGCGAAGTGTTCAGCATGAGCCGCCGTGGCACGTTGCCCGACCACGGGTGGCTGCTGGCGTTCCATCCCGACCTGCTGTCGTGCACGTCGTTGCAGCGCGACATGGCCAACTACACATTTTTCGACTACCGCAAGGAGGAGGCTCTCCACCTCTCGCAGCGCGAGACGGAGACAATCACCTGTTGCCTGGAGAACATCGAGGACGAGCTGCACCACGCCATAGACCGCCACTCGGCCACCATACTGTCGCGGCACATCGAGCTGATGCTCGACTACTGCGCGCGCTACTACGAGCGGCAGTTCATCACGCGGGAGAACAAGAACAAGGCCATCATCGCCCGCTTTGCCCGCATGGCCGATGAGTGCATCACCTCAGGGCGGCTGCACGGGGGGCGGATGCTGTCGCCGTCGTGGTTTGCCACCGACCTCGGGTTGTCCGAGGCCTATTTTGCCGACCTCCTCAAGTTTGAGACGGGCAAGACGCTCGCCGCCTACGTCCAGTTGCGGCAGATGGAGCTGGCCAAGCGTATGCTGCTCGACGGCGGGGG
>CALNGU010000027.1 GCA_939800445.1 uncultured Bacteroidaceae bacterium | reverse complement strand
ATTCTACCGTCACATGGGCTTCAAGGTCATCCGCCGCAACGAGACCGACGGGCAGGGCAACCCGTTCCCCATCCTTGAGATGAGCTTGTAGGCATGACACCGCCGGTGACGTGCCTCGGTTTGCCTGTTTCGTAACTATTAAAATGATGTTAAAAACGGGAAACACTTGTCACAATGTCAACCGCCGCCGCACGCGCCACCGATGGCTGTGTGCGGCGGCGGTCGCTGTTCGAGCCCGTCGGTGGCGGATGTCGCCTGTGCCACGTCCCTCCGCTCCGCAGATGGCGCACGGATGGTGGAATGCCAGCCTGCCTTGCAATTTTCGCCGCCATGCCAGGTGGAAAAGGTTGCCGCCGCCAGCCGTTACGGCGGCTTGCAGGACAAATTGAAAGCAGATTTGAGGCAAGCGTTTCAAATTTTTAGTGTTTGGCAATCTTTTAACAATAGAACTGTTTTATATCCTTAAAATTTATATATATTTGTCTGCATCAAAAATGGAAGAGGGAATAGATATTCTATTTTTTTAGGAATATGCCGCCACATATCACAATCAGCATCGCGATGCGTGGCGCACTGCTCCCAAAATGAAATATGCTCCCTGCTTACATTTTTCGTTAAAAACTGTTCAAACAGTGTCAAGTTGGCAAATAGAACATTATCATAAACATTAACGAACAAAAAGGTATGAACAAAGGAAAAACGCAAGCAACGAAGGCAGGTTTCCGCCTTGACCGCGTGGTCGGGTCGGGGATGCTTTTCTCGCTCCTTTCCCTCTCGCTGATGGCGGCTCCGGCATTTGCGGGCACGACAGGCACAGCCGAGGCTGCGGCAGTCATGCAGGATGACCAAGTGACCGCCAGCGGACGCATCGTGGATGCCAACGGCGAGGCAATCATCGGCGCGAACATCACTGAGGTCGGCACGACCAACGGCACCATCACTGACTTTGACGGCAACTTCAACCTCAAGGTCAAGAGGGGGGCGCAGCTCTCAATCTCCTATGTGGGCTATGTCCCGCAGACCGTTGCCGCCGGGCAAAACATGAACATCACCCTCCGCGAGGATGCAGAACTGCTGGGCGAGGTGGTCGTCACGGCGATGGGTATCGAGAGGAAAGCCGAGACGTTGACCTATGCGACGCAGACCGTCGGCGGCAATGAGCTGACACGCGCCAAGGAGGCCAACCTCATCAACTCGTTGCAAGGCAAGAGCGCGGGCCTGACCATCACCCCCAATGCCGGTGGTGCGGGCGGCGCATCAAAAATCTTGCTGCGTGGTAACGCGTCAATGCTGGGAAACAACTCGCCGTTGATAGTCATCGACGGTGTGCCGATGCAGAACAGCGTGTCGGGACAGATGAATATGTCGGACGGTGGTTACAGCATCGTCGAGGGCGGTTCGAGCGAAGGCAGCGATGCCCTCTCACAATTGAACCCCGATGACATCGAGTCTATCACAGTGCTGAAAGGTGCAAACTCGGCAGCCCTCTATGGTAGCGCGGCATCCAACGGTGTGCTCATGATCACCACCAAGCGCGGCCGTGAAGGTGGTCTGAGGGTGGATGTGTCGAGCAGCACCACTTTTGAGACACCGCTTGTGCTCCCTGAGTTGCAGAATGTCTATGGTGCCCAGGTGCAAGGCAGCTCTGAGAACGGATGGTTCGTCCCATCGACCAGCTGGGGCGGCAAATTGGGCGGATTGACTGCCGACCAGTTGTCCAACCCGAATATGCCCAACGTGCATCTGTCAAACACTCCGTATGACATCAGCGATTTCTACCGTGTCGGGACCAACTTCAACAACTCGGTCTCATTGAGCGGCGGTAACAAGACGGTGCAGACCTACTTCTCCTATGGTAACACGACGGCCAATGGAATAGTGGAGACCAATAAATTTACACGCCACAACATCAGTTTCAGACAGAACTTCTCGTTCTTTGACGATAAGTTGAAGATTGACATTTCGGCAAATTACATCAACCAGAAGACCAAGAACCGTCCGACGGGTGGTACCTACTTCAACCCGATATACCAACTCTACATGGCTCCGAGAAACTTGGACATGGATTGGTACAGGACGCACTATGCCGACTTTGGCGCAACGTGGATGTCCAACACCTATGACGCGCTGGTCAAGTCAACTGATGCCAACGGTAACGATATTTACGTGCTCGACCAGATCCAGTCGGAGCTGTCAAGCCCGATGTACGGCAAGCAGGTCTGGTACGACGACAACCTGAGCCTTAACAACCCGTGGTGGCTGCTCAACCGCCTGACTTCGGAAGAAGTGGTCAACCGTGTGTTTGGTAGCTTCAGCGCAACCTACCACATCATTGACGGGTTGACGGTGCAGGCGCGTTTGAAATATGACTTCAACGAGAGGAACGACGAGCAACGCCAGTATGCGACCACTTGGCACAATGCCGGCATGATTGACCGCGGTCGTCTGATTCTGGATCATTCCAAGGGGTATGATTTCTACGGCGACTTCATGTTCAGCTACAACAAGGACATCAAGGATTTCAACATCGGGTTGAACTTTGGTGGCAGTATGCTCAATTCGCATTCAAACTACTGGCGCATCACTCCGACCGCAAGTTCGGGCGCACCTTATCAGGAAGACTTGTCAACCAACCAATTTGTCCTTGACGACATCTACATCAGCTCTGGTGAGAACTATGGTGGTCTTGAGACAAACAACTGGGAGCGTGCATTGTTTGCCACAGCGCAATTGACATGGCGTGAGATGTTGACGGTCGAGGGCAGCTACCGTGATGACTGGTATCGTGCTTTCACTCAGTTCCGCGACATGAAGCCCCATTTCGCCTATTGGTCGGTCGGTGCGAATGCGCATCTGGGCAAGATGTTCACTATGCCTGAGTTCATCAATGACTTGAAGGTGCGTGCGTCTTATTCGGTTGTGGGTAATTCGATACCTAACCAACTGTTCATCGCTTCTGCAACCCGCAACCCGGCTACCGGTGCGTATGTTGCCAGCGGTATAGTCAATTTCAAGGATCCGAAACCTGAGACCACAGGCTCATTCGAGGCAGGATTCGACTTGAGTATGTTTGGCCGCTCGTTCAATGTCGAGGCTACGTACTATAATGCAATCATGAAAAATCAATTCATGAAGTACCAAGGTTCGGCCGGCAAGGAAGTATATATTAATGGTGGTAAGGTGCGTAACCAAGGTGTCGAAATCACTGCCAACTATATCCTCGCTCCCAACAACAACTTCAGTTGGAAGACCCAGGTCAACTATGCCTTCAACGCCAATAAGATTCTGACTGTGGCGAAGAGGCAGAACGGTCTGGACTTCGTCTACGAGGTTGACATGGGTAAGAACAGTGGTCTGAAAGTCAAATTCGAGGAAGGCGGCTCTTATGGCGACCTTTATGCAGTCGATTACATGAGGAACAGCAATGGCGACGTTGTCGTCAACAATGAAGGTCTTCCATATAAATTGAATGGCCAGTCCAATGTCTACCTCGGCAACATGAATGCCAAGCACACTCTCGGATGGAGCAATACATTCAACTACAAGGATTTCCAGTTCTACTTCCTCATTGATGGAAAGATTGGCGGCAAGGTAATATCTTTCACCGAAGCATATCTTGACCAGGCCGGCAACTCTGTGGCATCTGCGGAAGCAAGGCTGAACTCCGAGGCCAACAATATCATGTGGACTAATAAGGCTGGGACGGTATCCAAGCCGGGTATGTGGTTGGAGAACCAGATTGTGCCTATCTATGAGTACTACCAGGCGACTGGTGGCCAGGCTCCCCTTGGCAGCAACTACGTCTACGACGCTACGAACTTCCGTCTGCGTGAAATCTCTTTGGCCTACACATTCCGCGACCTCTTCGGCAAGAGCAAGAACCTGACGCTCGGCGTGAATGCCCGCAACCTCTTCTTCCTCTACAAGGATGCCCCGATAGATCCTGAGACTTCATTGAGCACGCAGAACGCATTGGGCAATGTCGATGTCTTCAGTATGCCTACTACAAGGTCATTCGGTATCACTATTAAAGCTACATTCTAAACCATAACACGACAAGACAATGAAAATGAAATTCCGTAATATCTTGGTTCTTTCAGCAATAGCTTTCCCGCTGTTCTACAGTTGCGGTGACTCATTGCTTGACGACCTGAATGCCAACACGGAGGTGTCAGACGGGGACTTGATGGTGGCTGCCAACTATGAGCAAGCCGCAGGAATGTTCCTCACCGCACAGAAGAAGCTCCGTGCCATCGACCCTAACACCTCGCAACCGCACCAGTACCAGGTGCAGTGCAACATCCACATAGACAACTATGCTGGCTATATGGCAGGGACACAGAACTTCGGTGGAAACCTTCCGACAGCCTATGCCTACTTCAAGGACTATTGCGAAAGCCCGAAGTCCATTTTCTTCGAGTTGGCTCAGGCCGCACTGCCGGTGATGCGCTCGGCCGATGCCCTTGGGTTGAAGGAGGTCGGCGCGATGTGCAACATCATGTACTGCTACTCCGCCCTCGAGTTGTCCGACATCTACGGGCCGTTCCCTTGGTGGGACTACAAACAGGATAAGCAGGAGTCCCCGCTGACCTACACCCCGATGCCTGAGATTTACGACTCATTGTTCTACAACCTGAGGAGTGCAAAAGCGGTGCTTGACAATTTCCGCAACACACCGGCAGAGCACCAGGACTCAATCAATACCTTGCTTCAGGACTATGACGACATCTGCGGTGCTGATGTTGACCAGTGGATAAGGTTCTCAAACACTATCCGCATGAGGATGGCACTCAGGATGAGCAATGTCGATCCTGAACGTGCAAGGACTGAGGCCGAGTCTGCCATAAATGATGGTCTGATACAGCGCAGCGTCGAGTACACTGGTGATGACGGCCGTCCAAACCCGCTGTGGGCAATCTCCGAGAACTGGGACGACACACGTCTCAACGCATCGATGGAGAACATCATGAAGCGACTGAACTTCCCACTCATGGATGCTTGGTTCACCACCAATATGGGTGACATCAGCGACTCGCAGGGCAATGTGCAGCTGGCCATGAACTCTGACGTGGTGGGTGTTAGGACGGGCATTTCGTTGTCCCCGCGTGATGCAACCAACCAATACGTCAACTACTCTGGTTTGTCCGGCCAGTTTGCTCAAAAGACTGTTGCGATATTGAAGTATTCGGAGGCGTTGTTCATGGAGGCTGAAGCCGATCTCCGTTGGGAAATTGGGTCAAGAATGGCCGACCGTTTGTATTCTCTTGGCATACAAGAGATGTTCAATGAGAATAATATGTCGGATGCATATACTGCTTATTACAATCAGGAAGCAGCCGACACATCAATCGACTACGTGGACTATGCCAACCATCTCAATGACATTGCCGGCGAACTGACGATTGGTGTCAAATGGGACAGAGGTGCAGACGACAGGACGCATCTGGAGCAAATCATCACCCAGAAGTGGCTTGCCAACTTCCCCCAAGGACTTGAGGCATGGAATGACTTGCGCCGCACAGGCTATCCGCGCATCTTCATGAATGATGACATAGGCGACGGCTCTCTCGACAGTGGCAAGCTCATCCGCCGTATCCCATGGGATGCATCCGACTCGTCCATAGCCGAGGACATCAACACTACTGGTCTCGATGCATTGGGCGGTCCTAACCTTGAGAGGACATATCTTTGGTGGGATGTTGAAGACCTGAGCGGGCTTGGCGACAACCGCAGGTTCTGACAAAAGCAGGCAGGGGAGTTTTCCCCTGCCTATATATAATAAGGTATACGATAGAAATCTTCATTTAATAACTAACAACAAACATTGACATGAAAGCAAAGAAATTAGCATTAACAGGCATTATGCTTTCTTGCGCGTTGGTAGCTGCTGCACAAAGCATTCCTACCCACGAAAAGTACGTGAAGTACTTTGATGAAGACGATGCAGCTTTCTCTGACTATTTCCCGACTTGGACGCCAGGGACTAAGTTGTCAGAGGATGAAAACTTCTTCATCTCACGCGTGAGGATGAAAGACCGTTTCGTCAACACTGCAACCCAGGTTGACCCGACGATGACCCAGGACCGTAAGTTCAGTTTGTGTACTCCTATGGGTATCTCAGACACCTACTGGCAGCAGCTTCCCCGCTATGTTGCCGATGGTGACAACTTCAGTATGTGGTCATACCTCGATTCTTATTGCGGTTGGTCATTGAGCTGGATTCGTGTCCCAGGCGCATTTGGCGACGTTGCCCACAAGAATGGTGTGCCCAACGGTTGCACGCTGTTCATCGATTCATGGGGCTCTGACAACTCTGAGGCAGGACGCATCTTCTCGCTGCTTGCTCAGAAAGGTCAGAACGAACTCGGTGGCCAATATGCCAATTCGGTGAAATTGTTGAAGTTCATGAAGTACTACGGCGTTGACGGTCTTTGCGTCAATCCCGAGGCTACTGTCAGCCATGCATCTGACATCCAGAATTTCTTCGCTGAGTGCTTCGAGTTGGCTCCGCAGATGGGCTGGCATTTCCACGTTTATTGGTATGGCACAAGCTCTAACTCCGGTTACATGGACCTTGGCTCTACCCTTAACGACGGCAAGGTCGATTGGTTCATGAAGAACGGCAAGCAAGTTACCGATGTCTACTTCCTCAACTACAACTGGTCTGGCTCGCTTGGCACGTCTGTCAAAACCGCTGTGGATGCCAAGGGTGATTCCTACGATGTGTATGCCGGATTTGACATCCAGGGCAAATGGCTTGGGTATGGTAACTGGACAGAGATTATGGATCAACCCGTATCTATCATCTTCTGGGGTAACCACACCACCGACATGATTTACCAGAACGCCACTGAGGATGGCTCAAGCGATGTTGCCGTGCAAGGTTGCTATCTGCGCAAGCAAGAGCAAGTCTTCTCTGGCGGAAATCGCAACCCGGCCAACACTCCGTCAATTGCCGGCCAGTCAAGCTCGGCTGATGCAGCCATGAAGAACTTCCATGGCATTGCGACTTATATGCCGGCACGCAGTACGATGAACGACCTGCCTTTCGTCACCTACTTCAATTTGGGTAACGGCACTTGCTTCCGTCAGGACGGCGAAGTCGCTTTTGACCAGAAGTGGTACAATGTGGGTGTTCAGGACTATCTGCCGACTTGGCGTTGGTGGATTACAGATGCCAACGATGATGCCCTCCTCATGGGTGAAGGTGCTATCAACTGCGGCTTCACGTTTGACGACTCTTGGTTTGCAGGCACTTCTCTGAAGTTCAACGGTGAGACCGAACTTTCAAACGTACGCCTCTTCAAGACTGACTTTGACGTGACAGCTGATGACGATGTGACTTTCGTCTACAAAATCAACAACGGTGTCAAGTCTCACATGAAGCTCTTCTGGTCGTTTGTCGGTTCTGAGGATGAGTTCCACTACATGGACGTAGCTGATGCCAAGGCTGCAGGCCAGTGGAACAAGGTGACTGCCAAGGCTTCTGACCTCGGCATGGACGGCAATGTCGCCCTCATCGGTCTGACATTCGAGGACACTGATGCAAACTACGAGGCATTGGTGGGCGAAATCGCTATCGTTCCGCAGACCCCTTACAGCCCCGTTACTCCTACTATCACCAAGTCTGAGTTGCTCAAGCGCGTCTATAATGGTCTTGACTTCAAGCTCATTTGGGAATGCGGTGAGCTCACTCCCGAGAAGATTGCAGCTTCCGAGCCAATCTACAACGAGGATGTTGACACTTGGTACTTCGAGGTATGGAGCCAGGCTGAAGGCGAAGACCCCGAGTTCTGCGGCATCACTTCGTCATGGGCACACTACGTTGTCGGCGCACCTGCTGACCCGGCAGTCAATAGGTATCGTGTCGGTGTTTGCGCTGTTGCCCCCGATGGTGTGACCAAGAGCGAAATCGCTTGGAGCGACTATGCTGAAATCGAAGCAACAATGGTCGATGGCATACAGTGCGACAAGGCAGTGATCAAGGCAGGTGAAGAATTCACGATAAGCTTCATCGACCCGTTGCACGAGGAGGCCGACTACTGGGAAATCATGAACTCGGTAACAGGCGAGTATGTCACACGTGGTCAAAGCGGTGGCACGAGCTACACTCTCACGATTGAAGATGAGGGCTACTATGACGTAGTGCTGACGACCATTGACAACGAGATGATCTACTACCGTGGCTTCATCCAGATTTCTTCTGACGCTGTCGGTGCGCTGCCTATCATCGAGGACTTCACTGCCAACCCGACCAGCATCAAGGCATCTGAGAGCACGACCCTCACCTACACGGCTGAGCGTCTTGGCGAAGGCACAGTGTCACGCGGTCTGCAAATCCAAGACCCCTATATGCTGATGTTGCCCAAGAACGTGCTTCCTATCAACCAGAAGCAATACTCAATCGCACTGTGGGTCAAGCCGACCAGCTTTGCACACTCCAAGTTTGGCACAAACCTCATCAACAAGCGTTACACGGGTATCGGCTGGCCTAACAACAACTGGGGACAGTTCTGGGTCATCATCTGGCCTGAGACTGAGAACAGCGCGGGCAGGAAGATCCTTGACGACAACATCGTTTCCTACTCTCTCTACAACCCGAGTGTCCCATCCTATAACAATACATTCAACGGCAATGGCAACCGCCACGAGGTTCCCAACCTGCAGTGCTGCACGGACGGCAACCTCTTCGACCGTGAATCCTATGGCCTCGGTGTCAACCTCTGGTCACACATCGTCATCACTTATGACGGGAGGTCACAGAAGATATACTTCAACGGTCAATTGACAGGTGACTTTGCCGAGACTTCACCTACCTATGTCGCTGAATGTCCTATCTACATCGGCGGTTCAAACGTCTACCATGCAGGCCTCAATGGCGTTGTCGATGATGTCCAAGTCTGGCACAAGGCTCTCTCTGACGACGAGGTTATCGAAGCTATGGCAGGCTATGACGGCAAAGAGATACCTTCAGAGTTGATGGGCTACTGGACATTCGAGAACTATGATGCACAGAGCATGACGTTTGCCAACCTCGGCCATGGCGGCACGGGCGATGGATGGGCAGCACGCATCATCGAGCAGCTCGGCGGTGCAGGCGAAAACACCTCGGCTGTCGAGGATATCACCACCACCGGCAACAACGGTGTCACCGGCAACCCGGCACTCCCTGGCACGCTTGACATCGTGACGACTGCAACGTTCACTTCTCCGGGTGCGACTTCGATGGTCAACACCGAGGCAGGCACGGTCGGCACGTTCGACACGGCAGGCAACTACGACGTGACACTCACGTTGAGCAATATGTGGGGCAACGACGTGATGACCAAGGCTGAGTACATCGTCGTCGGCCAGTCAGGCATCGACGGCAACACGGTGGCACAGATGGGTGTTTATCCCAACCCCTTCACCGACGCTGTCAACGTGGTGTTTGCCGAGGCAGGCGAATACACTGTTAATGTCTACACTGTCGATGGTTCGCTCCGCGACAGCCAGAGCATCAGCGCGATTGCCAACGAAGTGCGTCGTGTTGAGGTAGACGGTCAGGCTGGTATGTATCTCGTCCAGATCTGCAAGGACGGCAAGCCGGTCAACACTGTCAAGGTCAACAAGCTCTAAGGCTTAGGACAACCCAATCCAATCAATCGGCGACGGGCATCGGCCCGCCGCCGATTTTTTTGTGCCGGTGCTGCCGTTGCCCTTTGGTGGATGGGGGCGCAACGGCGGGCATATTTTTCTTCCATTTCCATGCATGAAACATTCGTCCACCCCTCCCCCCGCCCCGCCATTGAAGCAATGACCAGCAGAAATTTACCCAATGGACACCGTGTGGGCAGCCCTGGGACTACATTTGCCAATGTGAAACAGGATAATGATGCTATGAAAACGGCAGCGGTGACAACCTTGGCAATTGTTGGCTTCATCATAGTCGCCGCTTGCGGGAGAGGCAGGGGAGGCGGCAGTTCATTCGCCTTCCCTGCGGAGTCCATGCACGAGGGCGACCTCGTCTTCCGCCGTGGCAATGGGGTGGCGAGCCATGCCGTCGTCGGTGCAGACCCCGACGGGAGGTATTCGCACATCGGCATCCTGGCACTTGACGGCGGCGAGATGAAAGTGGTGCACTCCGTCCCTGGTGAAACCGTGGAGGACGGCGCGCCAGACAGGGTAAAGGCCGAGGCCGTCCGCTCATTCTTCGCCCACGACAAGGCCAGCGAGGGCGCATTGTTGCATTTCACCGGCGACAGCACCGTGGCCCGCCGCGCGGCACGCCTGGCCCTCGGGCTGGCGGCGAGGGGCGTGGAGTTTGACCACGACTATGACTTGACCGACACGGCACGGTTGTACTGCACGGAACTGGTGCATCTCGTCTACTCCCGCTGCGGAATCGACGTGACCGAGGGTCGCAGGACGCACCTCTCGATGCCGGGATTCACGGGCGAATACATCATGCCGTCGGACATATACAACAGCAGACTCTTCGAAGTGAAATACACATTCTATTAATCACATTAAAACTTAACTACCATGACAAAGAAACTTCTTTCAGTGATGATGTGCGCCCTCGCATTCGTGTTCGCAGCCTGCTCGTCCAACAGCACTCCCGGCGAAGCCGCCAAGGCGTATGCCGAAGACCTCTACGGCGGAAACCCAGAGGCCGTCTATGACAACATCGACTACGGCGACGCTACACCCGAGGACATCGAGAGGACCAAGCAGATGCTCACCGAGATGTGGAACGAGAAAGGCAAGCCCCAGGTCGATGCCAAGGGCGGCGTGAAAAACATCGAGGTCGTATCTGAGCAAATCGCCGAGGACGGCAAGAGCGCGGTGGTCAAGATGAAATTCACCTACGGCAACGGTGATGTCGAGGAAGACGACACCAAACTCGTCCTCGTGGACGGCAAGTGGCTGCTCTCGATTGAGAAGTAAACCGCGATGCCTGCGCACCGCGCAGCCGCGACACTTGTCCCCACCAGCCCGACGGCAAGCCTGAGGACCGGACAGTCCAGGCACAAACTCCGCCACGGGCAAGGGGAAAGCCGTACGGCGCAAGGGGAAAAGTACATTCAAAACTTCTGTTTATTAAAACAGAAGTTTTGTTTTTATATACCAAAGTTTTGAATATTAAAACAAAACTTTTGAATATACTTTTCTCCAAGGGGTATCGAGGTTTATGCCAGGGGCAATGCAACTTTTCTCCAGGTGCGGGCAACTTTGCCCATGTCCCAGTACGCGCTGGCAACGCGGGCTGCCAACCAGACGGCACGGCGCGGCAAATGCAACCCGGCGGCCGCAAAAAAGCAACTCCGCACGACGGCAAGCGCGCCAACGCGGCAAAAGCCGCACAAACGGGGGCAAAATCATCAATAATGACCATTGGTTTGCAGTTTCTTTACATTACATTTGTGAACTACGCTGTTAGAAACACAAAATTCATCATATATGGCAATCATCGACAATCCCAGTTTTTCATTCGACGGGCGGCACTACTTCGCCGTTGAGTACCCCCAGCGCAACCTCTCGTCCAACACCCAGCTCAACGTCAAGCAGGGGCAGGAGGCGTTGTTCCTGTTGGGCGGGCAGATTGAGAAGAAATATCCGCCCAGCGGGGCGCGCCCCTACACGCTGGACAGTGCCAACATCCCGGTGGTGAGGCGGCTGTTCGGCATCCCATTCGGGGGGAGCAACCCTATCGAGGCCTCGGTGTGGTTTATCAACAAGGCTGACATAGTCAACATGGAGGTCGAGACTGCCACGTTCCTGCTCAAGGACCCGGGCAAGGCGCAAGGCTTCCCGGCGGTGGCGACGGTCAACTTCGGGGTCAAAGTGACCGAGGCCGAGCCTTTCTTCATCAAACTCGTCAACGGCAAGTCGCCTTTTGCCGAGGAGGACATCGTCGAGGCGTTGCACGGGCGTATAAAGCGCATCGTGTCGGAAAAGGTGGCGCAGCTCGTTGACCAGCTGCAACTGACGTTTGCCGACATCAACACGCGGCTGTCGTTCATCTCGGACAATTCGCGTATGGCTTGCGCCAGCCTGCTGGACGAGTGGGGGCTGGAGTTTGCCGACTTCAACGTGACGGTGGCGCAGGACACCAGCAAGGAGGGGCTGATGATGGCGAGCGGCTATGGGACTGACATGGCCTCGTTTGAGCGGCAGCGCATCCTCGACATACAGGAACGTGCCATCAGCAACCTCAGTGACGGCGGCAACGGCCTGCTTGGCGCGGTGCTGGCGATGGGCATGGTCAACCAGATGGGACAGACGATGCAGCCCAACCAACTGGCGCAGCAGGCGCAGGGTGCGCCGCAAGGGGAAAAGCCAGAGGTGAAGGAGGCGGCATCAAAGGTCTATTGCGCCAACTGCGGCTGCAAGTACGACACGAGCGACCACTACTGCCCGCGCTGCGGCAAGGAGTACAAGCCATGCCCGCGCTGCGGTTCCGACACCGTGGCGGGCAGCCGCCGCTGCGTCAACTGCGGCGCGGCGTTGCACACCACTACCCCGCAGCAGCTGTGCGCCAAGTGCAGTGGCAAGATACCCGCCGGCGCGGCGTTCTGCCCCAACTGCGGCAACCCTGTCGGCAAGTCTGCCAGCTGCAAGAAGTGCGGTTACAAGCTCAATGGTGAGAAATTCTGCCCCAATTGTGGAACTAAAAATGAATGATAGGTTATGAAACGTGCAAACATCATCATCACTGTCGCCGGCCTGGCTTTTATCGGCGTGCTGGCGTGGTTTGTCTCCCCGTGGTTTTTGGACCTGCGGGTGCTGGTGCTCGATGCCGTGGTCTTGGCTGTGGCATTCCTGACATTCGTCTATGCTACTGACAACATCTTCATGCGCAGCAAGGACTTCTCGCGCAACATGGCATCGACGGGTGTCAACATCTATGTCAGCTCGGCCTACATCCTGCTCTCGCTGGCGGGGGTCGTGGTGGGGCTGTTCCTGCCTGACAGCTTCAAGTGGCAGGTGCTCTACCAGGCATTGTTTGTCGCCCTGCTCGTCTTCGGTCTGGCCGTAGGCAAGTTCTCCGACAAGCGGATGGACTCTGTTGCCGCCGAGAGTGCCGCCAATGCCGCAAGCCGCGACACGCTCAAGGAGATGGGCGACAGGCTTGACATGGAGGCGGGCTTGTCGGCTTCGATAAGCGATGGCACGAAGCAGCGCATCAAACGCCTCGCCGAGCGCATAGGCTACATCACCCCGAGCGACAGCACCACGGCCACCATGCTGGAGGACAAACTGTCCGCCGTACTCACCCGCCTTGCCGCCGCCGTGGCACGCGGCGATGCTGACGACGCGATGGAGGAGGCTCTTGCCAACGCCGAGAACATCGTGGCACAACGAATCAGAACGACTTAGTAACCCATAAAAAACTTAATGTCATGAAAGGTAAAGTTTTCGACTCCTCGCTTGATGTCTACCAGGATCAAGCCAAAGTCCTGTTTGACTTCTACCTCCGTGCTGCCGAGAAGATAGTCAGCCAGGAGGAAGAGATAGAGAAGCAACAGGCAGCCCTCGCCGGCAAGCATTCGACTGCCGAGGATGACAAGCGGAAAACCATCCGCAACCTCATCATCTGGGCGGTGGTGGCGGTGGCGGGCATCGTCCTCCTGTTCACCGTGGGGCTGATTGCCGGCCTGCTGGTCATTGCGGCGGGGGTGGCGATGGCGGTTGTCACGCTCGTCAAGTTCAACCGCTCGAATGGTGAGATAAGCAACATCGACGACGCACAGGCCGAGCTGGAGCGGAAGAAGAGGGAAATCTTCCGCGACTACAAGGTCAGCAAGATTGGGATAGCCTATGTGCCCGTTGCCAGGCAAGTGCCTTTTGACGGCAAGAGCATTGTGATCGATTACTCGGGGCAAACTCCGCACACTTCGGTCAAGATGCAGATGGCCAACAATCCCAAGGCTCTCGGCGAGACGATGGACGAATTGGAACAGTTGTCCACCAAAGCCCCCATCATCGAGAAGAACGAGCAGGTCGAGGAGGTGGAAACCGACGACTACTCGAGGTCAATCCAGCAAGTCAAGTTCTACGACTATTTCGGCAAGCTCGACCGCACGTTGAGGGCTGGCACCTACTTCTTGTCAGACATCTCGACACAGACCGTCTCGATGCCGCTCATTGAGCCTGGGACGGAGATGATTGACTATCTGAAGGAATACGGCACGACCGAGCGTGAGCTCCCCGCCGTCGTCAACGTCTTCAACATGGAGGCCTACGACAAGGAGATAGCCCAATTCGAGGCGATAAACCAGGCGCGGAAGGAGTTCTCCAGGCAGAACACACAGTTTGAGGACGTGCTCAAGCACCTCATCCACAACGTGGGGATAGCCGTGCAGACCATCGCCACGCTCAAGGTCGCCTCTAACAACAAGATGGTGGAAAGCTCCAACAAACTGCTTTTCACCATCCTCAAGAACTCCTACAACCACTATTCCCCGCTGCTTGAACACGACGAGATAGAGAAGATGCGCAACACGACGTTCAACTACTCCGATTCCGTCGAGGGCTACAAGCCATTCGAGCTGAAGGCAAGTTCCCGTGTCCGCTATGATGTCGTCACGGGCAACTGGGTCGCAGAGGACGGCTCGACGACGACAGCACCGTTTGGCATAAGCCAGATACAGGAGGAAATCGTCGCGCCCATCGTGCAAAACCTCCTCGCAGAAACGAGGATTGAGCGTATGCACATCTACAACGACATCAAGAACCAGAAGATTGACTTCCTCAACCAGTGGCACCGCGACACCGAGGACTTCTATGGGCGCAACCGCTCGTCGAGCGATGACCTGCTCAACATCATGCGCAGCAACATGACAAAGTTCCTGGCATCGCAGACGACACTCGAAAGCCTCGAAAGCATGAAGCGGACAATGCGCCAGCAGCTTGCCACCGGCGAGGCGGCTACGCTCGACGCGACTGGCGAAAAGGACAAGATGGGGCAGACGTTGGCCGCATTCGAAGTGCAGTCGCAACAGTTCCGCAAGGCACAGGACGACTTTGATGACTACATGGAACGTCTCAAGGAGGACATCGACGACAAGGCCGAGTCATTCGAGTACATCGAGTACTACGATGCTTCCCTCCGTGACCGCATGGCCAAGGACATAGTGACTGCCGGTGACAATGTGGGCGAACTCGATGCCCGCCGGCGGCCTTTGGCAAGCATAAGCCCGCTCTATGCGCAGGAGTCAGTCCTGCCTCCGTCGCCTTCGGTTGAGGATTCCGTCAAAGAACAGTTGTCGTTGAACGTCGCCAAGCTCGCCGCCAACTCTTTGGAAGAGATAAATGAATAAAGGAGGGCAGTATGGAAAAGTACATCACAATCGACACGTCGCAGATGGCCGACAAGATGGACTCCGTGTCCCACAACGTCATGGCGACGACAGCGGCGGTGGGTGTCATGCAGACCGCTGTGATAAATGAAGAAAAAGTCTCCTCCGAGAAGATTTGCGGGCGGCTCAACTACGGTTTCTTCAACCTGATTACCGCGCAGATAGAACAAAAGGTAGCCAACGAAAGCAGCAATGCCAACGCCTTGGCCATCGAGCTGATGCAGCAGCAAAAGGCACTCAGGGCCCTGCAAGACCGCATGGGCAAGGACTACAACCTCATCGCTTCGCGCTACGTCAAGCTGTTCAATGCGCTCAACAAGGAGTTGAAAAACCGTGTCATGGAGCTTGACCGCCCCGTGATGGAGCTATGCGAGCAGCGCATCAAGCAGTTACAAAACAGGATTTGCGCTTTGATTTCATCAGTGCCGGTCTACCAGTCCGAGTCGCTGACCGTATCACAGGCCATCGCCGCCGCGCACATCAAACGGAATGCCCAGGCATTGATTGACGAAATCGCCAGCTATCTGAAGAAAAGCAACCAGGCACGTGCCCTGACCGAGCATATCAAGCATGACGACCTCCAGGCGGAAGACGCTACTTTTTCCCTCCCGATGGTCATCACCGAGGAGTGCGGCACAGGCAACAATCCGGTGCAAAAGGTGCACGACAACCCCCAAATGAAAGCAAGGTTGGGGGACAAGGCGTTCATGTCGGCGACAATGGCCGCACTGCAAGCAGGCAAAGACCTGCCATGGCACGATGCCGACGAACAGGCCCGCGCGTCAGTCGCCAACAATTTCACCGCCATGGTCGAGAGTGCCGGCATCCCCGAGCGTGTCAAGGCTGAGATGAAGAGGCTCTTTGACCAGAACAAGCACTGGCAAACATTGTAGGAAGGAGGGACAGATGAGCTACACAAAGCATATCCACGACGTTATTACGCTGAGCAAGACCGTCACTTTCACCGACAGCCAAGGTCAGTCGCACTCCAGGGAAGTGACACTCCACGAGCCGATAGACATCTATGTCGAGGTTGACACCTCCCCCTTTGACAGCAGCGTGCGCACTTGCAACGCCCATGTCCAAGGACTGACGGCATCGGTCGCGCTTTTCCAGGCTGGTGAAATCGAGGCCAAACAGCAAAGTGCCCAGGACATTTGCGATGCCACGACCAAAGGTTTCTTCGGTGTCATCGACCAAAACATAAGCATACAAAATGCCGAAGAGGAGGCACAGATGACCGCACTCGCTGGAGAATTGATACAACAGTCCAAGGAGCTTGCCCGCAAACAGACGGTCATGAGCGGTGATTACAACCGCATCAAGGAACGCTATTCCAAACTGTTTGACGACCTCAACGGCGAGTTGAAGAACCGTATCTACAGTCTCCTTGCGCCATGTTTTGATTTCGTCGAGAGGGCGACGGCTGAGCAACGCAGGAAGGTTGACTCGTCCCTCCTCTCGACCGTCGTCGTCGATGGTGACGAGACGGCGAAAGTGCGCACGGCGATTGCCGCCTCGCACGTCAAATCAAATGCCGTCAACCTCATCAACTCGGCCAAAGACTACATCGACTCGCAGGCGGAACTTGCCGGGAGGATTGCCGCCGTCCTTTGCGATGAAGGCAGTGAGGCGACCTACAAAGTGCCGGTGATGGTCGTGGAGAGCAGCAGCGATGAGACCCACGGCGACACCCAAGTCATCATGCACGACACCACCCGCCGCCTCGGGGTCACAGAGCAGGCAGTCAGGCAAAGCGTCATGGGCAGCACCGCCGACTTCCGTCAGGAGGACAAGCAGAAGATAGACAACTATTTCTTTGCCGCCCTCGATGCCTACAACGACGGCGACAGCCGCAAGGCAAGGGTGGCGGAAGTGGTGCGCCGCTTGTATGCCGGTGCCGGGACAAGGACTTACGCCTGAATTTCAAACCATAAACAAACCAACGACATGAAAAAGGAATTGAACATCATAAGCATGGAGGGTGGCATACTCCTCAAAGACAACCTCGTCAGGAGTTCCATCCTGCCGCGCACGGTCTCGGAACTCGACCGTGATGTCAACATAATGGGCGACACCGAAATCGAGGGTGCAGTCTATGCCCGCAAGATGGAGGTCGAGAACGGCGACCTCGACGTGAAAGGTGCGGTCTACACGAAGCTTGAGCTGCACATCGACTCTAATGCCAAGGGCACCATCATATTCCGCAAGACGGTTGCCTCGTCGGACACCGTGGCATCATTCGGCAAGGAAAACAAGCTGATGTTCATGGCTGACATCAATGCCAAGCAAGTACGCCTCAGCCATGCATTCGTCGCCGGCAGCATATTTGCCGACACCATCACGTTGGATGACTGTGTCGTCATCGGCGGTGTGTTTGCCACCAAGAGCATCGACATGAAAAACTGCATTGCCGGCACTTTCAACGCCCCGACCGTCTTCCTTGACGGGCAGATAAGCCTGCTGCTGCCGAGCGCGTTCAGCGGTTCGCCGATTGAGCGCACCCCATCCACAACGATGGTCAACCTGAGCTTGGCCGACCTCGGTTCGCTCTACAAGGGTGACAAGGAGCTCGAAAACACCGGCTGCATCGAGATGGACCTCTCGACTGATGAGCAGAAGACCATGCTGTCCGAGGACCAGCGCACCATCATCGTCTACAGCTACTCGGTCGTCGGCAAAGTGCTGGCGGCCGACCTCGTGGACTTTGACAAACTGAAGAACCACTTCCTCATCGGGGCGACCGCGCTTGGCAGCCAGACGCTGCGCACCTATGACCTCGGGATGAACGAGGCCGGCGAAAAGGTGGACATTGTCCCCGAAAAGGTCTGTGATTTCTTCTTCTCCATCCTTAGGGGGACGATAAAGGTCAGTCCCATCGATGGCACGTTCAGCATACAGGACTTTGCCAAACGCATCCCCGGCATCGTCTGACAGCGCGAGGTGCTCATGGCTGATGTGGCGGGAGGTGCGTGGTGGCCTCCTGCCGCAACGCCTGGCATCGAGCGGCCAACGTCGTCCAAGCTGGTAGTGGAACGGGTAAAAAACGGTAGAGCCATTCTGCCGGCTTCCATCGTGAGAGAAATGCACACTTCTGACAAAACATCCGACACTCCATGAAGGGCATCGCACGGCACATCATCGTCATGGCCATCGTGCTGCTTGCCGCTGCCGATGTGCGTGGGGAAGACATCCTCTCGTTCATCGACATCCGCGCCTACTCCATGGGCAAGTCGTCGGTCGCACTGCCATCGGCAGCCAACCCTGCCGGCTTTTCGCTCACGGGGCGGAGGGTTGCATCGCTCGGCTACGTCAACCGTTTCGGGCTGAAGGCATTGTCGAGCTACTCTGGCTTTGTCGCCGTGCCGACGAAGGTGCTCGATTTCACCGTCTACGCTGCACGTTTCGGGATGGATGCCTACAACGAAAATAAAATCAGCCTCTCCGTCGCCCGCCGCCTCACTTCGCGTTTTGCCCTCGGGGTCAGGGTCAACTACTATGTCAGGCAGCTTGCCGACCGCGACAAGAACGTCCATGCGCTGACGGCAGACCTCGGGATGTTGGTAAATGCCACCGACAAACTAACAATCGGCGTAGTTGTCAACAATCCCCTCCGCAAGGGCATAGTGAAGGGAAAAACGGGTGAAAAACTCCCCGTCTCGTTTGCCGTCGGCGTGACTTACCAACCCTTGCCAACACTGTTGCTAACAACCGAGGTGGAAAAGTCAAGCTCATCGCGGCCGTGGTACAAGGTCGGGGTGGAATACTCGCCCATCACCGCCCTCGACATCCGTGCGGGATTCCTCGGTGCGCCGTTTGTCCCCACATTCGGCATCGGAGTCAACTTTGCGTCGTTCACCGTCAATGCAGGGGCGAAGTGGCACACGAGCCTCGGTCCCGAGCTGATGTGCGGCATCGACTACACTTTCTAATGTGGTGAGGGATGGGGCTACTTATCAACAATCGCCTGTTGAAAACTCTGTTGGCAACCGTGTTGGCAACATTCACCGCCGCCACCGCGTGCCTTTCTCAGGAGGTCTCGCCGTCGGCTGCTGTCGATGCCGTGGTTGACAAGCTCATCGAAATCGATGACGACAACGCCTCCGCCGCCGAGGAGCTCAAGGAGATGCTCACCGACCTGGCGCATGACAAGGTGGACATCAACGCCGCCACACGCGAACAGCTCGAGGTGCTGCCTTTCCTCTCGCCCGTGCAGGTCGAGAACATCCTCTTCTACGTCTACACCTACGGCCCGATGGTGTCGCTCGACGAGTTGCGTCTCGTCGAGGGGATGGACGTTGCCACTGCCGCCATGCTGCGCCCGTTTGTCACCGTCGGGCAGGCGGCGGATGAGGGGCGGACGACGCTCGCCACGATGTTCAAGCGCGGCCGCAGCGAGTTGGTGACGCGCTTCCGCCGCACGCTCGACGACAAGCGGGGATATGCCGACGTTGACGAGGCGGCGAGGCTGGAGGCTCCGGGCAGCTACTATGCCGGCAGCCCGTTCTATAATTCGGTGAAATACTCCTACCGCTACCAGGACATGATGAGCATCGGCGTGACTGCCGAGAAGGACCCCGGGGAGGAATTCTTCCGTGGGTCGAATGCCAAGGGCTATGACTTCTACTCCGCCCACTTCTTCGCCCGCGACATCGGGGTGGTCAAGGCGTTGGCGGTGGGCGACTACAAGGCGACATTCGGCAAGGGGCTCGTGGTGAGCAACGACTACTATATGGGCAAAAACATCTACCTCACCTCGCTCTACAACCGCCGTGGCGGCTTGCGGCGGCATTCATCGACGGATGAAAGCAATTTCCTGCGCGGTGCCGGGGCGACATTCGCCGTGGGGCGGTGGGAATTGTCGGCGTTCCTCTCGTCGCGCAGGCTGGACGCGGTTGTTGAAAACTCGTTGGTAAAGTCGTTGAAAACCGACGGCTACCATCGCCTTGCCCATGACCTTGCCGCCCGCGATGCCGTGCGCAACACGATGGTGGGCAGCAACTTGACCTACCGTGGCGGAGTTTTCAACATAGGGCTGACGGTTGTTGGCGATTTTTTCAACAGGCCGTTCACAACTGGTGGCGAACCCTACCGTGCGCACTATCCCGAGGGCAGGCGGTTCTTCAACGCCGGACTTGCCTACGACTTCCGTTGGCGGGGCATTTTCGTCGGAGGCGAGACGGCGGTTGACGGCAGGGGCAACGTGGCGACGCTCAATGCCGTTGACATATATCCCGCCGACGGCTACCGCATCTTTGTGCTGCACCGCCACTATGCCACGGGCTACGTGGCTCATCATGCGCGGTCGATGTCGGCGACGGGGGCTGTGCGCAACGAGAGGGGCGTGTTCTGCGGCTTCGAGGTCACTGCCGTCCCGTCGCTGAGCCTGACTCTCGCCGTCGATTGCTCGGCGCACCCGTGGCTGCGCTACGGCATCGACCGCCCGTCGTCGGGCAGCGAAGTGCTGGCCAGGGCGGTCTATGCGCCGCGCGAGGGGCTGGCGTTCTCGGCCTACTACCGCCGGCGGAACTCGCAGCGCGACCGTGCCGCCGATGACGGCGCGGTGGATGCCGTGCAGGTGCGCACCGACAAGCTGAGGCTGCGTTTCGTCTACGCCGCCAATGACAACCTTGAGGTCAAGACCGACATCGACTGCTGCCTCGCCGTGCGCGGCGGGCAGGGGCGGTCGAGGGGCATCGCGCTGACGCAGACGGCGGCGTGGCGCATCCCCCGCACGCCGCTGCGGTGCGCGGCGGTGTTCTCGCTGTTTGACACCGATGACTATGATTCGCGCATCTACTTGCCGTCCAGGAGTCTGCCGCCGACGTTCTACTACCCCGCCGCGTCGGGGCGCGGCACCTATTTCTCCGCCATCGCCCAGTGTGCCATGGGGCGGTGGCTGCGCCTCGGGGCGAGCTGGTCGGTCATGGCGCGCGATGACTTGGAGACGATGTGCAGCGGTCCGGAGCTGATCGAGGGCAACACGCGCAGCGAGGTCGCCGCCATCGTCACTGTGCGGTTTTGAGCCGCCGGCATATCCCACGGGCATAAATTCCGCCATGTCAGGGGGAAAGCCGCGTGTCACCGGGCCTGAACTTGCTTCCCCCTGCGGGAAAAGTAAAAACAAAAGTTTTGTACGAATATTCAGAACTTTTGTTTATATAAACAGAACTTTTGAATATATAAACAAAAGTTCTGTTTTTACTTTGCCCGCCGTGTGGTGCAACTTTGCCGGCGGGGATGTGGAGGTTTGTGCCTGGGGCGGTGGCGTTTTATGCTCTGGTCTGCCGTGCAGGGGTTTGCGATTAATCGTTATCTTCGTGGGGTAAACCATTAAATGATGTGCATCATGAAATATGCCAACCTATTAACCATGTCGATGGCGGTCGCCGTGGCATCCTGCGCTGGGGCTGGGGGCGACGGCACGGCACAGGACGGACAGCTGATAGGCAAGTCCGAAATCACCCTCGACCAGCGACG
>CALNGU010000026.1 GCA_939800445.1 uncultured Bacteroidaceae bacterium | reverse complement strand
CAACGGCACGGCCGAGGAGGTCGGCAGCGACAACCTGCCTGTCGGATGGACGATGACGGAGGGGGCGGAGCGCGCCATCGTGTCACTGACCTATGCTGACGAGGACCTCGCAGGCCTCGCCGCAGAGCATGAGGGGACGGGGACAAGACTGTTCACGGGCGGTGACGGGTCGTTCTTCGGTTCATCGTCGGCATCCTCCTACCAAGTCATCGAAGTGACTGAGGATGCGTGGCAGGCTATCGACGGCGACAACGCGAGTTGCACCGTTTCGGCTTTGTTGGGAGGATATGGGTCGCAAGACGACAGGGCAACGCTGACGTTCACATTCCTCGGAGCTGACGGGGGCACACTGGGCGAGACACAACTCGGTCCTGTGACCAAGGACGAGAGGGGCAACGGCACGGCGATGTTTGCCAAGAGCGCGACGGTGCAAATCCCGGCCGGGACGCGCTCAATCCGCGTGGCAATGGTCTCTGAGAAGAGCAGTTGGGGCTCGGCCATCGACGGCTATGCCGACAACATCAGCCTCATCGCCGAGATGCGCGACGTGCGGCCGCAGATAAGCACTTCGGCCAGCGCGGTGGCGTGCGGCGAGGAGTGGACAATCAACTATGCCAACACGCCGGCGGGTGCTGCCATCCGCCTCTACAAGGACGCGGCAATGCTGCCTATGAAGCTGGGCTGGACGGTCGGTGGCGAGGGCAATGCCAGCAACGGCAAGCTGACGGTCGATGGCAGCCTTGAGCCGGGCATCTACACCATCAGATGCACCAACGCCAACGGAGAGAGCCTTGCCGAAGAGGTCAAGGTGACGGTGGCGGCACGCCCCTATGAGAGCGGCGACAAGAACATACTGGTCATGAGCGACATCCACGTCATGTCGCCCGAGCTGCTGGTGTCTGAGGGGGCGGCGTTTGACGACTATCTCGCGTCTGACCGCAAACTGCTCGTCGAGAGCGAGGCTATCCTCAAGACCATGGTTGACACCATCATCGCCTCGCGTCCCGAGCTGGTGCTCATCCCGGGCGACCTGACAAAGGACGGCGAGCTGCTGAGCCACAGGCTCGTGGCGGGCTATCTGGATGAGATCCGCGACGCAGGCACCAAGGTGCTGGTCATCCCGGGCAACCATGATGTCAACAACCCGCACGCCCTCACCTACGACGGCGACAAGAGCGACTATGCCGAGACGGTGAGCAAGGAGGAGTTTGCCGAGATATATGCCGACTACGGCTACGGCGAGGGGAGCGTCAGGGACGAGGCTTCGCTGAGCTATGCCACCGAGCCATTCGAGGGGCTCGTGGTGATAGGCATCGATGCTTGCAAGTATGAGGAAAATAAATTTATATCCGCCGGCGACGACTCCGACGAATGCGTGACCTCTGGCCGCGTCAAGGACGAGACACTGCGCTGGATAAGCGAGCAGGCAAAGGAAGCCAACCGCCACGGAAAGCAAGTCATAGCGATGATGCACCACAACCTCGTCGAGCACTTCAACTCGCAGGCAAGCATCGCCTCGCCCTACGTCGTTGACAGCGCAGCCACCGTCAGGAAGGTTCTGATGGAGGCGGGGATAAGGACGGTGTTCACGGGGCACTTCCACATACAAGACATCGCGATGGACTACAACGAGGACAAGACAGACTCAATCTTCGACATATCGACAGGCTCGACCGTCACCTATCCATGCCCCTTCCGCCGCGTGAAGCTCAATGACGACAACACCGTCATGGACATCACCAGCGCGACCATCAGGAGCATCGACACCGAGGACGGCAAGATAGAGGATTTCCAAAGCTATGCGCAGGCCAAACTGGCCGATGGCATAGCCCCGATGGTGACATCGCTCGTCCACGACTACTGGGATGTCATCAACAGCACGGTGGACTCGCTGCTCGGCTCCAGCAGCCTCATCCAGAGCATCGTGACCATGCCCGAGACTCCAGAAGAGATGAGCACGCTGCTCATCGAGTGCCTCGAAAGCCCTGCAATCAAAGCCTACCTGACATTCTCTGAAAGCAACGAGCACCTCAAAGCCACCGACGAAGTGTTCACCGAAATCAACGCCGGAGTTGACAAGCTCGTCGAGAAAGTCGTGGCAAGCTGGGCAGTCAGCATCGCACAAGGCCTCATCGACGAGAAGCTCAACCCGATGATCGACACCATCATCGGCAGCATCATCGGCAATGTCACCAACAAGGGGACTGACCGCGAGAATGTCAAGAACGACCTCTTCCTCACAATCAACCTGCCCAAACAGACCGACACAAGCGGCATGACAGACATGGCTGTCAACGCAGACGGCCTCAACGTCTGGCCGACCATGACTGACGGGTGGGTGACTATCCAGTGCCCGAGCCTTGAGGAAGATGCCGACTTGCTGATATTCGACATGAGCGGTCGCATCATCCACCGCCGCAAGCTCGATGCCAGCGAGGGGAGGCAAATCCATTACCACTTCGACACCAGCGGCATCCACGCCATAAAACTGACGGGACACCACAATGCAGTCAAGGTGATAGTCAACAAATGACCATGCTGCCGACTAAAGTGGCAAATGAAAAAGAGGGCGGCACTCGGTGCCGCCCTCTCCTATTATATATGGTGAAGAAAAGATGTCAGTTCTTCTTCACCTTGACGATGCGGGTCGGTTCATGCTCGATGTTGCGCCGCTCGGTCTGCCGCACCACGTTCTCCGCCAAGGCGATGAACGCCTGCCCAGTCAATGTCTCGGGATGCAGGGCTGACGGCGTACCGCTGTCACCGCTCTCCATGATGCTCTGGACGATGGGTATCTGCCCCAGGAGCGGAATGTCCATCTCTTCCGCCAGCTTCTTCGCGCCCTCTTTGCCGAAGATGTAGTAGCGGTTGCCGGGGAGTTCTGCCGGCGTGAACCACGACATATTTTCCACTATGCCGAGGATGGGGACATTCACCTTGTCGTTTGTAAACATACTGATGCCTTTACGTGCATCGGCCAATGCGACTTCCTGCGGCGTGCTGACGGCCACGACACCTGTCACCGCGAGGGTCTGGACTATGGTGAGGTGGATGTCGCTCGTGCCTGGAGGGAGGTCGATGACAAAGTAGTCGAGGTCGCCCCAATTGCTGTCGCCAATCAATTGCTTGAGGGCATTGCTCGCCATGCCGCCACGCCAGAGCGTTGCCTGGTTGGGCTCGACGAAGAAGCCGATGGAAAGGAGCTTTATGCCATACTTCTCTATTGGTATGATGAGATCACGGCCGTCCACCTCCTCGGCGTAAGGGCGTGCGTCCTCGACGGAGAACATTTTGGGTATCGACGGGCCGAAGATGTCGGCATCGAGCAGTCCCACCTTGTACCCGAGCTTAGACAATGCGACTGCGAGGTTGGCGGCAACGGTCGATTTGCCCACGCCACCTTTGCCTGACGAGACGGCAATGATGTTCTTGACGTTTGGGAGCAGTTTCTCGACTTCCGGCCGTGCTTTCTTGCGCGTCAGCACTGCGATGTTGCCCTTGATATCCACTTCGCCGCCGACATAGGTCAGTATGGCGGTTTCGCAGGCCTTGACCACCGACTTGATGAAAGGGTCTGTCGGCTTGTCGAAGATGAGTGAAAACGAGACTTTGTTGCCATCAATCCTGATGTCGTCTTCGAGCATATCCATCTCGATGATGCTCTTGCCAGTCCCGGGATAGCGCACTGTCGCGAGTGCGTCACGCACCATTTTGGGATAAATAGTCATGTTATCGTGTAGTTTATACGTTAATGTCTGCCAAGTTTCCGCCACCTTCGCCCGTCATCGCGCCGCGTCTTTGCCGCTGCGCTTGCTGCGGTTGTAACTGCGGTAGGGGTCAAGCTCTATCTCAACCTCAGGCTCTGTCAATGTCACGGCAAGGGGCAAGCGGAAGCACACGTACTTGATGGTCAGCCCCCGCTCCAGCCATTGCTCCTCGTAGTAGGTCTTGATTGACAGGATGCCGTCATCAATGCCCGAGGCGTAGAGGTCGTCGGTCATCGTTTCGACGGGGAGGGCGTTGTGCCCGACCATATACTTTGTATAGGTGAACATGAAATTGCTGTCCGTCTTGAGATGCACCAGCCCGCCATCCTTGAGGAAACGGCGGTAACGCTCCAGGAAGAACGTGGATGTCAACCTCTTCGACACCTTCTTCATCTGCGGGTCGGGGAAAGTGAGCCAGATTTCATCCACTTCGTCAGGAGCAAAGAAGCGGTCAATCACCTCTATGTTCGTGCGCAGGAATGCCACATTCTTCAGCCCCTCGCGCAACGAAGCCGTAGCCCCGCTCCACATCCGCGCCCCCTTGATGTCCACGCCTATGAAGTTGCATGACGGGAAGCGGCGGGCAAGCCCCACGGCATACTCCCCACGGCCGCAACCGAGTTCCAACACGATGGGATTGCCGTTGCCAAAGAAGTCGTGCCAGCGGCCTTGCATCTCAAACGGATGGCTCTCCAAGACGGAAAAAGGGCATTCGAAGACGTGAGGATAGGTCGCCATGTCGGCGAATTTGGCCAGCTTGTTCTTGCTCATTGCATTGGGTGTTAATCGTTTCAGCTGGCAAAGATAGGCATTAAGGGCTGGAAGTAAAAACAGTTTCAAAAGATACGCCCCGTCAACTTCAACGACAGCACCGGATAGATTGACGCCTTGCCGAGGATGTCGGTCACGCCATTGCTCTCAAGGGCAGTGTTGGTCACGTCCCAAACCGCAGCATTGTGGCTGGCAAGAGACGGTTTGCCTTGGAACATCACACCGAGGTCAAACTGGCATCCCAACCTGCGGCGCGGCACGGCACGTCCGAAACCGATGCCGACATAGGGCTTCACTTTCCACGTCGTCACCGTGACATCGATGCGCCCTTGCCCATCGACAGCGACCATCTCATCGCCCACCGCCACCGCCGTGACGAAACGCTGGCCCTCGGGCAACGCGCCATTGATAGCATCAGTCACCTGCATCACCTCGTCGGGCATGGTGCCTGTCAGCGTGAACAACGTGCCATTGTCAAAATATGCCCCGGCGGAGACATAGAAATCAAACTGCCTGAACGGATAACAGTCAACGAGCAACTTGCCTTGCACCAACCCGAGACGCGCCTTGAAATCGACCTCGTCCACAAGGTCACGGCTTGAGACGGGCAATCCCTCCCTCCTCAACGCATCCATCACCGCAGGGTTGGCGGCGACGATCGCATCCATGGACGATGTCCCTTCGCCGAAATCAATGTCATAGCGGGCATTGAAACGCAACGGCAACGCCGCCACACCGGCACGCACCGTCACCCTCTCATGCAAAGGGGCGGACAACTCGACCCCGACACCCGTCAATCCCACCTCAAACGATGCTGCGAGATGCGAAAACGGTCTGACCCGCCCCTCCTGGGCACAGGCACACGACATCGATGCCACGAAGAGCAGCAACGACAACAGCACGGCTATGTGGACGCAACATCGCATGGTCAATGTTTGGCACCTCTTTCACTCATCGCGCAGCACCCGCAGCAGTCATCCGGACGACAAAATGAAGTCATGACAGCCAGAGTACTGACAACCACAAAAATAAAAAGATAAATCGGCAGGCAAACACCCGCAGGGAAAATTAATCCGTATGCAATCGCAAAAAACATACGATGCAAACACAGGAAACATACAATGCAAACACGGAAAACATACAATGCAAAGTGCAAAAACACCGTATGCCACCGACGGCAGCATCAGATGACGCAAACTTCAACAATGGGAGAAAAAAGTGCGGATGTCAGTTGAGGTAAGGACATAAGAAAAACCATATTGGCGATGTGATAAAACTCCGTATGACATGATTTGAGTGCTCTTCTCTCTTTGTAATCCACCGGCATTGCTGCACCCCGAGAGGTTGTGGCCCGCCATTGAGAAATGAAGCTCGTCTCGGTAGTTTGGATTTAATTGATGAGTTTCCCAATCCAACCAATATGGCTTATTCCCTATATTTTCTACGACAAATATAGAACCTAAAAAATTACCATCAAATGTTTCTGAAGAAAAAATGCCGTGACCTGGACAAAAAATGTTAAATACGGCAGGGCACAACTGAAAAGCTACGGAAGTATTGCCATCAGAGGATAAATTTTCTACCCCTAAATTTTGTTTTTATTAACCTATGCCTTTAATTTGCACCTGGAACAACAATAACAACCAAACTTTAAAACCGGATTGCCTATCGACACAGCATTACTCTTGTAACAAACAATTATCAGGTAATGACAAATATCGAGAAGATGAAGGACGACGCACTGATCGCCCTTTATGTTGATGGCAACGACAAGGCATTCGACATCGTGTTGGAACGCTACCAGCAACGCCTTTTTTCCTACATATACTTTTTGGTGAAAGACCAAGAGATAGCCGAGGACATATTCCAGGACACTTTCATCAAGGCGATTGTGACAATCAAAAACGGCAAATACACCGCTACTGACAAATTCTATGGCTGGCTGACACGCATCGCGCACAACCTTATATTCGACCACTTCCGCGCGGAACGCAACGAGAACACCACTCCATGCGAATGTGACGGGTACGACATACTCAACAACATCGACCTGTGCTGCGAGGACAACATCGAGACAAGCCTCGTCAATGCGCAAATCATGGAAGACCTGCGCAAGATGGTTGACAGGCTGCCGCAAAACCAGAAGGACATCATCACGATGAGATTCTACCAAAACCTCTCGTTCAAGGAGATTGCCGAGGCGACAGGCACAAGCATCAACACGGCACTCGGCAGGATGCGCTACGCAATCCTGAACCTACGCAAGATGGCTGCCGAAAACAACATTTCGCTCACTGCATGAAAAAATTATAAAATCCAAGGCGTGACATAATAAGTCAAGGCTGTCCCTCGTTATACAGACAACGACACAACCCAAAAACGCCTATGGAAAATATTTACGCCAAGACCCAAACGACAAAGAGAAGCAAGGCCGAGCTTGCCGCATCGATCGCAAGGCCATCGGCCAACTCGATTTTGATCATCAAACAATTCGCGAGAACCTACTCGCCATCCATGAAAAATTGACATGGAGACAACGAAACAACGATGACGGATGGGTTTCCACTCATCCGTCATCGTTTGTGCGACCACCCACCAACATAACAAACATCAACGACACCGACCAATGGAAACCGGAACAATCGGCGCGAAAGGCGCAAAATACACCTACAAGCACATCTGGCACATAGCCTACCCCATCCTGATAAGCCTCGTAATGGAACAATTGATAGGCATGACCGACACAGCCTTCCTTGGCCGTGTCGGCGAGATCGAACTCGGGGCGGCCGCCATAGCAGGTGTCTACTACCTCATCATCTTCATGCTCGGGTTCGGGTTCAGCATCGGGGCGCAAATCCTCATTGCGCGGCGCAACGGCGAGGGACGGTTTGACGAGATAGGGCGCATCTTCTACCACAGCATAGGCTTCCTGCTTGTCGTGGCGTTGGTCACCTGCCTGACTTCATTGCTTTTCTCCCCGCACATCTTGCGGAGCGTCGTCTCGTCGCATGAGGTGTGCGACAAGGCAGTCAGCTATGTCAACTGGAGGGTGCTTGGTCTCTTCTTCGCGTTTACGTCAGCTGTTTTCAGGGCATTCTATGTCGGCACTACCCATACCAAGACCCTTACGCTCAACTCAATAATCATGGTGCTGTCAAACGTGGTGTTCAACTACATCCTGGTGTTTGGCAACTTCGGTTTCCCTGCACTCGGCATCGCCGGCGCGGCGATTGGCTCGACGTTGGCCGAGGGGGTGTCGACGACATTCTTCATCATATACACCACAAGGAGGATTGACTGCAAGAAGTACGGGCTGGACAAACTCGGCCACTTCAGTTGGAGGGATCTGAAAGGCATATTGCGTATCTCGACATGGACGATGGTGCAAAACTTTTTCTCCATATCCATCTGGTTCCTGTTCTTCATCTTCATCGAGCATCTCGGCGAGAGGTCGCTCGCAATCACCAACATCGTGCGCAATGTGTCATCCATCCCATTCATGATCATCTCGGCTTTTGCCTCCACCTGCTCATCTGTCGTCAGCAACCTCATAGGCTCGGGACGAGTGGATGAGGTGAAACCTGCGATAAGACGGCACATCGTCATCGCGTACTGCATTGTCATCCCGCTGGTGACGCTCATCGCGATCTTTCCGACCGAGACTGCCAGCATCTACACCAACATTGGCGAGCTCCAGGCCGCATCCACCAAGTCGTTGTGGGTGTTGTGCACATCCTACGTCCTGACGGTGCCAGCTTTCGTCCTCTTCCAATCTGTCTCGGGGACTGGCAACACACAGAAGGCATTCCTCCTCGAGTTCACATCCACCGCCATCTACACCGTCTTCATATCAATAGTAATCATGCATCTCAGGGCAGACGTTGCCTATTGCTGGTTTGCAGAGCACGTCTACTCCTTCTGTCTCTTCACGTTCTGCTTCATCTATCTGAAATGGGGCAAGTGGTCAAAAGCCAGGATATGAAAAATCCGCCGCGAAGCAATCAGATGCTTCGCGGCGGACAATTTATAGGCATTTGCCGCACCGTTCAGACTAAGGCTTTCATGCCTTAGTACCAGGCAAAGAGTTAGTACGTGAATCTGGGAACACGACCCATGGTTTGAACGACTTGGCTTCTTCAAAATCCATGAGGGCGTAGGACATTATTATTATTATGTCGCCCACCTGCACCTTTCGCGCCGCAGCCCCGTTGAGGCAGATGCAACCCGAACCGCGCTCACCTTTGATGACGTAGGTCTCAAAACGCTCGCCATTGTTGTTGTCCGCGATGCAGACTTTCTCGCCTTCTATCAGATTTGCAGCGTCCATCAAGTCCTCGTCGATTGTTATGCTGCCCACATAATTCAGGTTCGCCTCCGTGACTTGGACGCAATGCAACTTTGATTTCAATACTTCAATCACCATGATTGCCGGGTATTTATCCTTTGTACTTTATATTATCGATCAATCTGATTTCGCCACAATAGGCAGCGATGCAGCCGACTGCATAATCCGTCTCCGCCCAGTCAGCTATCGGTTGCAGGGTGCGTCCGTCCACGATTTCATAATACTCGAGACGGAGATAACCATCCTCCGCAATTCTGTCAGCTACAAACCTGGCAGTCTCGGCCACCGTGTGAGATGCCGCATAGGCAACACTGTCAGCCAAAGCCGCATGGATTGCCGGTGCGTGCCGCCTGCCTTCATCCGTCAAAAGGGTGTTGCGACTGCTCAAGGCGAGGCCGTCGGCTTCGCGCACTATCGGGCAAGGCCTTATGTCGATACTGTAATTGCACTTCCTGACCAATTCCCTGATTATGGCAAGTTGCTGGAAGTCCTTTTCACCGAAATACGCCCTGTCAGGCGACACGATGTCAAACAACCTGCTGACCACTTGCGCCACCCCGTTGAAATGTCCTGGACGATGCACGCCCTCCATCACTTTGTCGAGCGGCGTGAAGTCAAAGACACGGGTGTCTGGTTCTGGATATATCTCCTCCACGCTCGGGGCGAAAACGATGTCCGCGCCGAATTTCTCAAGCAACTTGCAATCAGCATCGAGTGTTCGTGGATAGTTCTTCAAATCATTCTTGTCGTTGAACTGGGTAGGATTGACAAAAACACTGACCACCGTCACATCATTCTCATCAACACTCCTTTTGACAAGGGAGGCATGACCGCCATGCAAAGCCCCCATGGTAGGGACCAGACCGACTTTTGTGCCTTGCCCCAATGATGAAAGGGCGCATTTCAAGTCGGCTACAGTTTCAACTAACTTCATTTTCTAACCTTTTTTAAGTTATGGTCGTCAAAAACTGTGCAAAAGAAGTGATTATTTAGCACATAACGAAACCGAGGGTGAAAATTCGCACAAAAAACCTCACGTTGTGCCACATCAGACCTCACTGGTTGGAGACCCGAAGCCCTTGACGGCAGGCAAGGTCACAACTCGCCATGGATGCGCAGGAATTCATCAATCTTTTCCTGCCCCTCCGCCGTGGCAATGCCCCGCAGCAGAATCATCATCAGGGTTTGGAATGCCTGGTCAAAGCCCACAGACTTGAAAGTCTCGAACACCCCAAACGGTTTGGCGTTGAGCAACGGCATGACATCAAGGACATCATAATTGATGTCGCTGCGGAACATCCCCTCCTCCACCCCACGCATGAAGAAAGCACGCCGCCTCATCATATCGCTTTGATGGAACTCATCGATGAGAGCCAGTGCCTTTGGGTATTTCACCAAGTCGTCATAGAACTGCTGGCTGATGTTCCTATTGTCATCGACAACCTGCTTGTAGAAAATCAAAGCCAAATCCAGGATTGTCTTGCTCTGCATCTCAGGTGCATCAAACTGGACGCTCTCCTGCTCTTTTTTCTTTCTCATTCCACTGACGAGCAGTGTCTCCTTGTCCTCAAAGAGTTCATACAGCGTGCGCTTGCTGATTCCCATCCGCGATGACAGCTCATCCATCGTCACGCTCTTGATGCCCCTCTGTTTAAACATGGACATAGCCGTGTCGATAATCAAATCCCTGAGGTGCAACCTTGATGTCGTCAACGACGAGGTTGCGGGTGACGATGATTCCTTTCTGTTCATTAAGGATGATGATGGTTTTACACCTACGAATTTAAGGGAAAACTTTATACGCTGCGTCAGTTTCCAAAACACCGACCATCTGATTTAATATAATTTAACGCTAAATGCTAATCGTACATACATAAAATGACCGCTATATTTGCATCAAAAGCTGCATAATAAAGCGGTCATCACCAATTAAATAGTACACCCATGGAGACTCGAACTCCAACCGACGGAACCGGAATCCGTAATTCTATCCATTAAACTATGGGTGCATAGTCGTGACAGGCGCAAAAGTAGGTATTTAAAACTAATCCACCAAGCCAGGCCAGTTTTCTTTTGCATTCCGCGCCTCTATGGCTGACTCACAAGCATCGGGCAGGTTATGGAAAAAGTCCAGCCCGGTGAACGCCTCCAGCGAATCCACCGAGACGGCATAACGGCTCAGCACATAGGGCGCGCGATAGTCGTTGTTATGCTCCAGCAGGAACGCTATCGCATCATAATATCCGCCCTTCACCTTGACCAACGCCATATAGTAATAGGCCGGCACGGGGATTGAGTGCGGCCCGGTGTAGGTGATCACCTTGTCGGCATCTATTGTCCCGCCCTTGACCACATAGAGTGTGTCGCGGAACGCGGGATTGCGCCCCCACCCTTGCACCAAGGCTTCGAGACGTTGCCACACGCCACGGTTGAAATTGCCGTACTGCGGCGACATATTGGAGTAGTAGAATGTCTGCACATTGGCATTGTAGGTGAACGTCCTGTCGTTTGACGCGCACAAATGGCCACGGTCATAACCCCTGTAGTCCTCACGGTCGCTGCGCCACCCGGCAGGCACTTGCGGGTCATCGTCCCAAGCATCGGTGCGGTTGACCGCATCCCTGGCCGTCAGGTCGTAGAACGTGAACGCCACCCACCGCGCGTGACGGTTGCGGCAATCATACTCAAGGGAATAGTTTATGACCTCCTGCCCCTCCGCCTCCGTCTTGTGGACGATGAAGAGCGACATCGAGTCGCGGTCAAGCACTGGCATCTCGACACGTGAAGCATACTCAGGCGCGTCCCAACCGGTGTCCGGCTGCCAGGCCGCCCCCTCATCTTCCTTTTCGCACGAGACCAACAACACAGCCGCCATGAATGCCATGGCCAGATGTCCAAAATTCAATCTCATAAGATACCTTAGTGTTCAGAGATAAAAAAGGCCACACGTGCATGGCAGCGCGCATGGCCTTGGTTTGCATAAGATTCCCGACCGTTCACTTCTTGCGGTTCCCGTAGCGGCTCAAGAACTTATCGACACGACCTGCAGTGTCAACGAGCTTGGACTTGCCTGTATAGAACGGGTGAGATGAACTTGAGATCTCAAGCTTAATCAATGGATAGGTTTCGCCTTCAAACTCAATCGTCTCCTTGGTCGCGCAAGTTGAACGTGACAAAAAGCAATCGCCGTTGGACATATCCTTGAAAACCACCGGACGATAAGACTCTGGATGTATTCCCTCTTTCATATCTTCTTTGAATTTTTGATTTCTTCTAATTGATGATTGTCTGGCAACTATTTAGCTTGTAATGGCATTTCGGTGTGCAAAGATATGCCTTTCATCCGACTTGGCAAAACTTGCCGCCTAATTTTATCCCAAAATCATCCGACGCGGCACGAATTTTCCTCCACGTCTGATGTAAACTCTATTTTTAAGCTAAAAATATATAACCGCAGACTGAAACTACATATTTTCAACCTAAGTCTATATATTTTCAACCTAAAAATAAAGTTTCCGAGCTGGGACGCTAAGTATTGGTATGGTGGCGGCACGACAGCCTCGCCTTGGACAAAAAAATGCCCGCCCCCTTCATGGGGCGGGCATCAGATATTAGAGAAAAATGTCTTGACCGTCGATTACCTCACAACGAGCTTGTGTGACGAGAGCACCTTGCCGCCCTCGGTCACTGAGTAGAGGTAAACGCCTTTACCCAGATTGACGGGCAGCACCATGTTGCCGCTCACGCCATCGACAGGGCAAGTGTAGAGCGTCTGCCCTGCGAGCGAAACGATGGACAACTCACGTGCCGCGTCGTTGCCAAAGCCGTAGTCAGCTACTACGTTGCCGGCCTCGTCCTGGTAAACCTTGAGGTTGTTGATGACCTCGGCGGAGGCGATGCCACTGCCATCAGTGAATTGAAGATTCAAATAGCAAACTGAAGGTGCCTGGTCTTGGTCAAATTGGAATGCAAACCTGACCTCGGCTGTCCCCACTTCATTGGCTCCTTTATACATGATTTGCATATCCAGCCCCGAACCCTCTGTGATTGGCGAACCATCAAAGTTTGTTCCGCCACGGAATTCACCATAAGCACCAATCTCGAAAGGCGGGCATTGCTCTATAGTTTGGTAGCAAGTGCCGTTGTAGCAGAATGACGCGTTAAGATGCGTCTGAGCGTATTCGTTCATGTATTCAAGCGCGACCGGGGTGACTTTGCCTGCCTGCGCCGAAGTGTTCTTTACATAAAAATAATACGTGTACATCCCATACTCGTTAAGCGGGAAGTTGAAATCAGGCAATCTGTCACCAGTCGCTTCTTTCTCGTATGTTCCTGCATGGTCAGTCTCAACGAAGACCAACGATTGTGCAAATGTCGTAGCAGCGACTACCACTGCTGCAAGTGTGAGTAAGAGTTTCTTCATATCAATGTGTTATTAAAAATTCGTTTTGCGAAGATACTAAAACATAGGATGCCAGTAGGACTGCTCCCGTGTTTTAGTATCTTTTAAGTTAAAAAGCTGCACCGCCTGTGTTCAGAGGTGGACGATGTTGGCTTGGACAATCTCCGCCATCGGATTGGCATCGTCATCAGAATAGCGGAAGACGAATGAAACAACGCTCATGTGCTCGACATCCCATTCGTCAGGGATAGTGTAGTCAAGGGACGGCACGGACATATAGGTCTCACCTGCGTTGTAAACGCCCTCGGCTTCGCCCGCAAGTTCCAATCCCCAGACATCCTCATAAAGGCAGTCACGGAAGACATGATTGTGGACATACTGGGTATTCAGGAAACCATTGTCCAATTGAATGTCTATGATACTGTCTTCCAGAATCCAATGCTGGACTCCCAACCGGCTGGAATAATCATCGGAGAACTCGACACTTGCCACAACCTGTATTTCCCTCTCTGATTTGCGCGAGACGTATTGGGTGACTTCGCAAGGTGTTGAGACTGTCGAGCGTTGTGCAATCTGCTCCGCCCATGTCGAGCCCACACCATCTGTGCTGAACACGCGGTCTACCGACATGGCTGGGTTGTTCATCAGATTGAGCGCATCCATATACACCTGGGCTTTCTCGTTGCGCAGCGGACCGCTCAACAGTTCGCCACCAGCGTGCATTGCGACGAGAATCATGCGATCGCCATAGGTTTCCTCTTTCAACGCCGCGAGCATCCGTGCTGCCGACGGGCAATTGGTGCAACGTTGTCCAGTGAAATCCTCGACCACAAACCTCTTGACGAAGCCTGTCGTGTCTTGCACTGGCGGATTGGGGTTGGCCATGAAACGGTCATCACCGTTCAACTCATCGCTGCACGCCGCAAGTCCCAAGAGGAGGGATGCGGCTGCTGCATATATAACATTCTTCTTCATCGTCAAAATACTAAGTTATAGGAAATCTGGAAACCTTTGCTGGCCGGGACATAACGGCAGACACCGCCCGAACAGTTGTATCCCGCACGCGTGCGGCCGTAGGAGACAGCCAGACGGTGCGCCCCGTGGTTGAACGTCACCATACCCATGTAGTAATGTTGGTTGGTCGCGCCGAAATTATACATATCGGAAACCGTGAACATCAGGTAGGGCAGTACCGTAAACTCGGCGAGCGCATAGCCCCAGTCGCCTTCGTCCTGCTTGGTGTGCAGGTACTGCAACTCCATGCGCAAGGTCAAACGGCGATTGATGGTGTACTTGCCGTCAGCGACAAAGATATGCGAGTTGACCGGATTGCCATTCTCGGCATGGCCTTCCACTACCTCTTGGTTATATTTCTGCCACATATACATCAAGTTCCCCTTGAATGACTTGTTGAACTTCTTGGAGATGTCGATGTGGAGGTCTTGGTAATAGAGGTCGCCTTGCTTGAAAAACTTCGACGAGTAACCGTCCGAGCCCATCGTCTGTCCCCATGGATTCAAACGGGGGTCACGCTCGATGCTGCGGACGTGCGAGAAATTGATGCGGATGTCAGTGCCGTACTTGCCGCCAAGAGCAGTGCCACGCTTGAAATTGTAGCGGAACTCGCCCTGGTACGCCCACTCTCCGTCAGGCTGCGTCGCATAAGGATAGAGCGCAGCCAAGGCGTAGGTGTGCTGATAGGCGAATGCCGGGAGATTGTTGATGGTCAACGCCGTCCCTGTCACGCCGCGCTGTGAGCGGTACTGCATATCGTCGCTGCGCTTCGCCTGGAGCAAAAGGCTCATGCCCCGCTTGGAATAAGAACCGGACAGCAACAAAGCCGTTCCTTTCTTATATATATAACCGTTTTCCGCAGAGGGGTCATAGCTCTTCATCGCATATTCTGCAAGGAAACTATAATTGCCCTTCTGGAGGTTCGCCCTCACGTCAAAAGAGTTGACCGTCTCCGGCAGGTTCAAGATAGTATTCAGATTGCCTGGCTCGGGGAAGATCCTGTCGTCGTCAGCTTTCTCGAATTTGCCGACATACGATCCGCCGAGGGTGAGAAACCACATATTGTCCTGCATCCTCTTTGACCACTGGTCGATGCTCAGTTCCACATCCGCGCCATAAACGTAGCCGTCGCTGCGTTCCCAGTAGTAGCGTTGATTACCACCAAGCATCCTGACCCTGATACCCTTGTAGGGGCTGAACTTCAATCGGCCGCCACGGATGGAGTTGTCCACGCCAAGACTGCGTTCCTCGTATGTACGCAACACGAGACCGCTTCCGAACTGCTCGTAGAAGTCACCTGCCGTCAGTTCCACGCCTTTGTACTTGCCGGTGATGTAGATGTGCGGCAAGCCTTGTCCCCTGAAACCGCCCTCGAATCCAGGCATCGGGGCTCTCATATACTCCAGTCTCGCGCCGGCATCCACATACTTGCTGCGCAGGTTCAAGTCAAGATAGGTGTTGCTCAGGCAGTCATCGGTGTAAGAGCCTGTCCCTATCGCCTCATCCTCCTCGGGGAAGAGTATGTCAGTCTGCAAGCTGCCCGAGAATGTGAAGCCCTTGCCCTCCTCGTCTTGCGCCACAGCGGCAGCCGACGGCAGGAGCAGCATCAGCGACATCCCGAGCACGCGGTAGTCAAATCCTTTCATCTGTCAACGATGGTGTGTGTTGTAGATTGATTAATTAAGCAAAGCCTTGATTTCCTCGTAGAGGTTTTGCTCGTCTCCATCCTTGTAGGAATTGTGCTTTGAGACGATTTTGCCATTGCCGTCAATCAGGAAGACTGCCGGGATCATCTGTATGTTCAACGCACGTTTGAAGTCGCTGTTGGGATCAAGCAAGACTTCGTACTCCCACCCCTCGGCATCGACCATGGGTTTAACCTTGCTGGAGTTCTGGCCTTCGTCGATGGAGACGGCAATCACCTTGACACCAGTCTCGTCTTGCCAATCCGGATAGACTTCATGGATTGCCTTGAGCTCGCGCAAGCAAGGTTTGCACCAAGATGCAAAGAAGCTGATGACAAAAGGCTTGCCATCGTTGCTGAGTTCGGCGGTATTGACGGTCTTACCTTCTATGTTACGCAACATCACCGACGGGAGTTGTGCATTGCAGAGTGCCACGCCGGCCACAATGAGGACTAACAGTAATGACAATTTTTTCATAATGTTCGTTTTATATGTTACTATCCAATTAACGTATGATGCTGGCAAAGATAAGTAACTCCCCAAACAAAACAATGTTTGCCTGCAATGTTTTTGACATATTGATGCATCCTGCGTGCAATTACGGGTGAAAGTAAATAAAAAGGGAATAATTTTGCCATCCACTGACATTGAACCCTACACAAAAAGACACTGCTACATGAGACTCCTCTGGCTCGACCTCAACAGTTCCTACGCCCACTCGTCACTCGCCCTGCCTGCCATCCACGCGCAGATGGCACACGCCACTGGCATAGAGTGGCTCAAAGTCACTGCCACCATCAACGACAGCATCGGCTCGGTGACTGCCGCCGTGGCACGGCAAAAGCCCGATGTCATCGCCGCGAGCTGCTGGCTGTTCACCCACGACATCCTGACCGCCGTCATCGCGCGGTGCAAGGCACTGCTGCCCGGGGTGAGAGTAATCCTCGGCGGACCCGAATTCCTCGGCGACAACGAGACGTTCCTCCGCGCCAACCCTGCGGTGGACTGTGTGCTGAGGGGCGAGGGCGAGGAGGCATTCCCCCGATGGCTTGCCGTGTGGGACTGTCCGTCACAGTGGCAGCAAGCCGAGGGGCTGTGCTGGCTCGCCGACAGACGCTACGTGGACAACGGCACGGCACGCGTGGCGTCCTTTGACCGCCTGGCCGCGCCCGAGAGCAGTCCGCTGTTTGACTGGGGGAAACCATTCGTGCAACTGGAGACCACACGCGGATGCTTCAACACCTGCGCATTCTGCACCAGCGGCGGCGACCGCCAGGTCAGGACAATCCCGCTCGAAAGGGTGGAGGAAAGGATTGCCAACATCGTCTCGCACGGCATCCACGACGTGAGGATGCTCGACCGCACGTTCAACCATGACGCACGCAGGGCAGAGGCCATGCTCGACATCTTCGAGAGGTTCGCGGGGAAGGCACGCTTCCATCTGGAAGTGCATCCCGGACTTTTGACCGAAAACCTGCGGAGGCGCATCGCGCAGCTCCCCGAGGGACTGCTGCACATAGAGGCAGGCATCCAGAGCCTCAACGCACGTGTCATCACCTCAAGCAAGAGGCTCGGCGACGTTGCCAAGTCAGTGGAAGGCCTGAGGATACTGTGCTCCCTGCCCAACGTCGTGACCCACGCCGACCTGATTGCCGGGCTGCCACACACGACACTCGGCGGCATCATCGGCGACGTGGCATCGCTCTCGGCTTTCGGCGCAGGCGAGATCCAACTGGAAACGCTCAAACTCCTGCCAGGCACTGTCATGCGCGACAAGGCCGGGGAACTTGGCATAAGATTCTCCCCGCGCCCGCCCTACGAAGTTCTTGCCACCGGCGACATGACGGCCGACGACCTGCTCACCGCCGTGCGGCTGTCAAGGCTGGTCGATGGCTACTACAACACCGAGGCATGGCAAGCCGTCACGCGCAGGCTCATCGCAGCCGACGACAGCTTCCTGCCACGCTTCCTCGACTATCTGACTGCGGCGGGCACGACCGACCACCCTACGAGCCTGGAGAAACGGGGATTGCTGCTCTACGACTTCTGCCGGGCGGCCTACCCGTCGCACACCACCGACGTGAGCATGGCATGGATCGAGGCAGGACTGTCGCTCAAAAAAGCCCCTGCCGGGCGTGCCGTCACCCGCCACGTACAACCCGAGGACGGGTGGCATATTATATATGGTATATATAGGCAAGGTATGCGCCTCTGCTTCCTCCCGACCGATGACGGCGGGGAGGAAGGTTTCTGGTACGGCTATCCCACCGACACGCAATCGGCACGCCCCACATTCAAGGCACAGGGGCGGCGCAGCGGTCAAGAGCAACAAGCATAAAATGCACTGCACCCACTGAAAAGTCTGGGGCATCAGACATAATGTCTATTTTTAGGCTAAAAACATATATTTGCAGTCTAAATCTATATATTTTTAACCTACAAATACATAGATTTAGGTTAAAAACAGACTTTTCATGCCTTGCCACCATCATCACACACGCTCAAGCGAAGTATTTGGGCGACAAAATGCGGTGATTCATACGGGAAAAATGCCCACGGGGCAGAAACCTTTTGTGACGGATTGCAAAAGCGATACTTTTGTCTTGCATTAATGACCAAACCACAACCCTATGGTGATAGCAAAGACAACAAGACTGATAGCGACGTGCCTCATCGCCAGCGCGGCAGCCTACGGGCAAACGGCCGACAGCACCGCCACCGACGGCGGCAGATGGTCGCTGCAACGCTGCCTGGACTACGCCACCGAGAGGAACATAAGCATCAAAATCAACGAGGCCAACGCAAGCAGCGCGGAGATTGACAAGCGGACGGCCAAGGCGGCATTCCTCCCCAGCCTCAACGCCAACGTGGGGCAACGCGTCGTCAACAACCCGTACAGCGAAAGCAATACCATCATCGACGGCGACAGAATCGCCAGCACGGCGTCAAAGACCAGCTACAACGGCAGCTACGGCATCGACCTGTCGTGGACGTTGTACGAGGGCAACCGCCGCATCAACGACTACCGGCAACAGAAAGTGGCCGCGCAAATAGCACGGCTCACCGTGGACGAGAGCATCAACAGCATCCATGAGAGCATCGTCCAGGCATACATCCAAATCCTCTATGCGGCCGAGGCGGTCGAAATCAACCGCGCCACACTGGCATCGAGCATCGCCGAGCGTGAGAGGGGCGAGGCTCTGCTTGAGGCTGGCACGTTGTCGCAGGCAGACTATGCACAGCTGGTGGCCAATGAGAGCAGTGACCGCTATGCATTGGTCTCGGCAGAGGCGACGCTTGACGGCTACAAACTGGACTTGAAACAGTTGCTCGAACTCGACACCACCGACAGCATCGACATCGAGCCACTGGACATCAGCGACGCGGAGGTCTATGCCATGCTGCCCGACAAGGAGGAAATCTATGAATCGGCACTGGCCATGCGCCCCGAAATAAAGGCAGGTGAACTCGCCATCGAGCAATCAGAACTCAACGCCACGGCAGCCAAGTCGGACTACATCCCCACCCTCAGCCTCAGTGCAGGCATCGGGTCGAGCCACACCAACGGGAATGACTTCAGTTTCAGTGAGCAGATGAAGACCAATTGGAACAACTCCGTGGGCCTGACGCTCAGCATCCCAATCTTCGACAGGCGGCAGACCAAGAGCAATGTCCAGAAGGCAAGGCTCCAAACAGACATCAGCCGACTGCAATTGGACGACAGCAAAAAGACTTTGCGCAAGTCCATTGAGAGCCTCTGGTTGAACGCAAGGAGCGCGCAAAAACAATTCGCCGCCGCCAACGAGAGGGTGAAAAGCTGCTCGACAAGCTACCATCTGGTCAGCGAGCAATTCAGTCTCGGGATGAAAAACACCGTGGAACTGCTGCAGGAAAAGAACAACCTGCTCGCGGCACAGCACGAAATGCTGCAAGCCAAATACACCTCCATCCTCAACACCGCGTTGCTTGACTTCTACAGCTACGGAGTCATCGACCTTTAAAAACCACAGCAATGAAAAAGAATAGGAAAGGCATCATCATCACAATCATCGCCATCGCCGCCGTGGCAGCAATCATCGCAGCCGTCATCGGCAAGAAAGCCAAAGCACCCAAAATAGTGTTCAACACCGTCACCGTAGCCAAAGGCGACATATCCAGCTTCGTCACCGCGACAGGGACAGTAGAACCGATGACCGAGGTCGAAGTCGGAACACAGGTGTCGGGCATCATCGACCAGATATACGTGGACTACAACTCCATCGTCAAGCAGGGACAACTCATCGCGGAAATGGACAAAGTGACGCTGCAAAGCGAGCTGGAGTCGGCACAAGCTATGTATGACGGCAACAAGGCGGAATATGAATACCAAGAGAAGAACTATCGCCGCAACAAGATGCTGTTTGAAAAGCAAATGATAAGCGAGTCGGAATACGAGACAAGCGAATACAACTACCGCATGGCCAAGAGCAGCATGGACAACAGCAAGGCTTCCCTCGACAAGGCCAGACGCAATCTGTCCTACGCTACCATCACGTCGCCCATTGACGGGGTGGTCATCGACCGGGCAGTGGAAGAAGGTCAGACGGTGGCGGCAGGATTTGAGACCCCGACACTGTTCACCATCGCGGCTGACCTCACCCAAATGCAAGTCGTGGCCGATGTTGACGAGGCCGACATAGGCGGCGTCAAGGAAGGACAGAGGGTGGAATTCACCGTTGATGCCTACCCTGGCGACACTTTCGGGGGACAGGTGACACAGATACGCCTGGGGAGCAGCGAAACGACATCAGGCACATCGACGACGACAGAGAGTGTCATCACATACGAGGTCGTGATCTCGGCACAAAACCCGGACCTGAAACTCAAACCGCGCCTGACTGCCAACGTCACCATCTACACCCTTGACAAACCCGACGCGGTGAGCGTGCCGGCAAAGGCTCTGAGGTTTAAACCCGAACCACCGCTCGTGAGCGACGAATACACCGTCATCGACTGCGACGGAGAGCCAAAGCTGTGGACGCTGGACGGCATGACATTCACCGCACACAAGGTTGAGACTGGCCTCAGCAACGGGATACGCACGGAAATCCTCAGTGGACTGCCCGAGGGGACAAACGTTGTCGAGGAGGCGACACTCGATGCCCCTGCCCCGGAAATAGGAAATGGAAACAGTGAACGCAGCCCCTTCATGCCTGGACCGCCCGACCGCAACAAGAAGAGCGACAAAAAGTGAAGCATAAATGAAAAGCAAAGTCATAGAGTTGATTGACATCAAGCGCAACTTCATCGTAGGCGATGAGACGGTCCATGCGCTGAGGGGCATCTCGTTCAGCATTGAGGAAGGCGAGTTCGTGACTATCATGGGGTCGTCTGGGTCAGGGAAATCGACGTTGCTCAACACCCTTGGTTGCCTCGACACGCCCACCTCGGGAGAATACCTCCTTGACGGGGTGGCGGTGAAGTCGATGAGCAAGCCGCAAAGGGCGAGACTGAGGAACAAAAAGATAGGATTCGTCTTCCAGAACTACAACCTGCTGCCCAAGACGACAGCTATCGAAAACGTCGAACTCCCGCTGATGTACAACCCAGAAGTCGGTGCAGCCGAGCGTCGGCAACGCGCCATCGATGCCCTCATCGCCGTAGGTCTCGGCGACCGCCTCGAACACAAATCCAACCAGATGTCGGGGGGGCAGATGCAAAGGGTCGCCATCGCCCGTGCCTTGGTCAACAACCCGTCGGTCATACTCGCCGACGAAGCGACGGGCAATCTCGACACGAGGACATCTTTCGAGATACTCGTCTTGTTCCAGCAACTGCACTCCGAGGGGAGGACAATCATCTTCGTCACCCACAACCCAGAGATTGCGCTCTACAGCAGCCGCAACATCCGGCTGCGGGACGGGCACGTGGTGGAAGACAAGGTGAACCCCAACGTGCTCTCAGCCGCAAAGGCATTGGCAGAACTCCCAAAGACTGACGACGATTAAACAAAAGGAAATGAACTTCACGAACCTTTTCAAAATAGCTTTCCGGGCACTCATCAACAACAAGATGAGAGCATTCCTCACCATGCTCGGGATAATAATAGGTGTGGCATCCGTCATCACCATGATAGCCATCGGCCAAGGCTCGAAGGTCAGCATACAGAAGCAAATCTCGGAAATGGGGTCGAACATCATCATGATTCACCCCGGCGGCGACATGAGGGGAGGTATGCGCCGCGACCCCTCGGAGATGCAGACGCTGAAGCTGACCGACTACCAGGCACTGAGGGACGAATGCGTGTTCGTCTCCGCCATCAGCCCCAACGTCACCTCTTCCGGGCAACTGATAGCAGGCAACAACAACTACCCGTCATCGTTCACCGGGGTCGGCATCGACTACCTCAAGATACGGCAGCTCACGGTCGAGTCCGGCGAGATGTTCACCGAGGCGGACATCCAAAGCTCTGCCAAAGTCTGCGTCATCGGGAAGACCATCGTTGACAACCTCTTCCCGGACGGAGGAGATCCCATCGGCAAGGTCATACGGTTCAACAAAGTGCCGTTCAGGGTCATCGGCGTGCTCAAGTCCAAGGGATACAACTCCATGGGCATGGACCAGGACGACATAGTGCTTGCCCCCTACTCGACGGTGATGAAGCGTCTGCTCGCCGTCCAGCACCTGCAAGGCATCTTCGCATCGGCGTTGACCGAGGGCATGACCGACAATGCCACCGACGAGATAAGCACCATCCTGCGCCGCACCCACAAGCTCACTGCCGACGAGGAAGATGACTTCACCATCCGCAGCCAGCAAGAGCTCAGCAATATGCTCAACACCACCACCGATATGCTCACCATGCTGCTCGCCTGCATCGCCGGCATCTCACTCATCGTGGGCGGCATCGGCATCATGAACATCATGTATGTCAGCGTCACCGAGAGGACACGCGAGATAGGTCTCCGCATGAGCGTCGGGGCGAGGGGCATCGACATCCTGTCGCAGTTCCTCATAGAGTCCATCCTCATCAGCATCACGGGCGGGCTGATAGGGGTGATGCTCGGCTGCGGGGCAAGCATAGCCGTCAAGTTCATCGCCAACTGGCCGATATACATCCAGCCGTGGAGCATCATCCTGTCGTTTGGCGTATGCACGTTCACCGGAGTGTTCTTCGGATGGTATCCTGCCAAAAAGGCGGCGGCACTCGACCCGATAGACGCTATCCGCTACGAATAACCCAGGACAACCCGCACAAACAACTACCACCATGGCGACACCGCACCGGAACAAGGCATTCACAATCGAGGTCATGCTGCACGTCATCGTCTGCATGGCGATGCTCGCGTTCCCCTTCCTGCTGGCGAGCCGCGACACCTACGACGAGGCATGGGCGTTCAGGCTCAGGCACATGGTCGTCACGCAGCTGGCATTCATCGCCATCTTCTACGCCAACTACCTGCTGCTCGTGCCACGGCTGGTGCTGAAGGGCAGGCTGCTGGCCTACGCCGCCGCCAACATCGCCATCATGGCCGCAACGCTGGCGGCGATGCAAATCTGGCACGATGCGACGATGCGCGACCTCATCGCCCACGGCCT
>CALNGU010000025.1 GCA_939800445.1 uncultured Bacteroidaceae bacterium | reverse complement strand
CCGAGACAACCAACTTTTCTCGGCGTGTGGTGGAAGTTTAAGCCTATTGTCACGGATTTTGTCCCCTGATGTGATGGATTGAGACCTGCCGCATGACTTGCAGGCAGGCTGGATGATGCGTCATGCGATATGCCACGCGCATACCCGAATGCCACCCCCCTGCATCCCGCCCCATCAGGCACGGCTGCGGAGGGTCGCGGCGGTGGGGAAAAACGCCGCGAATCCCTATATTTGCGGCAACCAACCTTTGTGATTATGAAAATGATGCTACCAATCGCGGCGATGCTGCTCGCCGCCACCACCGCCTGGGGACAGGACATCGTGCTGCACGACAGCGCGGTCAAGTCGGTCAGGGCCGAGGTCAACGGCGACTGGTCGTTGCCGCCGGTCATCATGCTGGGGAGCGACGACGTGCTGGACATCTCGTTTGACAGGCTCGGGCATGAATACCGGGACCTCACCTACTCCATCAGGCATTATGACTGGGACTGGACGGAGTCGGAGATGCTCGAAATCGACTACATGGACGGTTTCAGCAGCAACGATGTCGAGGACTATGCGCCATCGCTGAACACGACGGTCGAGTACACCCACTATGCCGTCAGCCTCCCCAACGACGACGTGCAGCTGAAGTTGTCGGGCAACTATGCCGTCATCTTCTCCGACGAGGACGGCAACGAGGTGGCCGAGGTGCGCTTCCGCGTGCTGGAGCCGCTGGTGAGCGTCGGGGCGGATGTGTCGCCCAACACGCTCATCGACAACAACCAGTCGCACCAGCAGCTGCGGGTGGTGGTCAACAACACGGGCTATGAGGTGCGCGTGCCGCAGAACGAGCTGCGGGTGGTCGTCATGCAGAACGAGTGCCCGCAGACGGCCGTGACGCTGACGCGCCCGACGTTCATCGGCGGCGGGCGTATCGAGTATGCCAACACCCGCGACCTGATATTCGCCGCCGGCAACGAGTTCCGCCGCTTCGAGATGCTGAACGAGAACGATGTGATGATGGGCATGGACGACATCGGGTGGTTCGCCCCCTACTACCACGTCACGCTGACGGGCGACAGGAGGCGCGCCAACTACCATTACGACGAGGACCAGGACGGCAACTACATCGTGAGGAACAACGACGTGGCCGACAGCGCGACGGAGGCAGACTATATGCTGGTGCACTTCACACTCGACAGCGACAGGCTCTATGACAGCGATGTCTATGTCTATGGCGAACTGACTGGCAACCGCATGGACGACGGCAGCCGCATGACCTACAACGAGGAAGGGGGACGCTATGAGAAGACGCTGCTGCTCAAGCAAGGGCTCTACAACTACCGCTACGTCACGGAGGGCGGCGGCGGGCGGCCGGTGACGGCGGACTTCGAGGGCGACTTCTACGAGACGGAGAACGAATACTCCGTCTACGTCTACCACCGCGCATTCGGTGAACGCTACGACCGTCTCGTGGGGATGTCGCACATCTACTCACGGTGACTGCCAGTGGAGGCAGCAAATGAAACCGGCTGGCAGGCGAGGCCTGTCAGCCGGTTATCATTCTGTCACGAGCGTGTCACCAGTTGTAGTTTATGCCGAAGCTCAGCAGTTCGTTCCACTGGATGCGGTGTTCGGCCTCCATGTCATAGTAGCGTGCATGGACGAAGAGCTTGGCCGAGAGGTAACGGTTGAGGATGAAATTGAAGGTGTTCTCCCACTCGGTCTCAATCTTCTGGTAGCTGGTGAAGTAGTTGAAACGGGTCTCCCAGATGATTGACGGGATGATGGTCCACTTCATGTTGAACTGGAACGTCGAACCGAAACTATTCAGCACCTTGTCGCCCTCTTCCAAGCCGAACTGTGTCTCATCGACATTGGGGTCGCCGACGTACCTGAAGTTGTAGGTCAACGGTGACAGGAATGCGGACAACTCGACCTTCTCACGGCTCAGCTTGTAGTCCATACCGATGTTGAAGATGAGGTTTCCCGGTGCCATGAATGACGAGACCCGCGTCGGCGAATTGAGATTGTAGGTGTCGAAGAACTGCGTGTTGAACTCCACCGACAGCGTGTAGTACCATTTGTTGAACGCCCTGACACCGAGCTTGGAGGTGAGGCGCAAGAGGTCGGAGTTGAAGTTAAATTTATGCAATGTGTCCGACGGCACGGTCACGAAACCGACTTTCGCCTCAAGACGGTTATCAAACTCGATGCGCTTCTTGTCGTTGTAATTGGCGTTGAACATCAGATAGGACAAGATGGAGTTGGAACTCTCGCCGCCCTTGTACCAGTTGGGCGATATGTAGTTTTGTGAAAACTGCACCGAGGCATTGCCCTGGAACTTCCAGAAGTTAGGTTTGTTTATGTTGATGCGGGCATCGACCTTCTTCCTCTCGTTGGCGTTGCTCTCGGGTTTGAACAGCGAGAATACTTGCTGCTTGGTCGGAGTCTCCTTGACCAGCCCGTCGTAATTGTAGGAAGCATAACTTTCCAACGTCGCCTCGGTGATGTAGTCAAGGTCAAACTCCGTGAGGTAAAGGTTGTAGAGCAGATTGTTCACCGTCGTGTCGGTGGCGATGTCCCTCACCTTGGTGTAGTCGTCAAACATCCTGTCGGCAACGTGCGCCCTGGCGGTGTCTTGCGGCAGGTCGGGCATGAACTTTTGCCGTATGGAGGAATCGTATATGACAGGAGCCATGAACAGTTTGTACATATCCACATCATAGACCAGCGGACGCTCCATCTCAAGCGAATCAACCTTGTAGATGCTGTCCCTGACATAAGCGACAGTGTCGCAGAACTGACGCAACACCTTGGACGGTCTCTTGCTTTGTGGAAATGCTGCCGTGACGGCTAAAACAACGGTTATGGCAAGGAGTAGTATTCGCTTCATCTCATTTTTCATTTAATCATTAATGTTCCTTCATCATTGAAATATACGACAACTCATCGCTGAAGTCGAGAGAGGGATGCAATGACAGGACGGCCAATATCTCATCTTTCATCTTGTCAAGAAAGGACTGGTGTGCTGCAGAACCTTGGTTAATCGGACGGTGGCCGCGCATCCTGTCTATGGCTTCGCACTTTTCCATGACAGACATCGTGCCTTTGTCCATGAACATCCCGGTAAACTTCTCCCAAATGTAGTCAATTGCCACATCTGACGGATGAACCATGTCACTGGCATAAAAACGGTAATCCCTCAATTCGTCAAGCATTATCTCGTAGGAGGGGAAATAACACAAGCGGTCTGGCCACGCTTGCATCAAGCTGTCCACGAACATCATCAGGTTTGCCTTGCTGACTGCATTGCCGTGCATCCCGTCACGCAGGTGGCGGATAGGGCTGACTGTGACGATGACCTTCAACTTGGCATTGATATGGAACAATGCGTCGAGCAGTTTCATGTAATCCTCAAACATCGTTTCATGCGGACATAATGAACGCTCGAATGCTTTTTCAGGCAGCTTATGGCAATTGGAAACGACTTCCCCACCATATTTATATATATAAGACGTGCCGAATGTCATCACCAACCAATCTGCCTCCTTGAGCCAGCTGTGGGCGGCGGCAATCCTGCGATTGATGTCACTTAACACGACATCAGGCCTTTCATCTGAAAATGAGCCGTGATGCATCATGCTGTGATAAAGGCCGCCATGAAAGACAAGGTCGCCTGTCTCGTATTGCCTGCATTCCATCACTTCGGACAATGCTTTGGACATCGAGAGAGGATTGTACAAGATGCCATGGGGATTGACCATGACATTGAACTTCGCCCTCCTCAACCTGTCCCCGATGTTATCAGTGAAACAAGACCCGAGCAACATCAACCTCGAATCATAGGTGATGCCCGGGTCTTGTTTTCCGCATTTGACCGTAGTGTAGAAGTCCATGCCGGTCAATCCTCCAAAAGTTTCTTGATGAAGTCGTCGAGGTCTTCCTCCCATCCTTTCAGCAAATCATCGCTCAGGATGATTGTGTCGTCATCGACAACGTCAATGTCTGCGAGGTGTTCCCCCTTGTTATCAACCAAGACAAAGGAGAAAGGTTGGAAGATGTTGACCGCAGCGATGCTTTTGCCTGACTTCAACACCGCCACTGCCTTTTGCGCCACCTTCTTGAATGAATCGTAAAATGATGACTTCCCTAATTGGTCCAGCCATCCGCAGGACTCGGACAAGACGATGTTGTCATCATCGTCCAGCACATTGATGATGCCGTCCTCAAGCAACGGTTGGATATATATGTCAGTGACTACCTGCTCTCCGGACTTGGCAAACCTCTCGGAAGAAAGAGCCTTGTCAAGTGTCTGGCTAAGCTGTTTGGATAATTCGTCAATATTCATTGCTATGATTTTTATCAATTGTTTAATCTATTGGGACATACTCGACAAAAGCCTCTATCGCCTCGTATGATGCCAACCCCAAACTGTTGTAAAGCGACGCGGTAGCACGGTTGCGGTCCTCAGACCTTTGCCAGAAGAGCCTTTCATCATTCCCGAGGAACGGGGCTCCCTCCATCTGCGACTGGTGCTTGAGTATCGTGTTGCGTTTGAAGCGAAGTTCCTCAGGCGACATAGGGACTGCCATCTGTATGTTCTCAATTTCCCACTCTGCCCATGCGCCACGGTACATCCATATACGGCAACTCTTCAACCATTCAGCCCCCCTCGATTTCTCGACATCGATTGCAGCAAGGACAGCATCCGTGCAGACTTTATGCGTGCCGTGCGGGTCAGCCAAGTCACCTGCAACGAAAATCTGATTAGGCTCTACGCTTCTCAGCAGGTCAAGCACTATCTGTACGTCGTCCATGCTTATCGGCTTCTTCTCAATCTTGCCAGTCTCGTAGAATGGAAGGTTCAAGAAATGTATGTTCTCCCTCTTGATTCCGGCATAGGCACAAGCCGTCCTTGCTTCGCCACGACGGATGAGTGCCTTGATGTCCAACACATCACGGTTGTCGCCCTCCGCACCCTTCTTGTTGTTCAAGAAATCTATAACTTCAGCATATTTACCTTCGACACGGTTGTCGTTCAGGCCTGAGATTTTGTTGTATCCCTTGACAAACATCATGAATCTCCTCACTTCCTCATCATCCACTGCGATGTTTCCCGACGTTTGATAGGCTATGTGCACATCATGCCCTTGTGATGCCAGGCGGTGCACCGTACCACCCATCGAGATGACATCATCGTCCGGGTGAGGAGAAAAGACTATCACCCTTTTAGGATAAGGCAAAGCCCTCTCCGGCCTGTTCGAGTCGTCAGCGTTTGGTTTGCCGCCAGGCCAGCCCGTGATGGTGTGTTGCAAGTCGTTGAAGACCTTGATGTTCACATTGTAAGCAGAGCCATAAAGGGCGAGCAGTTCACCAAGGCCGTGCTCATTGTAATCTTTGTTGGTCAGCTTCAGGATCGGTTTCTCGACTAAGGAGCACAACCATACGATTGCGCTGCGGATGAGCTTGTCCGTCCAGTCGCATGATGCCACCAGCCATGGCCGACGTATCCTTGTCAGATGTGACGCGGCATCGAGGTCAACGTAGCAGGTTGCGTCATTGTGTGTTTGGACGTAGGATGCAGGCAGTGTGTCAGCGACCTTTTCCTCCACAACTTTCCTTACCATTTCGCAATTCTCCTCGCCGCATGAGAAGGTGACAACCTTTCGCGCCGCAAGCAATGTCTTGACTCCCATGATTATCGCACTGCGCGGCACGTCCGACACTTTGCCGAATGTCTTGGAGATTTCACTCAGTGACGTGTCATCGAGCAGTATCATGCGTGTCATGGAGTTTATGGATGAACCTGGCTCGTTGTATCCGATGTTGCCGTTACGACCGATGACGGTGACAGCATAGTCGAGACCGCCGACTTCTTCCAATGTCTCCTCATAGTGCTTGCATTCTGCCGCAACGTCATTGACCGATATGGTGTTGTCGAATGTATGGACATTCTCGGGCAATATGTCTATATGGTCCAGCAACATGGACTTGATGTTTTCAAGACCGTAATTGGAACCATCGATGAACGGGAACAGTTCATATTGGTTGAAGAATACGAGATTTCTGAAACTGACCTTTTTCGAGACATACCTCTCCACCAATTCGTCGCAGATGGGTTTCACCGCTGTGCCGCAGGGGAGCGTGAGGACAAATGTCTCGTTCTTCTTCTGTTTTTTCCTCAGCCTTGCCACAATGTCATCGGCAATCTGCCGGGCAGCTTCGTTTTGATTTTCCACTATCTGCGTTTGCACCCGCTCATATCGTGTGAGCAACGCCCTCTCGTAGTCATTCCCAGGTTTATAAAATTTGGTTGAAACCTTATTCAAGGTAATCAACGACGTTAGATTGGTTCTCATAAATTCCCCTCCTTCTTTATATTTTTGTCTTGTTAATCCGCGTCTTGCCAGAATCGGTACTTGTCCCTGAACGCATCAAGCCTGTCCTTGTCAAGCTCGGCAATCATGACTCCATCATCCAGCCTGCTGGCAACCGGCTTGCCGGCATAATCCAGAGCCATGCTGTTGCCTATGTGTTCTACGCACGATGCGTCCAGTCCCCGCCTGTTGCATGAGACGAGGTAGGCCTCATTCTCGATAGCCCTCGCTATTTGCAAATGCCGCCATGCGTAGTCACGCCGTGCGGGCCAGTTTGCAGGCAGGAGTGCCAGGTCATAGGCATTGCCCTCGTTGCGCATCCATTTGGGAAAGCGCAGGTCGTAGCATACGAACATGGAGATGTTCCACCCCAAGTAGTTGAAGACGCACCTGCTCTCACCGGCTTTCAAATATTTATCTTCACCTCCCAATGAAAAGAGGTGACGCTTGTCGTAGTGGTAACACTTGCCGTCCGGGGTCTGGAAAAATGCCCGGTTGCATAGGATGTTTTTGTCATTGGCAAGGTATGTCCCGCATAACGCCATACGATGTTTTTGTGCAAAGCATAGTATGCTGTCGCCGATCTGTCCGCACCAATCCTCAGCCAGCCCGGAGTCGAATGTGAAACCGGTGGCGAACATCTCGGGCAGGACCACGATGTCACACTTCCCGTCAAGCGCGGCAAGCATCCGCCCGACCGCATCCAGGTTGTAGGTTTTGTCTGCCCAACGGATGTCGAGTTCGAGTGCAGCGACCGTTATCTTGCTTGCCTTGTCCATAGTCAAACAACGTAGTTTTCGGGACGTTTGCCCTTGTATCTTGTGAAATAATGTTTCATCTCTTCGATGTCCCTTTCCACATCCCCCGTCGGGGTGAATGTCCGCTCGGCATATATGGTCTTTTTTTCATAATCAATGCCTATCAGCACGATGGGGACATTTGCTTTGCAAGCTATGAAATAAAATCCTTTTTTCCAATCCCTGTTGGGGGAACGTGTCCCCTCAGGGGTAATGGCAATGGTCATGCGCTGTGCTTCTTCAAGCTTTTTGGCCATCTGGTCCACCATTGACGTTCTTTTACTCCTGTTGACCGGGATTCCTCCCATTTTTTTCAAAAAGAAACCCAACGGGAAGAAAAACCAATCTTTCTTCATGAAAAAGTATGTCTTGCGCCTGATAGCCGAGTAGAAGAGCTTCCCTATGATGAAGTCCCAATTGCTCGTGTGTGGCGCGGCGCAAATGATACTTTTGTCATAGTCGGGGACTTTGACCACATACTTCCACCCAAGAATCTTCCTGTATATGAAATCAGCCACATTCATCACTGCCTCCTCACTTTAGAATGTCGTATAGATATGTCAGTTTCACCGAGATGGTGTTGTGCGCCGACCTCGCATAGTAGTCTGTCTTGCCATTGCTGTATATGTCGGACAAAGCGTAGTAATAACGCCCCTCGATGATGAAATGTCCTATGCCTGTCACGACTTCCATCCCAAGTCCGCCAGTGATGCCATAGTCAAGTTTGTTGTCTGCGAAACGCCTGCGGTTGACAGTCGGTGACGACACCCCCCGCTCTTTCTCGGACATGAGAAAAGAGAATTCAGGTCCAAGGTTGAGCACACCTTTCACACGCTTCTTGCCATAAGCCAGATGGGCAAGGAACGGTATGTTGAAGTAGTTGATGTCACGTCCGTAACCCGCCTTCTCGTTCCAGCCACGCCGCATATAATTCAGTTCAAGTTGCACGCCGCAATCAAGTCCCATATAGTTCTCACACATATACCTCGCCGTGACACCGGCTGTGTATGAGATATAAGTGGTCTGTTCTATGGTCGGTGTGAACGAGACGCGGTTATACAACGCCCCTGCATTCCCCCCAAGCGAGAACTCCCTCAGTTGCTCCCCGACTTGGGAAAAAGAGTAGACGAAGAACAGCAAGTTGGTGATTGCCAGCAAAAAAAACCTCTTTGTCGTCATGTCAACTTCTAATCATTCCAAATCCAAAATGTTCAAGCCAAAATCCTTGGAGAAATGCACAAAGAACACCTTGCGGTTCAAGAAACCACCCCAGTTGTTGACCCTCTCGAATTTGAACCCCGTCTGGACAGGGTTGAACGGCAGAGTGTTCAAATGGGGATAAAAATCCTTGCCGTACTGCCAGATGTAAGGCAAGAAATAGGACATCAGGTCATAGCCCAACATACCATACTTGGGATAGGTGTTCATCAATTCCTTTTTGTACCAACTCTGGTATTTATTGGCAAAGAGTGTCGAGACCTCGGAAAGCATATTGGCGTAAAACGAGGTGAAGAAATAGGTGTCCAGCTCGTAGAACACCGACAAGTAGTCATGGGTGTAGGTCTGCCATTCTGGGTAGCCAAAAAGATGCAAGTCCAACATCTCGTCACTCCTCACCAGATTCTGCAACGTCGGCATCACTTCAGAGAGGAATGTGTGGTCGCCGGTGTTGGGGACTATCACGTTTGCGCCATCATGCACAAGTAGGCTTCCCAACGATGACAACGAAGACTTTGAAACGACCTTGCAATCGAAATCGTTGACGGCAAGCTCATGCTGCAGCCCTTCGATGAACGCCTTCTTGTCCTGCCTGCTCTCATCATTGATGATAATCACATTGCTTCCCTTGAACCTCTCGATGAAATGCACATAAACATCAGAATAAAGGTAGGATTGCGGGGTGTTGATCTGGAAAAGATTGGGATTGTTGAAGACATCATCCACGTCGGAAGTGAACGGGATGAGCAATGGTATTTCCTTCTTTTTCGAGTATTCGGACAATTTATGTATGGCATCATTGTTGAATGGTCCTATGATGAGGTCAGCACTCTCAACCTTGCCTTGGGCGAGAATGTTGTCAACTGTCATGGCATTCGAATCAAAAACATCGAGGTTGACCGAGATGCCACGTTGCTTGCAGTCATAGATGGCCACAAGCATACCCTCATAAAACTCTATCAAGCGACTTTGCTCTCCACCTGCCTTTGTCATGGGCATGACCAATGCGACATCGACTGCTTTCGCATCCCTTTCATTTCGTTTTTTAACATCAGCTTTCGACAAAGAAGCCCCATCATCTGGTTTTTCCTCCTGGGTGTCAGAAGCGGCAGGTATGACGATGACTTGCCCGGCTCTGAAGTTATCGACTGCCAATCCTGGGTTCTTGCGGCAAATCTCCTCGACAGTCACCCCGTAGCGTTTGCTCAATTGATAAAGTGTCTCACCGGCGACGACCGTGTGAAACAGTCCCGAATTCGGGATGAGCAATGTCTCACCGGCATAGATGCGCTTGTCCGTCTTCCCGTTCAGACGCAGGACATCGTCCTCGGCGACATCATACATTTTTGATATGGAGTAAAGAGTCTCCCCCCTCTCGACTGTGTGTGTGATGGAGTTTGTCTTTTCCTGTGCATGGATTGTCAACCCGAACAGAAAAAAGACTATTGGCAAAATATACTTAAGCTTAACCATAAATCATTTGTTGTATTGCAAATCGACTACCCGCCCTATAGCCCTTTCACAGACTGGACAGAAATGTTTGGCTTCATTGTTCTTCATCCTGCAATCCTCATAGACGGGGCGGTACACATCCTTGGTGACATATCCTCCCCCTTCGAACACCCCGACACCTTTGACTGACGCATCCGTGGTCGGGATGTCAACACCATCAGGCACGAGGTCTGCCCACTTGGATTCAAAATCAGTCAAAGTTGTCAAGTTTGGTTCCCACGGCTCAACACCTTTGTGATACATTGCCAATGAGATGTCGTCAATGTTTTCATAAAAGTATTCATCTCCGAGCCCGGCAAAACTGTGCCCGAACTCATGAACCATGACCTGTGGATAGCCGTCAATGTCGGATGTCAGCATATAATAATTGTATATACCGCCTCCACCATATACTTTTGAATTGGCAATGATGATGATGTGTTCATAAGGTATGCCTTCAAGGATGGTGTGCAGCGATTTCATTTTCACCGTAGTCAAATACCGCTCAGCATAGAAGGTGTCAAAATGAGCTCCTAAGACAGTGTTTTTCCACACACCCTCATGCGGCACGCTTACCCCGCTGTCATAAGAAAAGGTATCGACACGGATGACGTTAAATTTATCCTCATAGCGGTCAAACGGCGTGTGGCCGAACAATATCTCCTTGACCTTGCGCGCATCGTCCTCCCACTTGTCACGCTCGTCATAAGAATAACCTTCGGGCAACAAGACCAGGTCGATGCACTTGCGGGGGTCTCCGTTCTTCAATATGAATTCATGAGATGTGACATCCTTGCCGCTCACATCCTTGATCAGAATGTCATCGGGATTGACCGTTTGCGAATAGAGTTTCACATAGTCGCCATAGTTGTCACGGAAGAATACATCGACGACCACATCCTTCTTTGGGAAAGGAACAAGCACCGGATTCTCAAACGACTTGGTGACGCGCCCTGCCTCACTTGTCGCCGCCCATTCCTGCATGAGGGTTGAGAACGAATACTTGTACAAATGCTGGTTTGTCTCCCTGTCCTTGACGAGCACATAGCCATTGCCCTCGGGACCCGAGTCAAGCAGGTTGTCGCGCCTGCCTGCCCAACCATGGAACGAGACAAGCTCGTCCACTCCTATATAACTCTCGTTGGCATTGCCCGAAAACACGAAATCAATCCTCAACGTCTTGTCCTCAAACCACTCATCATACACCGAGGCGTTCACCCCGCCGACGGAAGCAACGGCCAGCAATGCCGCCAAAATCAATCGTTTGTCCATTTGTGAAGCAAAAAGGTTTTGTCCATTTACTACCGTACAAAAGTAGGAATTAATTGTTGTTCCGCCCATAATTGCCGTAACATAAGTGGCAATATTCTTAATTTTCCTTTAAAAGTCAGCATTGATACATACGTATGAAATAAAACGTTACTTTTGTGCGCTTCTAAAATGATACGACAATATGGATAAATTCAGTTACTCCCTCGGTCTGGGCATCGGGCAAAACCTCCTGAGCATGGGGGCAAAAGACTTGAACGTGGATGACTTTGCCAAAGCCATCACCGACGTGCTCAAAGGCAACAAACCCGAAATCTCGCACGCCGAGGCCAAGGACATCGTCAATCAATTCTTCGCCGAACTCCAGCAGAAAGCTAACAGGGAAAACATAGAGAACGGGAAAATCCTCCTCGAAAGGAACAAGACCAACCCCAACATCACCACACTGCCCAGCGGCCTGCAATACGAAGTGCTCAAGCACGGCAACGGCCGCAAGCCAGGCAAGAACGACACGGTGCGTTGCCACTACGTCGGCACATTCATCAACGGGCAGACATTCGACAGTTCGGTCTCACGTGGCGAGCCGGCGACATTCGGGGTCTCGCAAGTGATTCCCGGCTGGACAGAGGCACTGCAACTGATGCAGGAGGGCGACAAGTGGAAGCTCTACATCCCCTACGACCTCGCTTACGGCGAACACGGCGCGGGCGACGCAATCCCACCCTACTGCACGCTCATCTTTGAAGTCGAACTATTACAAGTAATCTAAAACACCAATATCTGAAATGAAAAAATCAATTTTCGCGGTTGCTGCAGCAACCATGGTGCTGGGATTCAACTCATGCACCAACGTTCCCAAGGCGGAACTCGTGACTGAAGTAGACTCTTTGTCCTACGCCCTCGGCGTGGTGCAGTGCGACCCGAGGCTCAAGGACGCGCTCGAGATGCAGTTCCAACTCGACTCGACCAACTACGATGCCTTCGTCAAAGGTTTCCTCAAGGCTACAAACACGACTGACAACGATGCCATTGCCGAGGCACTCGGTTTCCAAATCGGCTTGCAGTATAACGAAAAGGCTCTCAAGCAGAACTCAGCCTACTTCTTCTCAGGCGACACGACCAAGCTGCTCAACGCCGACGCACTCATCAACGCATGGATCAGCGCATTCAAGGGCGAGAAGACGCTGATGACGCTCGACAGCGCAAGGCTCTTCATCAACAACTTCCAGCAAGCACTCTACGAGCAGAACATGGAAAAGCAGTACGCCGACTGGAAGAAGCGCAATGAGGACTTCCTCGCCGAGAATGGCAAAAAGGACGGCATCGTGACCACTGAGTCAGGCCTCCAGTACAAGGTTACCCGTCTTGGCAAGGGGAAAATCGCGACCGACGACACCCAGCTCTACGTCACCTACACCGGCACGCTCGTCGATAGCACCCAGTTTGACAGCAGCATAAAGGAAGACAGGAAGACCAAGGTCAAGAAGAACACCCCATTCGCCGTCAAGCCCAACGGCAGCGTCATCGAGGGCTGGAAGGAAATCTTGAAGACCGTGCCGGTAGGCACCAAACTGACCCTCTACGTGCCCTACGACCTCGGCTACGGAGCACGCACGATGGGCAAGATCAAGCCTTTCTCGACACTGATATTCGACATGGAGATTTCTGACAAGAAGTGATCCACCCCATCCCGCCCGAGCCACCACGCCGTCATGCGCAGTGGTTCGCCGACGGAGACCAAGCAGCCGCACCAGGACATCCTGGCGCGGCTGCCTCTTTTATGCCCTGCCCCGTCACGAATGGTCGGAGGCCGCTGCCAGGGTCGTCAGGGGAGGCTCGGAAAGAGGATAATTGTTAGTCGCTACAACAAGCTTTGTTAATGGCACTAACAAGGTTTGTTATAGCGACTAACAAAGGATGACTTTGCACAAATGGTCAGACCACGCTGGAGGAATGGTCAGACCACAACTATGGTTGGGACGTATGCAAACAAAAGCCCCGTGCCGGATGCCGTGTCGCATCCAGGCACGGGGCTTGCCGTGTCAATGTCGGTGACGGCCTTAGCAGTCAGGAGCGCAGCGCGCCGATTATCTCCGTCACGCTCGCGCAACCGTGGGCATCGAGCCACTGGCCTATGCCATCGATGATTTTGCCTGTGACCGACGGGTCGATGAAGTTTGCCGTGCCGACCTCGATGGCCGTTGCGCCTGCCATGAAGAACTCGATGGCATCGCTCGCATTCATTATGCCCCCAAGTCCCACGACTGGGATGTCAACGGCACGTGCCACTTGCCAGACCATGCGCAGGGCGACTGGCTTGACGGCCGGGCCTGAGAGGCCACCGGTCGATATGCTGAGCTTGGGGCGGCGACGCTCGATGTCTATCGCCATGCCCATGAGGGTGTTGATGAGCGACACGCTGTCAGCTCCCTCGTCGGCAACCGCCTTGGCTATTGAGACGATGTCGGTGACGTTGGGCGAGAGTTTGACTATCAGCGTCTTCGGGTAAGCCTTGCGCACCGCCTTGACCACCGATGCCGCGCCCGAGGTGGTGACACCGAATGCCATGCCACCGTCCTTGACGTTGGGGCACGAGATGTTGAGTTCGATGGCGGGCACACGGTCAAGCTGCGCCACACGGGCGGCGCACTCGGCATAGTCGTCGGGAGACGAGCCTGAGACGTTGACTATGACGTTGGTGTCAAGATGCTGCAACTGGGGATATATGACGTCGCAGAAGTGGTCAACACCCTTGTTTTGCAACCCCACGCAGTTGAGCATCCCCGATGCCGTCTCGACCATGCGGGGATAGTCGTTGCCCTCGCGCGGCTTGAGGGTAGTGCCCTTGACGATGAAGCCGCCGAGCGAATTCAAGTCCACGAAGTCGGCGAACTCCAGTCCGTAGCCGAATGTGCCTGAGGCTGTCATCACGGGATTCTTGAGCCGCAAGCTGCCAATGTTTACTTCAAGTTTTGCCATTTCAATCGTTTTATGTTAAACACCGGGCCTTCGCTGCAGACGCAGACGTTGCCTTTGTCCGTTTTCTCGACACAGCACAGGCAAGCTCCGAGGCCGCACGCCATGAGGTTTTCAAGTGACGCTTCGCACTCGATGCCCCTTTCCTGCGCATAGTTTGCCACGGCGACCATCATGGGTTTCGGGCCGCAGGTGGCGATGCGGTCGAATGTCTCCTGCCGCAACACCGGGTGAGCCGTGACAAAGCCTTGCTCGCCGCGTGAGCCGTCCTCGGTCGTGAGGTAGGTCGCCCCTATCTGCTCAAACATCTCCAACTGGAGCAGGTCGGCTGCCGTGCGTGCGCCGAGGAGGAATGATGGTTCGCAACCGTTCTTGCGCAGCACTTCGCCATAGTAGAGCAGCGGCGCAGTGCCGACACCTCCGCCGATGAGCAGGCATCTCTCCCCTGCCCTTTGCGGCACAGTGAAGCCGTTGCCCAACGGCAGCAGGCAGTTGAGCGTGTCGCCACGCTTGAGGGAAGCCATGGCGCGGGTGCCGTCGCCGATGACGTGCACCAAGAGCCACAGTTCGTTGTTTGCCACATCCACGCGGTTGATTGATATGGGGCGGCGGAGGAATGTCGCGGGCGAATGCTCCACTTTCACTTCCACGAACTGGCCTGGCAGCATCGGCGGCAACGGTTGCTGCGTGGTGAGACGCAGCACGACATGGGTGTCGTTGAGCCGTTCCACACCGCTGACGGTCATATCCAATAAATGTTTCTTCATATTATATGATTATAAATGTCCTATCTGATGTGCAAAGGTAATGATTATATCCATGTAAAACAGCAGCGGGGCTGGCTGCCAGGTCTTTATCCATGGCTGCCAGCCCCGAGTGTCCAGTTTCCAGTGGTGTAATGATGTCAGATGGTCATCTCGCCTGCGATGGGAGTGAGCATATCCTTTTTGACTGTTTCTGGGTCGTTCGCGATGCCGAGTGTCACCATCAGCTTTGTCAATGCCGATTCTGTCGTCAGGTCATGCCCGCTGATGACGCCGGTGTCAATGAGCTGTGCCCCGGTCTCATAGCGTGACATATCAACGAAGCCCTCCAGGCATTGTGTGACATTGACTATCACTATGCCTCTGGCTGTAGCCTCGGTCAGCAGGTCAAGCAACCAGCCGCAGCTGGGTGCATTGCCCGTGCCGAATGTCTTGAGCACCACGCCGCGCAGCCCCGGTGTCGAGAGCAGCGACTCGACGACGTTGCGGTTTATGCCTGGGAACAGGGTCAGCACTGCGACGTTTGAGTCATAGACGGCAAAGCGTTTGAGCGGCACATCCGTCTGGTTGCGGCGCAAGTGTATGCTTTCGTATTTGATGTGTATCCCAGCGTCAGCAAGGTTGGGATAATTGCAGGAGTGGAAAGCGTTGAAGTTCTCGGCATTGAGTTTCGTTGTCCTGTTGCCGCGCATCAAGTGGTTTTCAAAGAAGATGCAGACTTCCTGCACGAGCGACCCGCCATCGGCATCCTTGGCACTGGCAATCTCAATGCTCGTAAGCAGGTTCTCCTTACCGTCCGTGCGGAGATCACCAATGGGCAACTGCGAGCCAGTGAGGATGATCGGTTTGGCAAGATTGACAAGCATGAAACTCAGGGCGGAAGCAGTGTACGCCATAGTGTCAGTGCCATGCAGTATGACGAAGCCATCGTATCTCTCGTAATTGTCATACACCACATTCGCCAACTTGACCCAGACATCCGGGTTCATGTCCGAGGAGTCTATGATTTTGTCAAAGACGTAGGAATCGATGTCTACCCCGCATTTGTCAAGCTCTGGGATATGCTTCAATAAATGTTTATAATTGAAGTTCTCAAGAATCCCAGTCTCCTCATTGTGGATCATACCGATAGTTCCACCCGTGTAGATTAGCAAAACGGTAGCATTAGAACGGTTCATACGTCAGAAACATTAGTCTTTGGATTACAAAAATAGTGAAATTATCATCAATTGCAGATTTTTAGTCATAAAATAGGATGGCACTTCCACCACCTCCGCTGCACACGGGGCGGCGTAAGTCCGCATTTGGCATACAGATGGATGTCCAAAAGCATTCATGCGGTGGCAAATTATCTAAGATTGCATGACTTTGACATCACAATTACTTTTTTGCCTAAATTTGCACACGAGTAAAAAAACAGATAATTATACATTTAATATAAAGCATTTGACCACGTTTACCGGCAAACCGAGCGCGAAAGCCAAAAGCGCAAGTCGTGCGACAGCCGGCAGACGACCATGTCAACAACACCAACCATGGCAATGAAAGTATTGAAGTTTGGCGGCACATCCGTGGGGAGTGCCAAAGGTCTGGAAATAGTAAAAAAGATAATCACCAACCACACATCCGACACCGTAGTAGTGGTGGCGGCAATGCAATCGACCACCGACGACCTCATCACGGCTGCAAGAAAAGCGGCGGACAGGGACAGCACCTACCGCCCGGTCTTTGAGGAAATCAAAAGGATGCACAACGGTTTAATCGAAGCAATCTTCGGCAACGATGCCGAGCGCGAGAGCGTCAAGTCGCTCATCGCCCCCCTGTTCGAGGAACTGAACGACCTCTACAACGGTCTCTTCCTCATTGGCGACCTGTCGGAAAAGACGCTCGACACCATCGTCAGCTATGGCGAGAGGATGTCATCGCTCATCGTGAGCCGTTACATCCCCGGCGCGGATTGGGTTGATGCGCGGCAATTCATCAAGACAAAGCGCAAACAATCACAACACCTCGTTGACAATGCCACGACCGACAGGTTGATAAAGGAGGCATTCCACCACCGTCACGGCGTGACCATCGTGCCTGGATTCATCGCAAGCGACACCACGAGCGGCGACACGACCAACCTCGGGCGGGGAGGCTCCGACTACACAGCCGCGCTGCTCGCCGCATCGCTCGACGCGACGATGCTTGAGATTTGGACTGATGTCGATGGGTTCATGACGGCTGACCCGACGGTGGTCGGCGCGGCGTACACCATACCACGCCTGAGCTACGTCGAGGCGATGGAGATGTGCAACTTCGGCGCAAAGGTCATCTACCCCCCGACCATCTACCCGGTGTGCCAGAGGGACATACCAATCCACGTCCGCAACACTTTCAACCAGGGCAACGACGGCACGCTCATAACCAAAGAGGCCGGACAGGGCGACAAACTCATCAAAGGCATCTCGTCCATCCCCGACACCGCCCTGATAACCGTCTCGGGTCTCGGCATGGTCGGGGTCATCGGCGTGAACCACCGCATATTCAAGGCTCTGGCCGAAGCCGGCATCAGCGTGTTCCTCGTCGCGCAAGCCTCGTCGGAGAACAGCACATCGATAGGCATGAAGTCCGTCGATGCCGCCCCCGCCTGCCAGGCACTCAACGACGAGTTTGACAAAGAGATTGAGGCCGGCGTCATCAACAAGGTGACTGCCGAATGCGGCCTCTCGACCGTCGCCGTCGTGGGCGAGAACATGAAGCACACGCCAGGCATCGCCGGCAAACTATTCGGCACACTCGGGCGCGGCGGCATCAACGCCAAGGCATTCGCCCAAGGGGCATCCGAGCGCAACATCTCATTCGTCATCGACGGCGGGCAGCTGCGCAAGGCGTTGAACGTCATACACGACTCGTTCTTCCTCTCCGAATACAAGGTCCTCAACCTCTTCATCTGCGGCATAGGCACGGTGGGGCACAGCCTCGTCGAGCAGATCCGCGACCAACGCCGCACCCTCATGGAGAAGAATGCCCTGCGCCTCAACCTCGTCGGCATAGCCAACAGCCGCCGCCTGCTCGCCGACAAGGACGGGGTGGACCTCGACAACTACCAGGACAGGCTCATGGCCGACGGCATAGCCTCGTCGCCGCAGGTGCTCAGGGACACCATCATCGGGATGAACACCTACAACTCCGTCTTCGTTGACTGCACGGCCAGCGGCGAGATAGCAGGCATCTACCACGACCTGCTGGGCAACAACATCTCGATTGTCACCGCCAACAAGATAGCGGCATCGGGCGACTACGCCAACTACGCATCGCTCAAGGCGACGGCCATGCACCGTGGTGTCAAATTCCTCTTCGAGACCAACGTCGGCGCGGGCCTGCCCATCATCAACACCATCAACGACCTCATCAACAGCGGCGACAAGATCATCCGCATCGAGGCGGTGTTGTCCGGCACGCTCAACTACGTCTTCAACGCCCTCGCCCCCGACGTGCCGCTGAGCCTGGCGGTGCGCCGCGCCGTCGAGGAGGGATATGCCGAGCCAGACCCCCGCATCGACCTGTCGGGACGCGACGTTGCCCGCAAGCTGGTCATACTGGCCCGCGAGGCAGGCTACCGCATCGGGCAGGAGGACATCGAGCAACATCCGTTCATCCCCGACGCACTCATGTCGCTCGACCTCGACGGGTTCGACGCACGGCTGCCCGAGCTTGACGGCACATTCGAGCAACAGCGCAGGCAGATGCAAGCCGAGGGCAAGCGGTGGCGGTTCATCGCCCGTCTCGACAACGGGCACGCCTCCATCGGGCTCGAGGCCGTGCCGCAATCGTCCCCATTCTACGACCTCGCCGGCAGCAACAACGTCGTGCTGCTCACCACCGAGCGTTACCGCGAGTACCCCATGCGCATCCAGGGCTACGGCGCGGGGGCAAGCGTGACGGCGGCGGGCGTCTTCGCCGACATCATCAGGATAGCCAACATCTGACACCCGCCACCTCTGCACACGCCACGGCATCCCCCGCCTGCTGCATCCGGCCGGCGGGGGATTTTTGTACACCCCTCCGCACCGCATTGGCGGACGGGTGGGCGGCATCGTCAGGCACAAAATGGCATATCGTCAGACATAAACTTGCAAGAGGATAAGCATAAACTTAGATATGGTCAGACCCAAAGTAAAAACAAAACTTTTGTTTTTACTTTATGTACCACCCAAACAAACTTTATGTCTGACCATATCTAAGTTTATGCTTATCCTTATGAAAGTTCATGCCTGCCACGAGCGGCATTGTCCCCCGCCCTTGCGGGTAAAAAAGAGGTGCGGCGACGCGATTTGCCACGCGTGCCGCACCTGTCGGGGAGGTAATAAAATGCGCTTACAAAGAACTATTTCCCCAATTTAGAGTATTCCTCGTCGGTGACGGGCTCGAGCCATTCTTTGGAAGCGTTCTCGCCCGGTATCTCAAATGCCAGGTGAGCAAACCAGCTGTCGGCGGCCGCGCCGTGCCAATGCTTGACGTTGGCGGGGATGTGGATGACATCACCGGGCAGCATCTGCACTGCCGGCTTGCCCTCCTCCTGGTACCACCCGCGCCCGGCGACGCAGACGAGCATCTGCCCTCCGCCCTTGGTGGCGCGGTGGACGTGCCAGTTGTTGCGGCATCCCGGCTCGAATGTCACGTTGGAGAACGGTACTTGCTCGGTCGATACGCGGGCGAGGTAGCTGTTGCCGATGAAGTACTGCGCGTAGGCGGTGTTGGGCTCGCCTATCGGGAATATCATCTCGCGCTGGAACGCCGCCTTGCCGCCGTCGGCCGCGTCGCTGTCGTCAGCCCACACGTCCTTAGCGAGACGGAACGCACCCCAGGCATTGGGCCATCCGGCGTAGAAGGCGATGTGGGTGAGCATCTCGGCAATCTCGGTGCGCGTCACGCCGTTGGTCTTGGCAAATTGCAGGTGGTGCGTCAGCGACGAGTCGATGATGCCCTTGCCCACCAGCGTGGCGATGGTCACCATGCTGCGGTCGTGCGGCGAGAGGCCGGGACGGTTCCACACTTGCCCGAAGAGGACATCATCGTTGAGCTCGGCAAACTTGGGGGCGAATTCCCCGAGCTGCACGCGGCCTGCTGTCTGCGTAATCTTTTCTTGTGCCATGATAGTTTGTACGTTTACCATTGAGGCAATCAGGAGGAAAAGTGCAATCCTTCTCATCACGTTCAATCTGTTTTAATGGTTATTTATATGATTCCTTATACACTTCCACAATGTCCTCGTCGCTCATCGCCACACGGTCGCTGGCATACATGAGCCCCATCACTTCACGTGAGTTGCGCATGAACTTCTCCATCTCGTCGGGCATGATGCCATAGTCGGACATCCGCAAGTCGGCCACGCCGCACGCCTCCTGCAAACGGACGAGGGCGGTGATGAAATCCTCGGGCTTGGAAGCCTCGGGCATCCCCATCGCCTGCGCCATGCGGACAAAACGCTCGTCGCAACCGTGGTGCTTGATGAAGTAGGAGTAGTAAGCGCGGCTTATCATGATGAGCCCCGCACCGTGAGGCAGGTTGGGATGGTAGGCCGACAGGGCGTGCTCCATGGCGTGCTCACTCGTAATCCGCGTCAGGCACATGACAACGCCAGACAGCGTGTTGCCGAATGCGACCTTTGTACGTGCCTCCAGGTCATTGCCGTCGCGGACTGCACGGGGCAGGTACTCGGCAATGTTCCTTATCGCCTCGAGGGCGTACATATCGCTCATCAGGTTTGCCCCCTTGGCGATGTAGCCTTCGGTGCTGTGGAACAGTGCATCGAATCCTTGGAAGGCGGTGAACGTCGGCGGCACGCTCTTCATCAGCTGCGCATCGACTATCGAGAGGACCGGGAACAATGAGGGATGACCGACAAAAGCTTTCTCAAAGGTGTCCTCCTTGGTGATGACGCCCGAATTGTCAGTCTCCGACCCAGTCCCCGCCGTCGTGGTGACAGCCACGATGGGGAGAGGACGCACGCCGAATGGTTTGCCCTTGCCCGAACCGATGGTGACATAGTCCCACAACTCGCCGTCGTTGACTGCCATGACGGCTATGCCTTTTGTGCAGTCCATCACACTGCCGCCACCGAGAGCCAGCAGGAAGTCGCAAGCGTTGTCACGCGCCGCCTTGGCACCGGCATTGACGTTGGCGACAGTGGGATTGGGCGACACGCCGTCAAAGAGGGCGAATGCCACGCCAGCCTTCGTCAACTGCTCCTCGACGCGGGCGAGATAGCCGTTGGCACGGGTCGATTTGCCATTGGAGATGATAATCAACGCCTTCTTGCCCGGCAGGGATTGTTCACTGAGTTTCTCGAGAGTCCCTGCACCAAAGAGGAGGTGCGTGGGGACAAACATTTCGTAACTAAGATTCGTTTCCATATACCATATATTATTATACGTGTAATCGTTGCGCCTGTCACATTTTGACGGATACAAAAATAGGTGGGATGCGGCAGCATTGATGTATATATATTACAGCCACTCGTACCAGATTTACAGATTAACATCCTACAACATAGGGCATAAGAAAGTTTTATCTTACTTTTGCTCGCAACAAAACGACACGACCATGGCAGACAGAGACGGAATAATCAGGCTGGACACCGTTGACGACTACAACAAGCTCTTCGGCCTCGAGACACTGCACCCGCTGGTGGCTGTAATCGACCTCGAAGAGGCGACAAACTTCCCCAAGCATTTCACAATCAACTACGGCATCTATGCACTCTTCCTCAAGCAGACGAAGTGCGGTGACATCCGCTACGGGCGGCAGACCTACGACTACCAGGAGGGGACGGTCGTGAGTTTCGCCCCAGGCCAAGTGGTAGAGACTAACATGGAGGAAGGCGCACGCCCCATTGCCAAAGGCCTGCTCTTCCACCCCGACCTCATCAAAGGCACATCGCTGGGGCAGGAAATCAAGACCTACTCGTTCTTCTCCTACAACTCCACCGAGGCATTGCACCTCTCCGAGGAGGAAAAAGGCATATTCACCGACTGCCTGAAAAAGATAAAGATGGAGCTCAACCACCCCATCGACAAACTGAGCAAGCGGCTCATCGCCCGCAACATCCAACTGCTGCTGGACTACTGCATGAGGTTCTACGAGCGGCAATTCGTCACGCGGTCGGCATCCAACAAGGACGTGCTGGCGAAATTTGAAGCCCTGCTCGACGCATACTTCCTGGACGGCAAACCCGAGGACGAGGGGCTGCCCAGCGTCAGGTACTTCGCCGAGAAAGTATTCCTCTCGCCCAACTACTTCGGCGACCTGATCAAGAAGGAAACGGGTAAGACGGCACAGGAGCACATCCAAAACAAACTCATCGACACAGCCAAGGAGATGATTGCCGGGACAAACAAGACGATAAGCCAGATTGCCTACGAGCTGGGATTCCAATACTCGCAACACTTCAACAGAGTGTTCAAACGCAACGTCGGCTGCACCCCCAACCAATACCGCGAGATGCAGTGAACACCACCGCTACAGCCCGCTAAAGGGCGGAGGACGACAGGGCCTCCGCCCTCTTCGTTTGTTACAATACAGTTAAAACCCAAGGCCACAAGGTCGCCCAGATGTGATGGTTGACACAAAACCCCTACATTTGCATGACCAATATCCGACAGACTAATGAACAAACGTTATCTCATCCTGCTGCTGGCCATTGCACTGTGCACGGTGCAGGCAGCGGCGCAAAACCTGAAGTATGTGTTCCTCTTCATCGGCGACGGCATGGGGATGGCACAAGTCGATGGCACGGAGATGTTCCTTGCCGAGAAAGAGGGCATCATCGGCACACACAGCCTGTGCTTCACCCAGTTCCCCGTGGCAACGATGGTCACGACGCACTCGGCGACCAATTCCGTCACCGACTCGGCAGCCGGCGGCACGGCACTCGCCTGCGGGACAAAGACGGCCAACCACCTCATCGGCATGGCGGCCGACACCACGACTGTGCTCACCAGCATCGCCGAGCGCGCCAAGCGCAGCGGATGCCGCGTCGGCATAGTGACGAGCGTGAGCATAGACCACGCCACGCCGGCAGCATTCTATGCCCACCAGCCTGACCGCAATATGTACTACGAGATAGGCTGCCAGCTGCCAGCCTCGGGTTTCGACTTCTTCGCCGGGGCAGGCTTCCTCGACCCCTACGGCAAGGATGCCAAGGAGGCGGGCAAGCCTGTCTTCGACCTGCTGGGGGAGCACGGCTACACGCTATGCCTCGGACTTGACGAATATGCCGATGCCGGCAACGATGGCGGCAAGATAGTCCTCCTCAGCAAAGACCCGCAATCAAAAGCCCTCGTCACCGCCATTGACCGCCGCCCGGGCGACCTGACGCTGCGCCAGATGACCGAGGCGGCCGTCTCGACACTTGCACGCGGCGACGGCAAAGGCTTTTTCCTCATGGTCGAGGGAGGCAAAATCGACTGGTCATGCCACTCCAACGATGCAGGGGCGGTCTTCCGCGAGGTCGAAGACTTTGATTCGGCCGTGCAAGTGGCCTACGACTTCTACCTCCAGCATCCCGACGAGACGGCCATAGTCGTGACGGCCGACCACGAGACGGGCGGATTGGCACTCGGCGACGGACTGTATGTCCTCGGCTTGAAAGCCTACGCCAGCCAACGCCTCTCCGTCGAGGAGCTGTCAGCACGCCTGACCGACCTGCGCAACAACTCGGCCACCACGCCCGAGTGGGAAACCGTCAGACGCTTCCTCACCACCAACCTCGGCTTCTGGGACACCGTCGCGCTGACCGCCGACGAGGAGAAGGCACTCAGGGAGGAATACCACGAACTCTTCGTCGCACGCCACGACAACGAGGAGGAGACCCACTATGCCACCAACGCCCGCTTCGCCGCCATGGCCATAAGGATACTCGACAGCAAGGCGCACGTCAGCTGGGCCAGCACGGAGCATTCGGCGGGCTACGTCCCCCTCTTCGCCATCGGGCGCGGGACTGAAGCGTTCTCACCCAAGATGGACAACACCCAGATAGCCCCGACGCTCGCCCGCCTGGCAGGCTATGCCGAGTGAAAATACCCCACCCGACCGCACAAGACATCAGACGCGACACGGCAGACCATCGCAGGTTTTCGCCCGTCGCGTCTGATGTTTTTTTCATCCGCATCGGCACTGCTGCCGGACTGCTCCGACCACCGACAGAGGACGGTCTGACCCTGCCCGCAAAGACGTGCCTTGTTAGTCGCTATAACAAACTTTGTTAGTGACATTAACAAGGCTTGTTATAGCGACTAACAACTGATGACATTCCACGCCTCCCCTGACGGGGCAGCGCGGAGTGCAGTAAGCGTGAAGTCAAGTGCCGCCTCGCCATACCTTTGAGCAAAATGCCTAATTTTGCACCAAACAACAAGCATACGACAACAATGACACACACTGACAACAGCACCATATGCGCCATCGCCACCCCACCGGGCGGTGCGCTGGGCATAATCCGCGTTTCGGGGACAAGGGCAATCGAAGCGGTTGACCGCCTGTTCCGCCCGGCAAACGGGAAACCGCTTGCACAACGAGGAGGCAACACTACGGCATTCGGCACGATAGCCGCCGGCGGTGAAACGGTTGACGAGGTGGTCGCCACCCTGTTCCGCGCTCCACACTCCTACACTGGCGAGGACTCTGTGGAAATCTCATGCCACGGCTCGGCATACATCATGAACCGCATAGTCCAGCTGCTCGCCAGCCAGGACGGCTGCCGTGTGGCACAGCCCGGGGAATACACGCTGCGGGCATTCATCAATGGCAAGATGGACCTTAGCCAGGCAGAAGCAGTCGCCGACGTGATTGCCTCGACATCAAAGGCGGCGCACGACGTGGCGGTGAGCCAGATGCGGGGCGGATTCAGCCGCAAACTGAAAGGGCTGAGGGAGAAACTGCTGCACCTCACCTCGCTGATGGAACTGGAACTGGACTTCAGCGACCACGAGGAACTGGAATTCGCCGACAGGAGCGAGCTCAAAAGCCTGTGCGATGAGATTGAGACGGAAATATCACGCCTGTGCAACTCTTTCGCCGTCGGCAACGCAATGAAAAACGGGGTGCCGGTCGCCATCGTCGGCGAAACCAACAGCGGGAAATCGACCCTCCTCAACACCCTCCTCGACGACGACAAAGCCATCGTCAGCGACATCCAAGGCACGACACGCGACACCATCGAGGACATGGTGAACATCAACGGCATCACTTTCCGCTTCATCGACACGGCAGGCATCCGCGACACCAGCGACAAGATTGAGAGCATCGGCATCGAGAGGACATTCAAAGCCATCAGCCAAGCCTCAGTCGTCCTGCTGGTGCTCGACGCATCGATTGCCATGTTCCAATGGACGGAACTTTCAGAAAAGGTACTGCCCCTGTGCAAGGACAAGCACGTGATAGTGGTCTTCAACAAAACCGACCTCATCGCCGAGGGACAAGACGCGTTGCTCAAACGTCTGATACCGGACGACATGGCGACAGCCTTCATCTCCGCCAAGGAAAAGAGGAACATCCCCACCCTGCAACAACTCATCGTGCAAGCATCATCCCTCAAACAACTCAATGACGAAGATGTCATCGTCACCAACACCCGCCACTTCAACGCCCTCAGCCTCGCCCTCGCAAGCATCCACCGCGTCAGCGAAGGCCTCGCCAATGACATCCCCAGCGACCTCGTCTCACAAGACTTGCGCGAATGCATCTACCACCTCTCGGACATCGCCGGCGAAGTCACCACAGATGCCGTACTTGCAAACATTTTTGAGCGGTTCTGCATCGGCAAGTAAGTATCTGATTATCAAATAGTTAAATTGATTATAATCGATTAGTATGGCGCTCTTTACGGGCGCCTTTTTTGTTGCACAAGTATCGTTGATAATCGTTGCTAAGCCTTTTTACGCCATTTTTTGTACCTCCTGTGTACCTCACCACGAAAATCCGAGGATTATCGTTGGCAAGGTCGTGGAGAAAGTTGAATATGGTTGAATATGGTTTAAGATGGT
>CALNGU010000024.1 GCA_939800445.1 uncultured Bacteroidaceae bacterium | reverse complement strand
CTCCATCACACCGCTCTTGAACGTCGGGATGGGGTTGTCGTTGGGTGTGATATACATCGCCTTAACTACCAGCAAGTAGTAGTAGAGCGAGATGATGGTGTTGACCAACGCCAAGAAGACTACCACCCAGTAGCCCGTCTGCTCCAACGCATATCCCGTGTGGAACGCCGAAGCAAAGACGAAGAACTTGCTGAAGAAACCTGCGAAAGGCGGTATGCCTGCCAGCGAGAACAACGCCAACGTCATGACGAATGTCAGGCGCGGGTTGGTCTTGTACAGCCCGTTGTAGTCGTCCCTCTCCACCTTGCCGCCGCTGTGCTGCTCGACAGTGTTGATGACACCGAAGACCGCAAGGTTGGCAACGATGTAGATGATGACATAGTAGACGAGCGAAGCCATGCCCTGTCCCGAACCGGCCATGACGGCCAGCATGATGTAACCGGCTTGGGAGATGCTACTGTAAGCCATAAACCGCTTCAAGTCCTTTTGCAGGATAGCGAAGAGGTTGCCGACTGTGATGGTCAGCACGATGATGATGCCGAGCAACAGCGTCCAGTCCTCGACCATGATGCCAAAGACTTTCATCAAGATGCTCATCAGGGCAAAAGCCGCAGCACCTTTGGATATAACTGACAGATAAGCCGAGACGGTCGTCGGCGCGCCTTGGTAGGTGTCCGGCGTCCACATGTGGAACGGCACGAGGCTGATCTTGAACCCGAGCCCTGCAAAGAAGAACACCATCGCCAGCACTTGCAACGGCGTGCCTGTCATCGCTGTCGCTGCATCGGCAAAGTAGAGCGTACCGCAAGTGCCATAGACCATGGATATGCCGTAGAGCATTATGCCCGACGAGAACATCGCATTGAGGATGTACTTGACACCTGCCTCTGCACTGTGGTGGCGGAACTTGTCAAAGGCGACGAGGCATGCCATGGGGATGGATGCCAGTTCGAGACCAATGTAGAACAAGAGGAAGTGCCCTGCACTGACCATGAAGAACATCCCCAACAGTGTGCTGAGCGTCAAGACATAAAACTCGCCCGTCTTGAAACTGGTATCCTCGCGTCCCAGCCATTTGTCGGCCTGCATGAAGACGAGCAACGTGCCGAGCGAGAGGATGGTCTTGACCACCGACGCCATCTGGGTGCTGTGGTACATCCCGTCAAACGCCGAGGTCTCGGCCGGGACGATGTTGACAGCAATCTGCACGACCATGAGGACGTAGGCAAGGGTGCGGAGTATTCTGGAATTCGACTCTTTGGTGAAAAGGTCGGCAACCAACATTATCAATATGATTAGCGCAAGGGTTACTTCCTGCTGCATTGAGATTATTGCTGCAAAATTCATGACGCAATCAATGTATTAAATGTGAAATAATCGGTTCTACGCTGCCACTGATCATGTCGCTCACCCAGAACGGGGCAAGACCGAGACCTGCGACTGCAAATATCAGGCAGATGACAGCAAGACGCTCGTCCCAAGTGGCATCGGTCAATTTAAGATGCTCGCTGTTGGTGCAAGTGCCGTAAAGTATCTTGCCGACAACCCTCAGGATATAGACTGCCGTTATCACTATGCTGGTCGCAGCCACAATCGTGCAGACACGGTGGAACGTGTCGGGATTCTGGAACGACCCGGTGAAGATGGTCATCTCAGCAATGAAACCGCTCAAGCCTGGCAACCCGAGGTTGGCAAGACCGGCAATCACATAACCGACCGAGAGGAACGGCATGATGCGCATCAGACCGTTCAACTGGCGGATGTCACGGGTGTGTGTCCTGCCGTAGATCATACCAATCAGCGCGAAGAACAATGCTGTCATCAATCCGTGGCTAAGCATCTGGAGAACCGCGCCGGTCGAGCTGACCTTGGTCATCATCAGGAGGGCGAACAGCACGAGACCGCAGTGGCTCACTGATGAGTATGCATTGATATACTTCAAGTCAGTCTGTACGATTGCGCTGAATGCTCCATAGACCACGGAAATCGTCGTCAACACGAGGAAAAAGTCTCCCCACATCGACAGGCCTTCGGGCATGAGGTACATTGCGACGCGGAAGCAACCGTAACCTCCCAGCTTCATCAACACTCCTGCGTGGAGCATCGAGACTGCTGTCGGCGCGGAAGCATGACCGTCAGGAGACCAAGTGTGGAACGGGAACAAAGCACCAAGCACACCGAAGCCGATGAATACGAGTGGGAAGAAAATGTTCTGCATCCACCCTGGGATATTCTGCTGCGCAAGCTCCACCACATTCATCGTAGTAGCCCCTGAGCCGTAGTAGATGCCAAGGATGCCTATGAGCAGGAAAGCAGAACCACCCATGAGCATCAGGGTGAGCTTCATTGCAGAATACTCCTTCTTGCCGCTGCCCCACACACCGATAAGGAGGTACATAGGTATCAAAGCGACCTCGTAGAACATGAACATCGTGAATAGATCGGTTGAGATGAAGAAACCGAACACTCCGGTGCTCAACAAAGTGAACCACATGAAGTATTCCTTTGTCAACGGCTTCAACTTCCACGAAGCGAATGTGCCGGTGAAGACGATGATCGCACTCAGCAGGAGCATCGCCACCGATATGCCGTCAACACCGACGGAATAATTAATGTTGAGGGGCTCGAACCATGGAACTTCGGCGACGAAAAGCATTTCGCCTTCAGCCCCACCGTTTCTCAATGATATATATGATATGGTCAGGTATACCGCCATCACCAACAGAGCCGATGAACCTGCAACCATCACTCCCCTGACCTGATTGAGGTTGCGGGCAATCCACAGCCCAAGCAACATAAGAAGGGGTATCAATACGAATAACGACAAAATATTCATAACAAGATTAATAACAAGATGGTTAATACTACTACTCCACCAAAGAAGCACATGACGTAGCTCTGAATCTTACCACTCTGCACTGGCTGGAGTTCCTCACCTGCTGCATTGGTAGACCAAGCCATGAAGTTGAGGAATTGGTCAACCACGTGACGGTCAAACCAAGCGACTGGAGTCGAAATGCACCTGAAGATGATTTTCTTGGTGATGAACAACCAGATTTCGTCCATGTAGAAACGCTTGTAGGCCGCACGCCACAATTTCGGTAATGCGCGCTTGAGAGCATCGGCGACTGGTTGCTTCTCCTTTGCATACATGAATGTCGCCAAGGCGATGGCAATCACTGCAACAATGACACTCGTCACAGCCACTGTCGTGTCAAGATGGATAGAGTAGGATTGTCCGTCAGACGAAACGAAATGACCGAATGGGATGAAGCCACCGACAACCGTTATCGCAGCCAACACCATCAACGGGAAAGTCATCGAGAGAGGACTCTCGCGCGGAGTGTGTGCGGCATGGAGCTGCTTGTTCTCTTTTCCCCAGAATATGCCGTAGTAGAGGCGGAACATATAGAAGGCGGTCATTCCGGCTATCACAGTCATCACCCAACCCATCACAGGGCTGAACTGGAAGCAAGCCGTCAAGATTTCGTCCTTGGAGAAGAAGCCTGAGAACGGCGGTATGCCGGCAATCGCAAGGCAGGCTATCAAGAATGTGATGTGGGTAATGGGCATATACTTGCGCAGACCTCCCATTGCGGACATCTCGTTGCTGTGCACAGCATGGATGATGCAACCAGCACCAAGGAACAACAGGGCCTTGAACATCGCATGAGTGAACAAATGGAACATACTTGACATATATCCCAATCCACCATGATGCGGGTCAGCTGATGTACATACGCCCAATGCAACCATCATGAAGCCTATCTGCGAGATGGTAGAAAAGGCGAGGACACGCTTGATGTCCGACTGCACGCAAGCGACCGCAGCGGCGTAAAAGGCTGTGAATGCTCCGACATAAGCCACTATATGCAATGTTTCAGGCGCATAAGCGATGAACAACGGGAACATCCTCGCAACCAAATAAACACCTGCAACGACCATCGTAGCTGCGTGGATCAATGCTGACACCGGTGTCGGGCCTTCCATTGCGTCCGGCAACCAGATGTGCAACGGGAACATTGCGCTCTTGCCGGCACCACCGATGAACATCAATCCCAACGCCCAAGGGAGAACCATTCCAGCACCCATGAGGTTTGTCTCCTCGGGAGTGAATGTGAATGTGCCCATGTAATATCCATATATAAGGATACCTACCAAGAATCCCAAATCTGCGAAACGCGTCACGATGAATGCCTTCTTTGATGCTGCTATGGCTTCAGGCTTCGTGTAATAAAAACCGATGAGCAGATAGGATGAAACACCCACAAGCTCCCAGAAAACATACATCTGGAAAATGTTAGTCGCCAAGACCAAACCCAGCATCGAGAAGCTGAACAGGCTGAGGAATGCGTAGTAACGCTGGAATCCCCTCTCCCCTTTCATATATCCGAAGGAGTAGATGTGCACCATAAGGCTGACAGTCGAGATGACCACAAGCATCATGACAGAAATAGGGTCAAGCAAAATGCCCATGTCAATGTGCAGCGACTCAGTGAATGGCAACCACTCGAAGTTCCATGGTTGCAGGGTCGGGTAAACGCCTTCCGCCGTCCTGTCAAGGCTAAAATAGCTGTATGCGGTGAGATAGCTCAATAACGCCACCACAGCCAGCGAAAACGTACCAATGCCCCCAGCCAATTTATGCTTCATGCGCATCCCTGCCAATCCGAGGACAAGGAAACTCAAGAGCGGGAGCAACAGTATTAACAATGTATATTCCATAAATCGTAGCTTTCTAATTGTTTATCCATTCATATCTGTCACATCATCAGTCATAATCTTCTTGATGTTCCTGTAGACATTGATGATGATAGCTATTGCGACAGCCGTCTCCGCAGCCGCTATGGCTATCCCAAACAATGCGAAGAAATGACCCTCGAACTGTCCGGGGAAAAGGTAACGGTTGAACACTGCGAAGTTTATGTTGGTCGCGTTCAGCACCAACTCAACGGAGATGAGCGTCGCCAGCATATTCTTACGAGTGAAAAAGCCGAAGATGCCGCACACGAGCATGATTGTGCTCACTACCAAATAATGCAGCACGTGTATATCCAAATCCATAATTTAACCTCCTCTGTTTAACGTTTCCTTGCTATTAAGACACCACCAATCATGCAGGCGAGAAGCAGGACACTGAGCAACTCAAACGGCAAGACATACTCATATTTGTCACCGCCGATGAGAGCCATTCCAATCTCCTTGACTCCAAGCTCGCCAGCTTGAGGAATCGAATTCAATACGAAACCATTTGTGAATACCAAGAACAGAATCAAGGCCGCACCCACCAATGTGGTCAACAAGACTGAGACCAATTTGGGTTTGCTTATCTTGTATTTCATGTCCTTGTCAGAGCGTGTCAAGAGGATTGAGAATACGTAGAGCACGACAATACCTCCTGCGTAAACCATCAGCTGCACCGCCCCGAGGAACGTGTAACCAAGGATAATGTAGATTGCAGCAGTGCCAAACAGCACAAACAGCAAGTAAGTTGCCGCACGAAGAATCCTGCCTGTCGAAACGGCCAAAGCCGAGCAGACAGCGACAACTATCGCAACGACATAAAAGACGATTTCTTGAAGATTTACTTCCATATCCTATTACTTTTTAGCGAGTGATGAACCTTCGTGATTGAGAGTCAAAAGCAGCTTGTCTTTCTCATAAACGGCGTTCTCAAAGTCATTGGTGAACTCTATTGCGCCGTGAGGACAAGCGTTCACGCACAGTTGGCAAAAAATGCATGAACCGAGGTTGTACTCATATTTAACCAATACTTTTTTCTTCTTCCCTTCCTCATCCTCACGCATTTCCGAGATGACCTTGATAGTGCCATTTGGACAAGCCATCTGGCACAAGCCACAGGCGATGCAATGATGATGGTTCTCGGCATCATGGAGCATTACCAATTTTGCACGATGGCGTTCAGGGATGTGCAGGGTCGTGTGACGGTTCTCCGGGTACTGTTCTGTGACCTTGGGCTGCAGGAACACTTTCATCGAAGTGCGCATACCTATCAGCAAGCTCTTCAGGCCCGAGAAAAACCCTTTCATATATCTACTGAAACTATTCATAACCTTCTTTCAATTAAAAAACCAACCCATATATTTTGCACACTGTCATTACGACCAAGATAACGAGTGACAGAGGCATGAGATACTTCCATTCGAGCGTCAGCACCTGGTCTATCCTCAGACGGGGGAAAGTCCACCTTATCCACATCAGCAGGAAGACAACGAAAAACGTCTTGCCCAAGAACCACACAATGCCTGGGATATAATCCATGACAGCGTTGAAACCGTCAAGCCCGGCAATGTGGAATGGCATCCATCCACCGAGGAAGAGGGTCGTGGCAATTCCCGACGTTATGAAAAGATTGAGGTACTCTGCCAAATAGAAGAAACCGAAGTGCATACCGGAATACTCCGTGTGGTAGCCCGCAGTCAGCTCCTGCTCGGCTTCGGCCAAGTCAAAGGGTCCACGGTTCGCCTCAGCATTGCCGGCAATCAGATAGACGATGAAAGCGGCAATCGCAGGGATGTGTCCTTTGAAAATGTTCCAACCGTTCTCCTGGCTCATGACGATGCCATGGATGTCCATCGTGCCGCTCATGACGACCATTGTCAGGACGGTTATTCCGATTGACAACTCATAACTGATAATCATCGCGCCGCTTCGCACCGCACCGATGAGGGTGTACTTGCTGTTACTGCTCCAACCTGCAAGCAGGATGCCGAGTATGCCTATCGACGATGCCGCCAGCACGAAGAATATGCCGATGTTCATGTGCAATATCTGAGCTCCGTTGTGCCAAGGCAGGCAAGAGAATGTGATTATTGATGCCAATATCACAAGGTAAGGAGCAAGATTGTACAACAGCCTGTCGGCCTTCTTCAACTTGATGATTTCCTTGGTGAGTATCTTCAACACGTCGGCGAAGACTTGCAAAAGACCGCCCTTGCCACCGACACGGTTGGGGCCTATACGGCATTGGAAAGCCGCACATACCTTCCTTTCCATATATATGAGGACAATGGCGAGCAGGGCGTACATTAATATTATTATCACGCCGACCACTATCCCTTCGAGCGTCATTGCCAACCATTCAGGCATCACGCTGCACATGGCCTCGTGGATGGTCGCCAGCAACGGCGCAATGTTATAATAATCTAAGAATGACTGATTCATAATGTTTTAGTATTTCTGATTTTACCTATCGACATCAGGCAACACGAAGTCAAGTGTAGCACCTATGGCTATCAAGTCTGCAAACTTCTGTCCTCGGCACGCGGTGTCCATGGTGTGCACCAACGGCAACCCGGTGGAACGGTAGTGCAGCCTGTAAGGCGACTTGTCACCATGGCTCTCGATGAACACACAGAACTCGCCACGGCTTGCCTCGACAGAAGCCGAGTAGACACCCTCAGGCAACTTGATGATTGGCTTGGTCTTGACCTTGTAGTCGCCTTCCGGGATGTTGTCTATCAACTGCTCGATGATGTGGCAGGACTCCATGATTTCGTCCATCCTCACCATGTAACGGGCAAAGCAGTCGCCATCGTTGTAGAGCACTTCCTTGAAATCGACCTTGTCATACAATGCATACGGATGGTGCTTGCGCACATCGTTCGCCCAGCCCGAGGCACGACCAGTGCCACCAGTCGCGCCGAGTGAAACCACTTGGTCACGCGTCAGCACACCTACGCCCTTGAGACGGGTAGTGGCGATGACATTGCCTGTGAAGATGTCGTGGTAGTCCTTGATGACCGCACGCAAATGCTTGATGAACTCCTTGACTTTCTGCTGGAAAGTGGGATGTATGTCAGCCTGCACGCCGCCAATCACATTATAGTTCTGAATCAAACGGCCTCCAGTCGTCTCCTCGAAGATGTCAAGTATCATCTCACGCTCCCTGAATCCGTAGAAGAACGGTGTCAGGCCACCCATATCCATCACAAGACATGAATAGAACAGGAGGTGGCTGTCGATACGCTGCAACTCATCCATGATTGTGCGGATGTAGTTGGCGCGCTCAGTTATCTCGATGCCCGCAGCCTTCTCGATGCACATACACAGGGCATGGCGGCTCTGGTGCGCACTCAAGTAGTCCAGACGGTCGGTCATCGCCAACGTCTGCGGATAAGTGAGGCTCTCGCTCATCTTCTCGACTCCACGGTGTATGTAGCCGAGCACAGGGTCAACCTTGCGCACCATCTCACCGTCGAGTGAAGTGCGCATCCTCAGCACACCGTGCGTTGACGGGTGTTGGGGGCCGATGTTGACGACAAACTCATCCTTGCCGAAGACAGTGTTTTCCTTCTCCGCCACCGTCCCGTCAGGATTGAGGAACACCTCCTCTGTCGTGTCGGCATTGACATCGCTCTCCAAATCCAAGGGGTTGGAATTCATATCATAGTCCTTGCGCAACGGATAGCCGACCCAATCCTCGCGGAGGAAAAGCCTCCTCATGTCAGGATGGTTCAAGAAACGTATCCCATAGAAGTCATAGACCTCGCGCTCCTTTATCTCAGCCGTCTTCCACAAGTCGCAGACCGTCGGGAGAAGCGGGTTCTCACGGTCGGCCGTAGCCGTCTTGAGCGTCACTTGCGAATAGTCCTTGGACGACTCCAGGTAGTAGAGTGCCCCGAGCGTCTCGCCCCAGTCCATGCCGACGATGTCGCGCAGATAGTCCATCGGGGCAACCTTGTCAGAGCGCAATGCCTCGGCGACGGCGCGGAAATCCTTCGGCGCAAGCTCCACAATCCTCTGGCCGTAATCGAGCACGGTGGCATTGGGAGCGATTTTCAGTATCTTGTCAATTAATTCCATAATCTACGTCACTTTGATTCTTCGGGTTCTTTTTCCTTCCTGTTAACTCCGCCGAGGAATTTCTCCACCTTGATTTTGCGTTGCAGCTGCATCATGCCGTAGTAGAAAGCCTCAGGACGCGGGGGGCAACCCGGGATGAAGACATCGACAGGCACAATCTTGTCAATGCCGTTGACCACGTGGTAGGACTTGACAAACGGCCCACCGCTGATGGTGCAGCCGCCCACGGCGATGACATACTTGGGCTCGGCCATCTGGTCGTAGAGACGCTTCAACACGGGCGCCATCTTGTAGGTGATTGTCCCGAGCACCATGATCATGTCGGCCTGGCGCGGGGAGTTGCGCGTCACCTCGAAACCGAAACGGGCCATGTCGTAGCGCGCCGCGCCGAGAGCCATGAACTCGATGGCGCAGCAGCTCGTGCCGAATGTCAGCGACCACAGCGAGTTGCTCCTGCCCCAGTTGATGAGGTCGTCAACAGTGCCGACGACGACACCCGCCCCGTCCATGTTGAGTTCCTTGACCATCCTCTCCAGATAGTCGTTGTTCTTGAAGTCTTCATACTTCATGGAACGAATCTTGGTGTGCTTGCTTACTTCCATTCCAAAGCTCCTTTCTTCCATGCATACGCAAGGCCTAATACCAAAACAATCAAAAAGAACATCGCGCTAAGCAACGCATACGTCCCCACCTCGCCGGCCACCACGCCCCAGGGGAAGAGGAAGACCGTCTCGATGTCAAACATCAAGAAGAGGATGGCGTACAGATAATAGCCCACCTTGAATTGCACCCACGAGCTGCCTCGCGTCGGGATGCCGCACTCGTAAGGCTCAGCCTTCTGAGGGTTGAACGACCTCGGCGCAATCAATTTGGCTATCATCATCGCTGCCGCAACCAAAACGATGGCTGTCAGAATGACAACAACTAGATAAACAAAGTACATATTACTAATATTATTAATACGATTCACTCGCCAGCGTCACCACGACACGCCCCGTGGCACATCCACGGCGGCGCGAGGGGTGACGGTCAACGGATTATCACTCAAAAGCGTTCCCGGACACGCAAGACGCACATCACGGCTTGCGGCCCGGGAACACGCATTGTCAGACTCCATCCCGACCGGACGGACAGCTCTGGGACGGATGGCGAGACGACACCCCACGCCTGCACAATGCAGCGCGGACGACATCAGCACCAACGCAACGATTATTTCACTCCAAAACTCCATCCGTGTCTTGTAATGTGCCGGCAAAGATAAAAATTAAATTTCACTACCGTGAAACCTTATTAACAAAAAGTGGCAACCCGCGCGGGACGACGCAACGGGGCGCGACGGCATCGGCGCGGTGGTGGGAGGCAAGGCAGCGCAGACATCGACCCAGACTATATACCTATATTATATATAGCATCGGTGGCCACGCTAAGAGATACCCCGCGCACATTCCCGACAGGCGGCGCAGCGATTGCGAATGCGCGGGACGCAGCGGGGCGCACGTCGGGCATCCCGTCCGCCGCCACGCCGGCATCCAGGGAAACGCACCAAGGGGAAAATCCGACGACGACAGGCATAAACTTCCCCCTCCCGCCGGTAAAAGTTTCTTGCCTCGGCAGGTAAAGTAAAAACAAAAGTTCTGAATATTAAAACAAAAGTTTTGTTTATATAAACAGAAGTTTTGAATATTAAAACAAAACTTTTGAATATACTTTGCACGCCGAGACAAGGAACTTTTCCCGGCGGGAGGTGCAAGTTTGCGTCTGACGTGGCGGGATTTGTGCCCTGTCCCGCCGCCCGGGAGGCCAGGGGCGACGGCCGAAGATGATGGGCGGAGGGGGTGGAAATACGGAGCGTTTGCGTAACTTTGCCTCACCTTTAGACTTGGGAAAAGTGATGGGAGACAGACAGACAGACCGCTTCACGCAGATGACCACCGGGAGCGTCCCAGCCCTGATAACGAGGCTCGCAGTGCCGACGATAGTCACGATGCTCGTCACCGCGCTCTACAGCATGGCCGACACCTTTTTCGTTGGGCGGTTGAGCACACAGGCGACGGCGGCGGTCGGCATCTCGTTTTCGGTCATGTCAGTCATCCAGGCGATAGGCTACTTCTTCGGGCACGGGTCGGGCAACTTCATCTCGCGCAAACTGGGCGAGCGCGACACCGACGCTGCCGAGCACATGGCCGTCACGGGCTTCGTGCTGGCGTTGGCCGGCGGGACGCTGGTGACGGTGCTTGGCGAAATCTTCCTTGAGCCGCTGTGCCTGCTGCTGGGCTCGACGCCGACGATACTGGGCGATGCGAAGACCTACCTGGGCATCGTGCTGCTCGGCGCGCCGTTCATGGCTTCGTCGCTGGTGCTGAACAACCAGATGCGTTTCCAGGGCAACGCCATCTATGCGATGTACGGGATTGTGTCGGGCGTGGTGCTCAACGTCATCATCACGCCGGTGCTGATGTTCGCCTGCGGCATGGGCATCGCCGGGGCTGCCACGGGGACGGTGGTGAGCCAGGTGTGCAGCTTCTGCCTGCTGCTCTACATGGACAGGCGTGGCAACAACATACGGCTGCGCATCAGCAAGCTGGCAATCAACCGGAGATATGTGAAGGAAATCATCTACGGCGGTTCGCCGTCGCTGTCGCGCCAGGCGCTGGCGGCGTTGTCCACGATGCTGCTCAACGTTGCGGCGGGCGCATTCGGCGACGCGGCGATTGCGGCGATGAGCATCGTGACGAGGATATGCTTCTTCATCTTCTCCATCCTGCTCGGTTTCGGGCAAGGTTTCCAGCCGGTGTGCGGGTTCAACTACGGGGCGAAGCTCTACGGGCGGGTGCTGCAAGGGTTCTGGTTCTGCGTGCGTATGGGGCTGCTGTTGCTGGGGACGTTCTCCATCCTCGGGATAATATTCGCGCCGCAGCTCATCGCCGCATTCCGGCACGACCCGGATGTGATACGGGTGGGGACAGTGGCGTTGCGTTGGCAGTTGGCGGTGTTTCCCCTCAACGTTTTCGTCACCATCAGCAACATGATGCTCCAGACCATCAGAAAGAGTGCCAAGGCCGTCACGCTCGCTTCGGCAAGGCAGGGGCTGTTTTTCATCCCGCTTATACTGGTGCTGCCCCACTTCCTGGGGCTGAGGGGGGTGGAGATCACGCAGTCGTTGGCAGACGTGCTGACGTTCTTCCTCGCAATTCCCCTGACCTGGAGCGTAATCAAGGAGATGAGACGCCAGGCGCAGGCGTGCCAGCCATCAAACGACAACGGACAATCAAACTAATAGAAACCATGATCAGACTAAACGTTTTCATCAGCGTCAACGCGGGGAGCATGGACGAACTCCTCGACGTTGCCAGGAAATTGGTAAATGCCTCGCAAGCCGACAAGGGGTGCGTCGCCTACGACATCTTCACCAGCGCGACACGCCCCGGGGTGATGATGATTTGCGAAACGTGGCAGGACGAGGCTTCGCTTGCCGCCCATGAGGCTACACCGCACTTCATCACGCTCGTGCCACGCCTCCGGAGCCTGAGCGAGGGGATGAAGACGGAACGGTTCACGTTCTGACCACCCCGCTCCCCCACAGCTAAGGCGCAAAGCAAAGCGACCCTGGAAAAACAGGGCGGCTGCCAATTCAATTGGCAGCCGCCCTTATACCATATTATATATACACCAGCCCCTCAGAGTTCAAACGAAGCGTAGCCTATCAAGTTGCCGTCAACGAAGATGTCCACACGGTAAGTGCCCTCAAAAAGATACTCCTTGACATCCCAGTACATCGTCATGTCCACTTCGTCGCCCCCAAACTCGAAATTTCTGCGGATTGAATAGGTCAGCTTGGTGTCTTCGAAGTCGAATGTCCCCGAGTTGGCATTCTTGAGCACCGTGTTGTCGGGCTTCATGATGCGGAGGTAGGCGGTCTTCACGCCTGGCTCAGTGTTGGGATTACGGTCGATTTTGAAGTTGAAGACCAGCTTCGTCACGTCCTTAATGCGGCGCGCCTTGCGTCCACGCTTGTTGTTGGCGGCGATTGTGATGTTGCTTGCATTGAGCTGCGAGGCAATTGTCACTTTCTCGGTCAAGGCCTCCTTCTCCTCTGTGAGCGTTGTCACCTGCGAGACCACTTCACGGTTTTGCCGCTTGAGTTGCTTGTTCTCATCGTCGAGAGCCTTATTAAGTCGACCCAGCGAGTCGATTTGCATCACATAATTACGCATGACGGCACGCACTGTCTGCAACTCTTTCTTCAACCTCATTATTTCCGCAGCGTCGGAACTCTTGACCGACTGCAACTCTTCGAGCAACCGCTGCACGCGCATCTTCTCCTGGTCGAGCAGGCGGCGCAGGGAGTCGTTGGTGATAACTTCCTGCAATTCGTCATATTGCTTGGCATAGTTGAGGTAGTCGTTGCTCATCTCCTCCTTTTCGAGTTCAAACAACTGGAGCATATCCTGCTTGCTCTGCCTCTCCATCAAGAGGAGCGTCAACGTGACACCAGCCACGACGATGATGGCCGCGATGAGTGATGCGATGATTATCTTCGGTTTCTTTTCCATAAAGCGTCCAATTCTGTTATGTACAATTAAGTTGCACAAAAGTAGGGAAATAGGGCATTCACGCAAAGACATACAGGGCAAACGTTCATTAAAAACGGCTGCGGGGCGGCAACGGCAGGGCTTTTTATGCCTTATTGCTAACTTTGCGCCAAAGAACATTGCATGATGACAAAGAAATACGTGGATGTAATCCTCCCCCTCCTCCTGCCCGGGACGCTGACCTACTCAGTCCCGGTGGACATGGCGACCAATCTCCGCCCCGGTTGCAGGGTGATTGTCGCAATCAAGGGTAGGAAGAAGTACACCGCTATAATTAAGGATGTCCACGACACCATTGCCCCCAGCCCATTCAAGATAGTGGATGTCGATGCGGTCGTTGACACCACGCCCGTCGTCACACCAGGACAGATGCAACTGTGGGAATGGATTGCCGACTACTACCTCTGCACCATCGGCGAAGTGTTCAAGGCCGCCGTCCCGTCGCGCCTGCGGCCTGGCAGCGAAACTGTCTTAGTGCCGGGTGACGAGACTCCCGACGCAAGCAGCCTCAGCGACAGGGAAAAGCTCATCATGCAACTCGTCGCCGAAAACAAAAAGACGACCATCCAGCGTCTCGATGCCGAGACCCGCATCCCCGCGCTCCTGACGACAATCAACAGGATGCTCGACCGTCAATTAATAAAGGTAAAGGAAGAAGTCAAGCAACAAGCCAAGGCACGCATGACCACCTACGTCCGCCTCGCCGCACGCCTGCAAGACAAACCGTTGGAGCAGACCATGGCCGACGAACTCCGGGGCAACGAAAAGCAAACCGCATTCCTGCGCAAATACCTCGACCTTGCCGCCCAGCGCGACATGATGCTCGTCGGCAAAAACACGCTCACCGCCAGCATTGCCCGTGGAGGGGCGTTGCTGAAGAAATTGCTCGCCGCCAACGTGCTTGAGACCATCGACATCCCGGCAACCAGCCTCGCACGCAGCAACGGCGACATCCAGCCGCCCAACCCACTCAACCCGATGCAAAGCAATGCGATGCAGCAAATCGAGGAAGCATTCGCCGCCAAAAACGTCTGCCTGCTCCACGGCGTGACGGCATCAGGCAAGACCGAAATCTACATCCACCTCATAGCCAAGATGCTCGACCAAGGCAAGCAAGTCCTCTATATGCTGCCCGAGATAGCCCTGACCACCCAGATAACGGGCAGGCTCGCACGCTTCTTCGGCGACCGCCAGCTGGTCTACCACTCGCGGCTGACCGATGCCGAGAGGCTCGGCATCTGGCGGCGGCAGCTCAGCGGCCACCCCTGCCAGCTCATAATCGGCGCGCGGTCGGCAGTGTTCCTGCCATTCACCAACCTCGGCCTCGTGATTGTCGATGAGGAACACGAAGCCTCCTACAAACAGACCGAGCCCGCACCGCGCTACAACGGGCGGGACACCGCCATAATGCTTGCACGGTCGGCCGGGGCGAAGACGTTGCTCGGCACGGCCACACCGTCGATGGAGACCTACCACAACGCACTCAGCGGCAAGTACGGACTGGTCGAGATGCGGCAGAGGTACAGCCAAGTCCAGCTCCCCGCCGTGACCGTCGTGGATCTGAAAGAGGAGCAACGGCGCAAGACGATGGACGGCCAGTTCTCTCCCACCCTCATCCACAAGCTGCAAGAAGCATTGGACAAGGGCGAACAAGCCATCCTGTTCCAGAACCGCCGGGGATTCGCCCCCATGATGACCTGCCACACGTGCGGATGGGTGCCACGCTGCGACTTCTGCGACGTGAGCCTGACCTACCACAAGCAGCAGGGTGTGCTCACCTGCCACTACTGCGGCCGCACAGTGCCCGTGCCGCAGACGTGCCCCGCGTGCGGCAAACACAAGATGGACAGCCGAGGCTTCGGCACCGAACGTCTGGAGGAAGACATCCGCCGCCTGTTCCCCAAAGCCTCTGTGGCACGTCTCGACATCGACACCACACGGAGCAGGCACGCCTATGAGACCATCCTCGGCGACTTCGCCGAGGGCAAGACCGACATCCTCGTCGGGACGCAGATGATTTCCAAAGGGCTTGACTTCGACAACGTCAGCGTGGTGGGCATCATCAACGCCGACAACATCATCAACTACCCCGACTTCCGCGCACAGGAACGCGCCTTCCAACTCATGTCGCAAGTGGCGGAAAAACCGCCAAGGCAGCGTCATCCTGCAGACCTACTCGGCCGACAGCCCGCTGGTCAAGATGATAACCGACAACGACTACGCCGCCATGTACGCCAGCGAGATGGAGGAACGCCGCCTGTTCCGCTACCCGCCGTTCTACCGCCTCGTGAGCATCTACGTCAAGCACAAACGCCCCGATGTCGCCGAAGCCGCCGCCGCCACTCTCGGCGCGACGCTCAGGAGGATATTCGGCGACCGTGTGCTTGGTCCCGACAAGCCCCCCGTGTCCAAGGTGCAGACCTACCACATCCGCAAGACCATCGTCCGCCTCGAAAACGGGATGAACATCCCCTACGCCAAGCGGCAGATACGCCAGGCGTGCGCCGCCGTGCAAGGCATGGACGGGTTCGCCTCGGCATCCATCTTCTGCGACGTGGACCCCTGCTGACCCCCGCACCGTGGCAAACGCGCCAGACCGCCGGCACACGCCCCTACACCCCAAGGGGGAAAAAGCGGCCACCACGGACATAAAATCCCACATGGTCAGACACAGGACATAAAATCCCACATGGTCAGACACAAAGTCACAAGTCCCTAAGGAAAAAGTTTATTCAAAACTTTTGTTTTTATATTCAAAAGTTTTGTTTATATAAACAAAAGTTCTGAATATTCGTACAAAACTTTTGTTTTTACTTTTCCCTTGGGGGAACTGAAGATTTCCCCTGACGAGGACGGACTTTTCACTCACCCGCATCGCATTTCTCCCCCGACCATGACAGGTGGCAAGCCCGGCGAAGTGTCGGACAAGGGTTGATGCAAACGCACGTCTCGCTTGACGAAAATCGCGGCGGGGGCGGTCTGTCCTATTGCCCGCTTTTTATGTCCCGAAACGGACATTCTATCCTTAACCAGTTGTGAATTAAGGTATTCGCCGCGATAATAATAGTTAACGCGTCCAATTTTATCCCACGCTTTGGATGTAAACCGATGTAGTTTCCTATATTTGCAAAATATTTTTAGAATAATTACGGCTTCACAGCCCCACTTTATATATATGGAGAAAACTAAGGAAGAACTCCTCTTGGCATCCGTCAGGGCAGCCCTGGATGCAGGGCGGGCGATAATGGAGGTTTACGACGACCCGGCAGCCGATTTCCAGGTGGAACTCAAGGCTGACAACTCACCCCTGACCATTGCCGACAAGAGGTCAAACTCGGTGATAACCACGCATCTCGCCACGACAGGCATCCCCGTGCTGAGTGAGGAGAGCCGCGTGATGCCCTATGCAGAGCGCAGCGGGTGGCAACGCCTGTGGGTGGTCGATCCGCTCGACGGGACAAAGGAATTCATAAAGCGCAACGGGGAATTCACAGTCAACATAGCCCTCGTCGAGGACGGGAGACCCGTGCTGGGGGTCATCTATGTGCCTGTGCTGCACGAGCTCTACTGGGGCGCGGCGGGCATGGGTGCGGGCAAGGTCGCCGGATGCACGGCTGACAGCACCTTTGGCAACATCGGCGCACTTGCCGGACGCAGTGCCGCATTGCCTTGCGCCAAGCGGTCAGGGGCGGTCGTGGCGGTCGCGTCACGCTCGCATCTCAACGAGGAGACCGAGGCTTTCATCTCCAGCCTCTCGGCACGTTTCGGCGAAGTCGAGACGGTGTCTAAAGGGAGTTCGCTGAAGTTCTGCCTCGTGGCCGAGGGAGCTGCGGATGTCTACCCGCGCTTCGCCCCCACGATGGAATGGGACACCGCCGCCGGACAGGCCATCGCCGTGGCAGCCGGCTGCCGCGTGGAGCTGGCCGACCTCTCTGCCCCGCTGACATACAACAAGGAGAACCTGCTGAACCCGTGGTTCGTAGTCTATAACCCCAAACTCGACTTGCGACAATGACCTTTGAAATCGTATTCGTCCTGCTCGGACTGATTGGGATGCTGGTCGCCCTCGTCCTCGACAAGATGCGCCCGGGCATAGTGCTGTTGTCACTCGTCGTGGTGTTCATGGCGGCAGGCATAATCACCCCGAAGCAGATGGTTGCAGGCTTCAGCAACCGGGGAATGATCACCGTCGCACTGCTGTTCCTCGTCAGTGAAGGCGTGCGCCAAAGCGGTGCCCTCACGGCCATCGTAAAGAAACTGCTTCCACAAAAGGAGACGACAGTAACGAAAGCCCAACTACGGCTGCTCCCGATAGTAAGCGCGTTCTCGGCTTTCCTCAACAACACCCCGGTAGTGGTCATCTTCGCCCCGATTGTGAAGAACTGGGCAAAAAAAATCGGACTGTCATGCACCAAGTTCCTGATACCATTGTCCTATGCCACCATTCTGGGAGGATTGTGCACGCTCATCGGGACTTCGACCAATCTGGTCGTCCACGGCATGATGATAGACAAGGGGTTGCCTGGACTGAAAATGTTTGACCTCGCCTTCATCGGCATTCCCATCACAATTGTAGGTCTGGCGTTCATCATACTGACATCGAAGAAATTGCTTCCCGCGGAACGCCCTGACAACTTCGAGGAGGAGGAAACCGATGCCGCGACAGAGAATGGGCAACACATCGTGGAAGTGGTGCTCGCATCCCGTTTCCCCGGCTTGAAGCGTAAACTGAAGAGCTTCGACTTCAAAAGGAAATACGGGGCAGAAGTGAAAGAGATACGCCAAGGCGGCCAGGTCATCACCGAGAACCTGGGAGAAGTGAGGTTGCAGCAAGGCGACACGCTGGTCTTGCTGGCCGATGACGACTTCACCAAGACATGGGGCGACTCGTCTGTCTTCCTCATGATGACCAACGGTAAGGAAATTCCGACACGCCCCGTCCCATCATGGAAGAAATGGACAGCATTGGCACTGCTTCTCATCATGATCGTCGGGGCTACGATAGGCGAGCTCCCATACTTCAAGGAACATTTCCCTAATGTTAATATGGATATGTTTTTCTTCGCCGCTGTCACGACCGTGGTCATGGCATGGCTGAAGATTTTCCCTCCGAAGAAATACACCAAATACATCAGCTGGGACATCCTGATAACCATCGCTTGTGCTTTCGCCATCAGCGCGGCAATGGAAGAATCAGGTCTGGCGGCACTCATAGCCAACTTCATCAAGAATGCTTCGGGAACATTGGGGGCATGGGGTGCGCTTGCACTGCTCTACTTTGTCACGCTGGTCATCACTGAGCTCATCACAAACAATGCTGCGGCGGCATTAGCCTTTCCACTGGCATTGGAAACAGCGGAAAAGTTTGGAGTGGACCCGATGCCGTTCTTCGTCGCCATCTGCATCGCTGCATCAGCTGGTTTTGCCACCCCTATCGGATACCAGACCAACCTGATTGTACAAGGTGCTGGTAACTATAAATTCACTGACTTCGTAAAAATCGGAATTCCGATGGACTTGATAGTCATGATTATCTCGGTTTCACTTATACCACTGATCTGGCCGTTCACGCCGGTTCAGTAAGCTAAAACGTATGGAAAATATCTACCCCATATTCGACAAAATGCTTAGCCGCGCCGACAAGGAGGCTCTTCTTGGTCAACGCGGACTGATGGTCTGGTTCACTGGGCTGTCAGGTTCAGGCAAAAGCACCGTAGCTATCGCCCTTGAACGCGAACTCCACGCACGTGGCATCCTGTGCCGTATCCTTGATGGAGACAATGTGAGGAGCGGGATAAACAACAACCTTGGTTTCAGTGCAGATGACAGGGTCGAGAACATCCGGCGCATAGCCGAAGTTGCACGCCTGTTCGTAGACACGGGGATTGTCACAATTGCCGCATTCATCAGCCCGAGCAATGCACTGCGTGAGATGGCGGCAGAAATCATAGGCAAGGATGATTTCGTGGAGGTATACGTCGATACTCCCCTGTCAGTGTGTGAAGAAAGGGATGTGAAGGGGCTTTACAAAAAAGCAAGGACGGGCGAAGTCAAGAATTTCACTGGCATCTCCGCACCGTTTGAAGCACCTGAACACCCGGCACTGCGCCTTGACACATCCAAGCTGACTATCCAGCAGTCAGTGGGCAAACTGCTGGAGCTGATAATGCCCATGATTAAGAAATAATACCATATATAATATAAAGACTATGGCTGAAGATTACAATTTGAGTCATCTTAAACAGCTTGAAGCTGAATCAATCCACATCATCAGGGAGGTGGCATCAGAATTTGAGAACCCCGTAATGCTCTACTCCATCGGTAAAGACTCGTCTGTCATGGTGCGTCTTGCCGAGAAAGCCTTTTACCCAGGCAAAGTGCCATTCCCGTTGATGCACATCGACTCGAAATGGAAATTCAAGGAAATGATACAGTTCCGTGACGAATACGCCAAGAAATACGGATGGAACCTGATAGTCGAATCCAATATGAAGGCTTTCAACGAAGGCGTTGGTCCATTCACTCACGGAAGCAAAGTGCATACAGACCTGATGAAGACACAGGCCTTGCTGCAAGCACTTGACAAGTATAAATTTGATGCAGCCTTTGGCGGGGCGCGCAGGGACGAGGAAAAATCACGCGCCAAGGAGCGCATTTTCTCTTTCCGTGACCGTTTCCACCAGTGGGATCCTAAAAACCAGCGTCCGGAACTGTGGGACATCTACAACACAAAGATACAGAAAGGCGAGAGCATCCGTGTATTCCCCTTATCGAACTGGACGGAACTCGACGTATGGCAGTACATTCGCATAGAAAAGATACCAATCGTCCCACTCTACTTCGCCAAGGAACGTCCATGCGTAGAGATTGACGGCAATCTCATCATGCCAGATGACGACCGCCTGCCAGAAAAGTACAGGGACAAAATTCAGATGAAAAAGATACGTTTCCGCACACTCGGCTGCTGGCCATTGACAGGAGCAATCGAATCGGAAGCCGATACCATCGAAAAGATAGTAGAGGAAATGATGACGACCAATAAATCGGAAAGGACGACACGCGTCATCGATTTCGACCAGGAAGCAAGCATGGAGCAAAAGAAACGTGAGGGATACTTCTAATCATTAATAATGGAGGAAAACAGACCTATGACCGACAATAAAGACATCGCCACCAGCAAGGCGAACAAACAAACCATAGAAGAGTTTTTGGCAAACGATGAGCGGAAAGACCTTTTACGTTTCCTGACCGCAGGCTCGGTCGATGACGGGAAATCAACGCTCATCGGACGCTTGTTGTTTGACAGCAAGAAGATTTACGAAGACCAACTCGACGCACTGGAGCGTGACAGCAAACGCGTGGGCAACGCCGGTGAGCACATCGACTACGCACTGCTGCTCGACGGACTCAAAGCCGAAAGGGAACAAGGCATAACGATAGACGTGGCCTACCGCTACTTCTCGACCAACAAACGCAAATTCATCATCGCCGACACGCCGGGACACGAGCAATACACCCGCAATATGATTACGGGAGGCTCAACCGCCAACCTCGCAGTCATCCTTGTCGATGCGCGCACTGGGGTCATCACACAGACGAGACGTCACACCTACCTCATCTCATTGCTCGGCATAAAGCACGTGGTGCTTGCCGTCAACAAAATGGACTTGGTGAATTATTCCCAAGAGCGTTTTGACGAAATCGTAGCTGATTACAAGAGATTCGTCGCACCGCTCAACATACCCGACGTACAGTGCATACCACTCTCAGCCCTCGAAGGCGACAATGTGGTCGAGAAGTCTGACAAGACCCCTTGGTACGATGGACCAGCCCTGCTCGACTTCCTTGAGACAGTCCATGTGGGGAGCGACCAAAACTTCAAAGACTTCCGCTTCCCCGTGCAGTACGTGCTTCGTCCCAACTTGGATTTCCGTGGATTCAGCGGCAAAGTGGCTTCAGGCGTCATCCGCAAGGGTGATGAAGTCATGGCATTGCCCTCAGGGAAAAAGAGCCATGTGAAGAGCATAGTCACCTATGATGGTGAACTTGACTACGCCTTCCCCCCACAGTCCATCACAATCACATTGGAAGACGAGATAGATGTCTCACGCGGCGAGATGCTTGTGCACCCGGACAACCTGCCGACGATTTCAAGAAGTTTCGAGGCAATGCTCGTATGGATGGATGAGGAAGACATGGATGTCAACAAACAATTCTTCATCAAGCAGACTACCAATACGACCCGCGCAAGGATAGACGGCATAAAGTATAAGGTGGATGTCAACACCATGGAGCAATCCAAGGTCTCCCTACTGAAGCTGAACGAGATAGGCAAAGTCGTAATTACCGCCAGCAAGCCCTTGTTCTTTGACAAATACGAGAACAACAAGAACTGCGGTTCGTTCATCTTGATTGACCCCATCACCAACAACACCTCTGCCGTAGGAATGATTAGCGAGAAAGTCAACACCTCGGATCTCTTCTCTACTATCACTGAAGACGACCACAAACGGATGTTGGCCGGCGAATCACTCGTCACTGAGCAGCAATGGAAAGACAGGATAAACCAAGAGGGACTGGTCTATTGGGTGACCGGCAATGACAAGAAAGAACGCCGCGAGCTGGTCTACACGTTGGAACGCCGCCTGTTTGACATTGGCAAGTTCGTTTGCAAGCTGAGCCTTGACTGCCTCGGCTTGGAAAACATGACATCGCGCGACCTTGCCATCGTCGCCCACCAGCTGTCAAAGAAAGGAGTCATCCTGATATGCAGCGGGACAGACCTTGACCCCAACGTCGCAAGACCCGAGTTTGTCAGCATCCACATCAAAGATGAGGATGAGGATAGCCGCGACTACACCCACAACGAAATCATTGTCAATCCAAAGGAGATGGCACAGGCAATAGAAGACATCATTAACAAACTCTGAAAGCTCAATGGGACTTATCGAATTCAGCAAATTGCCAGTCAACACCTTGGTGGGAGCCGATTGGACGACATTCAAGGGTATAACCCAAGGGCGTGAAATTGACAAAGGCTACCGTACAAAGTACCGCCTCACCAAATGCGTATGCCGTCTGCTCAGCACTTTGAAACCGCTGCAAGACCGCCGTTACGAAAAGTTGCTGTCCGACAAACCTCTGAAGCATGACCCAGTATTCATCCTCGGACACTGGCGCAGTGGCACGACGTTTGTGCACAACGTTTTCTCATGTGACAAGCATTTCGGCTACAACACCACCTACCAGACGGTATTCCCGCATCTGATGATGTTCGGGCAAGGGTTCTTCAAAAAGACTATGGCCTGGCTGATGCCTGACAAACGCCCCACAGACAACATGGAGCTGTCGGTTGACCTGCCGCAGGAAGAGGAGTTCGCATTGTCCAACATGATGCCTTACACCTATTACAACTTCTGGTTCTTGCCGAAGTATATGTCAGAATATTGCGACCGTTTCCTCACATTTGAGAAGATTACACAGGAAGAGTTGCAAAAGTTTGAAGAGGTATTTGTCAAACTCATCAAGATAAGCCTTTGGAACACACACGGCACGCAATTCCTCTCCAAAAACCCTCCCCACACAGGCAGGGTAAAGGAATTGGTCAAGATGTTCCCTGATGCCAAGTTCATCTACCTCATGCGTAACCCCTACACAGTGTTTGAGAGCACAAGGAGCTTCTTCACCAACACCATCAAGCCACTGATGCTTGAGCACATCTCACCTGAGCAACTCGAGAGCAACATCCTTGACATATACATGAGGCTTTACAACCGCTACGAAGCTGACAAGCACCTGATACCGGAAGGGAACCTTGTGGAGGTCAAATTCGAAGATTTCGAGGCCGACCCGTCACGGATGACTGCCGACATTTATAAGAAACTCCGCATCCCAGGCTACGATGCGGCAAGGGACAGCATAGAGGCATACCTCAACAAGAAAAAGGGCTACAAGAAGAACGCCTACAAATACGACTCACGCACCATCGAGCTTGTCGAGAGACATTGGTCGAAGGCGTTGAGCGACTGGAACTATAAATTGTAACAAACAGACAAAACCAAATGAACAAAACATCAAGATTGTTCCTCATCACCCTGCTCACAGCACTTCCTGCATTGCTTTTCTCACAAGAGAGGGAAGAAATGCTCAATTGCGGCGACATGGATCAATGGCTCATCAGGCAGATTGAGGAATCGTTTGTGATTGGCGGCAAGACAAGGACACTGCATGAAATTGCCCCCTACCAGCTTGTCAAAGGCGACCGCCCCTATACGTTCAACACCAAGTCACCGTGGGCAACGTCAAACGTGATGGCCAAAGTCGCCGGCATCGTCAAATGCAGCGCGTCAGTCTTCCCCGAAGTCCGCGGCCACGGCAAATGCGCACGCCTTGAGACACGGGTCGAGTCGGTCAAAGCACTCGGTTTCGTGGACATCACAGTGCTCGCAGCCGGCAGCGCATTCCTCGGCGGCGTTGACGAGCCGATAAAAAACACCAAGAACCCACTCGGCAAACTCATGATGGGAGTGCCATTCACCAAGACTCCCAAGGCTCTTCGCTTCGACTACAAAGCGAAACTGACAGGGGAGGCTAACAGGAAAAAGATAACAGGCTTCGGCAAAGACAAGGTAGTCGCAGGGAAAGACTATCCCGAGGTCTACATGGTCCTCCAGAAACGTTGGGAAGACGAGGAAGGCAACATCTACGCCAAGCGCATTGCCACCCTCTCCCACCGCTTCACGGCATCGACAGCAGATTGGGTGAATAACTACACTCTCGACTTGGAGTATGGCGACATCTCTTCGCGCCAAGGGTTGAACGAAATTGAAAGGCTCACCACCGACAACCCCTACTACGCCAAGAACAGCAAGGGTGAAGTGAAGCCGATACAGGAAGTCGGCTGGGGAACACCCGACGACAAGCCGACACACGTCGTGCTGCGTTTCTCGTCAAGCCACGGCGGAGCCTACATCGGCTCACCAGGCAACACTCTGTGGATTGACAACGTGCGCTTCGTCTACTGACCATGGGCAGGATATTGGCAGTTGACTACGGGCGCAAGCGCGTCGGGCTGGCAGTGACCGACCCGATGCAGATAGTGCCACACGGCCTGACGACAGTCCGCGCCTGCGATGCTACCGACTTCATCACCAAATACGTCGAAAGCGAAAGCGTCGAGAAAGTCATCATCGGCCTCCCGCGCCAGATGTCAGGTGAGCTGTCTGAGAGCGTCAACTACATCCGCCCCTTTGCCAACAAACTCAAGGCACTCGTGCAAGTCCCGGTCGAGTTCGTTGACGAGCGTTTCACATCCGTCCTCGCGCACAGGACCATGCTTGACGCTGGGCTGAAGAAGAAAGACCGCCAAAACAAAGCCTTGGTCGATGAAATCAGCGCAACGATCATCCTCCAGTCATACCTTGACAACAGGACATCGGTCACAGAAATAATCTGAAGCAACAATAAACCAAACGATATGATACTACCGATTTACTTATACGGGCAACCGGTGCTGCGGGAAGTGGCAAAAGACATCGACCCCTCCTATCCTGGACTGAAAGAGCTGGTGGCCGATATGTATGAGACCATGGACCACGCCGACGGTGTGGGACTTGCCGCACCTCAGATAGGGTTGCCTATCCGCGTCGTGGTCATTGACCTTGACGTGCTGTCAGACTCCATGCCCGAGTACAAGGACTTCCGCCGCACCTACATCAACGCCCACATCATCGAAATGGGCGAAGAGATGGTGAGCATGGAGGAGGGATGCCTCAGCCTGCCCGGAATCCATGAAAACGTCAAACGCCCGACACGCATCCACGTCCGCTACATGGACGAGGACTTCAACGAGCATGACGAATGGGTCGAGGGCTATCTCGCCAGGGTGATGCAACATGAGTTTGACCACTTGGAAGGACACGTCTTCGTTGACCGCATTTCCCCGCTGCGCCGCCAGATGGACAAGCGCAAGCTCACGGCGATGGTCGAGGGGCGCGTGCGCTGCGAATACAAAGTCAAGGCTTACAAGAAGTAATCTGCCGCCACAGGCAATTTGAGCAACACCTGCGGGCATGGGTCTGGACGACACCATGCCCGCATTTCTTTTGCATCTGCCAAGCAAACTAAGCACATCGCGCACCATGAGCCATAAGCAGCACTGATTGGGATATGAAAAAACGGCAGCCAACTCTGAAGCTGACTGCCGTCCTGGCTCTTGTCACGTTCTCTTGGAACGCTCATCCGGGTGGGCGCTGAGGGATTCGAACCCCCGACCCTCTGCTTGTAAGGCAGACGCTCTGAACCAGCTGAGCTAAGCGCCCGATGGGTTTCGTGCCTGTGTCCTCGCCTCGGGTGTGGGCGTTGACGGATTCGAACCGCCGACCCTCTGTCTGTCAGACAGATGCTCTGAACCAGCTGAGCTAAACGCCCGCTATGGCGGGACTGACCCTTCGGTGTGGGCGCTGAGGGATTCGAACCCCCGACCCTCTGCTTGTAAGGCAGACGC
>CALNGU010000023.1 GCA_939800445.1 uncultured Bacteroidaceae bacterium | reverse complement strand
TCTTGGAACCATATAAACAACTGTACTACAATATTTTAATTTATAGAACTCCTCAGTAGTTTGCGCAAAGGTAGGGAAAAAACCGCACGGCACGGGACGCATCGCAGGAAAACATCCGGCCCTCACGCGAAAGACATCCTTTGTTAGAGCCAATAACAAGCGTTGTCAGCCGCACTAACAAGCATTGTCAATGCGGCTGACAACCAACCTCATTGCAGCAGCCCGCCAGGATGCCGCTCACTCCATGAAGAGGTAGTTGCCGTTCCACAGGCAGTCGCAGAAGACAATCTTGCCCCCGTCACCGCCCTCGTGCGTCGTCACCTCCTCGACACGGTTGTGCCCGACGACCTGGGTGAAGCCGTGCAGCGGGTCGGCCAGTTCGTCGCTGTCCGCCCAAAAGATGCCGCCGGTCGTGCCCTGCTTGCCGCCGCGCAACTGCCCCACCCTGCACAACGCCTCCACCTGGCCGTCCGACGGATTGTTGAGCTGGTCGGCGATGGGGCGTGAGATGTCGCCCTTGAAATCATTGACAAACCACCCGTGGGCGATGCCGGCATGGGTGAAGATGGTGCGCCCGTCCTGGAAGGCATATTGGAAGGCGTCGATGTTTTCAAGGAACAACAGCGAAGCCTTGTCCCCTATCTGCCAGTCGAAGCGTGAGCAGATGGGCGCGTCAGTGCTGAAGTAGTGCAGGTCATGGTTGCCCAGCAGCAGCACGACATCCGAGGGGCGGGCACGCCGCAAGGCGATTATCGCCCGCAGGTTGGCAAGCAAGTCCCGGCGAGGCACGTAGTCTATGGGGTCGAGGTAGTCGCCCAGGAACACGACACGGCAACCGGGATGCGACTGGACCACTTGTCTCCAGCAGTCCAGTCCGTGCACATCACCGATGACAGCGGTAGGCCTTGTCACTTCGTTCATACGTTAAGTCTTTATTGTCTGATGCCGTCACTCGGCGGCTTTGAAGTTGAACACGGGGGTTATGGTGTCAACGATCTCGACAGTGTCCCTTATGTTAGCTATGATTTCCTCCTTCGGCTTGTAGACCATGGGCGACTCGTCCTTGGTCTCCTCGGTGACAGTCTCGCTATAGATGCCGTCCATCGAGCGTGCGTAGTCGTCGAGGCTGATCTGCTTGAAAGCCTGCGCACGGCTCATCACGCGGCCTGCTCCATGCGGTGCCGACCAGTTCCAGTCAGGATTGCCCTTGCCCAGGCAGAGGAGTGCGCCGTCGCGCATATTGAGGGGGATGACGCAACGTTGCCCCTCGCGGGCGGAGATTGCGCCCTTGCGGATGATGTTGTCGTCACCTATGTAGTTGTGCACACTTTCGAATGCCTCGCCGGCCAGTGCCTCGTCGCCCGTGGACAGGTTGCCCGAGGCGCGGAGGTGGTCGGCGATGAGGTCAGCAATGAGACGGCGGTTGATGACCGCCCACTGCTGGCACAGGCGCATATCATGCAGGTAGTCCTCGCGTGCCTCCCCCTCGACGTAGCACAGCTCGGCGGGAATCGGCGGGCGGCGCATCTTGAACGACGAGTGCAGGTCGGCGATGACCCGTTGCAGTTCGCTGCGGCGGCCGGCCGCCTTGTACTCGGCGATGATGCGCTGCTGTTCTTCCATCAGCTCCGCCCATCCCGACTGGTTCTTGACGGCTATTTTCTGGTATATATCAGCCACCTGCTTGCCGAGGTTGCGGCTGCCAGTGTGCACCATCAGGTAGAGCCGCCCACGGGTGTCACGGTCAAGCTCGATGTAGTGGTTGCCGCCGCCCAGTGTGCCTATGCCTTTGTAGAGCCGCTTGCAGTCCCGCAGCTCGCGGTAGCAACGCAACTGCATGACAAGCTGCTTGGCCTCGGCGTAACGTTCCATATACTTCTGCGGCAAGATGACATCCATCCGCTCGCGCACGTTGCGCCCCGACGGGATGTTGGCGGTGATGTAGGTGTGCAGGGCGTGGAAATCGATGTCGCCCGTGCAATCCAGCGGCTGCACCATTATGCCGCAGCCGATGTCCACCCCGACGATGTTGGGGATCACCCTCTGCCCCAGGTCGCCGGTGAAGCCTATCACACAGCCTGCCCCGGCGTGCACGTCGGGCATTATCCTGACCTTGCAGCCGCCGAATACGTCGATGGCCATCAGTTGCCCTATCTGCAGCACCGCACTGCACTCTATGTTGTCGGTGAAAATCTTGACGTCGTGACCCTCGATGGTTCTCATATTCTCGTCCTCCTTTAAAACTTACTGCCACAAATATAAGGCGCACCATGTGCAAGCCGGCGGCACATGACGCGGGAAAATGCCATCCCCCATAAAAAAACATTGTATGCCACGGCCGTGGCATACAATGGTGCGGTGATTAGCATACGATGATTTTGCCGGTTACATACAATGATTTGAGACGTTGGGCAGGATAGTTCTGGCAGATGCCTTGCAAGTCAGGCGGCGGATGTCTGTCAGCCGCCGATTTTGCCTATCCAATAATTGATCCTCGCACCCACTGTCCCAGCATCCGTAGTCGGGAGTTCTTCGAGCAGCACGTAACCATCCTGCCCGACAGTCTTGCCCTCGCATCCGATGCGTTGCAATGTCTTGGCCAGTGCATTGCTGTCTTTGCTACGGTTGGCCAGTTGCAATAGCACCTTGCCGCTGGCCTTGTCCTCGATTATGTCCATGTATGGAGTGCCTTCGTCAGGTGATTCCAGCTGGCAGGCCAGCATATCCCAGTACCAAATGAAGATGCTCCAGCCAGGATGTGCCCCCACCTTGTCTTTCCAGCCGCACGTGCGGTGATGCCGCTCAAGGACATCGAGCAACGAGTCAACAATGCCTATGACATAGCGTTGCATCTCGATGTCAGAAAACAAGGTGGCAACAAACTGCTCTGCCGGAATGTCCACGTAGGGGACGGCGAGGTTTTGCCACCATGTCCCCGCGTTGCGCCGTCCACCCTTGTCCCATTTGAGCGGTTTGGAGAAATCCGGGTCGTTGCCATACGCCGCCTTAATGCAGTAGTGTCCTTGAAAACGGGATATGCTTACCACCCCGGGATTGGCATCATTGTTCAGATTCATCCAGCCATCCTGCTCCGTGAGACCACTCAATCGCCATCCTCGGGCGTTCCACTGCGCGACAGCCTCATCCCAAAGCGTTCTGTCCTCAACGGCAGCCAGTGTCTCATCTTGCGGAACGGATGCCACTGTCCCAACACCCGCATCTGCTGGCCGGGAAATCACACCCGCAGGCATGGAAAGCACATTCAAATCGACCGAGAGGCGTTGCGCCTCGTCAGCAGCACCGCCCTCCCTGCCCTTGGCATTGCGATACGCGTCCGAGAAGTTCTCAAGTGTCGCCAGCTTGTACTTGTCGTCAAACTTGAAATCATCGCCATAAAGGTCTTTGCGGAACGCTTCCACCACAGCAAAGAGGTTGTCCAGCAACGGGTCTGGCGAATTGCTTTTGCCTGCAAGGTTCTCCATTTTCTCCTCGTCCGGGCATTCATATTCTATCAATTCCCTGACCGCGCTGCTGACAGTGGCAATGTATTTGGAGTCACAGTGCATTGCAACATACGAAGTCTGGAATTCCAGCCGGATTTTCTCCTCATCCGACAGGCTGTGATCTTTGATGACATCGCAGAGAATGTGCAGGAATTCCTCGTATATCCTCAGCTTTTCCTCAAATATCTTGGCAGCCCGCTCCCTCTCTATGTCGGTGTCGCTCTGACCACGCAGCAATATCATGGTGATTATGGCAGTGATGATCGTGCCCAACATTGCGGCAAACATCTCGTACCACAGCTCCTTGCCTGTGAAAAGCCGCAGGTAGACGGCAAAGACGCAGGCAAGTACAGTTAGTACCACCGTTATTGCGATGATTTTATTCTTACCGAGTTTCATTTTAGTCTTGGTTTATTGTTCTAATAGCTTCAATACAAAAGATCCCGTCACGGAATCTGCCGCCTCAAAGGCGGCAGACAATGTGAAGTCTGGGAGCTTGATTTTAAAATCTTCATTGCAGATGACAAGCAGCTTGCTGCCCCTCCGAGGGCGGCAGTCACCGTCACACAGGCAATGTCATCGGCAACAGACTTACGCAGGTTTAATGCCTGACCCAGTGCTCCTTGAGCAACTGCTCGAATCTTGCCTTGCCGCGTGCGCCGCCGTCCCTGTTCCACCAGATACTCGCAGGATGTGAGACGTGCTCCATCACTATGCCATCGAATGCGAGTCCTTTGGCCGCGCAGTAATCGGTGAATGCCGTGTAGGCCAGCTTGCTGAGGAAGATGATGACATTGGGCTTGATCGCGTCGATGATGCCCGTCAATGCCTCGCCTGCCACCTCATCATCTATCGGCTGGGCTTTGAAGCCCCTGCGCTGGCCATGTTTGTAGGCGGGACGGAGGTAGTAGTTGTAAAACGCGGCCTCTGACAACCCCGGCTCATGCTTGATGCCTGCCTCGTCCAGTACCCTGTCCATGATGTCAAACACCTTGTTGAAAGTCTTGTAACCAATGAAATTGCTGACATCCGTCTTGCGGTAGTCAGGGATGAGACGTGCGTCGTCGGCCTTGTACCACCGCTCGGCATCGAGGAAATCGCAGTGCTCCGCGTCGTTGTCATTGAAATAATTGCTCTCGCCGATGAGGAGCAGCTGGCAGTGCCGCCCGTCCTCGCGCCAGTAATGGTCGCACACGCCGGGGACGAGGTCGGGGAATCTCACGAAAATGCCTTCTTTCACCGTGCCGCCAAGTCCGATGTTGTTGAATCTGTCGTTTGCCATGATGTTTTTATGTTTTAATGGTTAGTGTCGATTGTCGGAATGTCGTTAAAAGAGGTGGCGGGGATGCCGCCACCTGCATTGGTCATTACTTAGCCACAAAAACGTAAGTTTTGCCAGAAAGACACTTTGCTTCGCCTCCCAGCATCTTTGCTGCTCTTTGCAGGTCACTTAGAGAATTGTAAGTCTGTACGTTGCCATTAGAAAAATTTAAGGTGTACATGATGTTAAGGTTTTAAGTTTGTCCCCCAACCCCACGGGGACATTGTCGTTATCAAGGCGGGTGCGGGGTTGCGCCGTCCGTTATCGGGGCGGTGGCACTCGCCGTTATTTCTTGTTACTATGCCCATGTTGACACCATTATCCCTGTTTCTCATCGCTGACAATTCCGGCATCGACCAGTTGCTTCAGAAGCCGTGTGGCCCGATTGTAGCCTAAGACGAACTTTAGTTGCAGCTTTTTGACCGTGACACCCTTTGCCCGTTTTGCGAAACGGCTTGCTTCTTCAAACAGCGGGTCGAGTTCCGCTCCATTAATCCGTGTCCCGCCGCTCTTGTCATCGTCAACCGATGGCATGGGCAAGACATATCCCTCGCCACATCCCGCCGCGTCGCAGGCTTTGCGCACGTAGTCCACGAGGCGGTCAATATCGGCAGGACTGACCATCGGGGCTTGCAACCGCTCTTGGCCGTCGGCATGGCAGAAAATCATGTCGCCCCGTCCGCACAGCACGTCCGCCCCTTCGGCATCAATCAACGTGCGCGAGTCGATTGATGTTCCGACGCGGAACGCGGCACGTGCCGGGAATGCATCTTTTATCTTGCTTGTAAGCATCTGCATAGTCGGACGCTGCGTGGCTATTATGAGATGTATGCCGACCTCGTGTCCCTTCTCGGTGAGGTCGCAAACCATGGCCTCGAATGCACGGCCGTGTGTCATAATGATGTTGGCGTACTCATCTATTATCATCACCAGACGTGGCAGGTGGCGATGCCCGTCCTCGGCACTGATACGCCGCATGGCAAATGCGCCGTTGTACATTACAAAGAAATTGAGCCCTGCCTTTTCCATCAACTTGCGGCGGAGTTTCATCTCGGCATAAAGCGAGGCCAGAGCCGCGAAGCCTTTGCCTGCATCATTGATGATGGCATCCTCACCGTCAGGCATCTGGGCAAGAAAGGCTTTGCCCAGCCGGGCATAAGCACCAAACTCTACTTTTTTTGTATCAACAAGCAGCAGTTTGACATCCTCGGGACGTTGCCGGCAGAGCAATGATGCGATGATGCCGTGCAGGAAGACTGACTTGCCCTGTCCCGTTGCACCGCCCACGAGCAGGTGGGGCAGTGCGGCAAGGTCGGCTGTGACAAGCCGTCCGCCCACTCCCTCGCCGACGACGAATGGCAGCACGCCGCCTGCCTCCCTCCATGCCTCGCTCCCAAAGGCGCGGCGCAAGGACAGGAACGTGCGGCTGGCGCGGTTGATCTGCAACACGAGGCACTTGTGGTTGCGCGTCGGGCAGTCCTCGCGGTCGGTGGACAGCGAGGCGTGGCCACAGCGAGCGATGGTGTTGAAGACGCCATACGTCACCGTCTCAAGGTCTTCCCGCGTCACAGCCTTGCCCCGCGTCCTCGGCTGCAACGTGATGCGCCACTCGTCATGGCTGCATCCTGCCTTGACCTTGATGCTGGGGATGGTGACATTGGCACGTCGGGGCAGCGTGCTTGCCGAGATGCCGAACTTCAGCTCCGAGACCTTGGCATTCGTCCCCTCGGTCGCATTGATGATGATGGATTTCACCCGCTCGGCCCCTTCTTCGCTGATTGCCAGGGCTGCCTCGTCCGCCTCCTGGCGGAAAATCTCCACTGGTGGCAACTGGTATGCTGCCATGCCGTCCGTCATTTCATTCTGCTTTGTCGTCATGATGTTTGATGTTTTAAGTGAAACATGGGATTGATAATTTTTCCCCTAAAGGATTTCCGGTCTGCAAAACGCTCGATCCTTGACGCAAAGTAACGGCCATGTCGTGCCAACTTGCGGCACAACAAACGGAAAGGTTTGAAATAAATGATTGCTTCACCCGACGGCACCGGCCGCAACATTGTATGCCACGGACGTGGCATACAATGTTTTCAGTGTTACCATACAATGATTTCGCCCGCAGCATACGATGATAAAGGCAACACCATCGTATGCCGCAGGCGAAGACATCAGCCGTCGTCGTCAGCCCATGCGGTCGAGCCGGCATGGGCATCGGCTACCAGCTTTGAGACACGCTTGCCTGTGTCACTTGACTTTCTTCACTTGGTCATCCCACTTGGGACGCTGCTGCCATGACAAGAGGCAGTAGCTCTGGTCGTCGGGGATGAGGATGTAGGTTGCCCCGTCGATTTTCGACTTGCCCTTTATGAGCTTTGCCTTCCAGCGCGGCATCCCGTCGGGGATTGCGTAGGAGTCGGCTATCCCGGCATAGCTCATCTCCATGCGTTGCAGCAGGAGGTCGCGCAGGTACGTCCGCCAGTAGTCGTTGCTGGCAAAGCAGTCGTACAGGTCTTCATTGTAATCCAGCAGCCACCGCTTGGCACATCCGAAGTTGTAGGACCAAGAGCCCCAGACGTTGTAGTAGTCGTTGCCGCCGACTGTGAGCAATGCCCGCTTGAAGTCATCCGTCACCGGCGCATCGGGGTCGAGGTCTGATGCGATAATCTCCTGGAGCTTTTGCAGGCGGTCGCGGTCGAAGTTGCCGGGAGCGTCGCACCCGATGCAGTAGAGCGGGAAGCCTATGTCGCCCTGGCAAAAGGCGGTGTCCTCGGTGGCATGGATTGCCTCGCGGTTGGCATCGTCGGCAACGATGATCCGCGCCTTGAGGATCTCCTGCCTGACCTGCTTGCCGGCATGGCGGGCATTGACCGTGTGGGTGGCGAGCCAAGGGTATATGTCGCCGCACCCTTCGGCCAATTCGCCTACGAGGGTGATTGCCGCGACGAAAGTGGCGGGGCTGTCGATGGTCGAGTTGCGGACTATGTTGTTGACGACCCGTTGCCAATCGTCGCAGGCCCTGTCCCACCTGTCGTCACCATCCGTCCGTTGGCCTTGCCGCATCAGGTATTCCGTCTGGGCGAACAGCAGGACGTAGTCGGGATATGCCATCTTGTCTTTGTAGGCAAGGTTCAGAAACCGCTGCCCGTCCGACATCTCCCACGCTGCCGCCCCGCCGTCAGCATCCCCATGCGGCACATAGGCATCGAGGCAGGCGGTCAAATAGGCGTAAGCATCCTCCGTGAAATCATCGGGATTGACCGTCGTCGCGTCGCCGGCCAGTTGCTGTATGTGCTGCTCGGCCTGCTCGCGGCTCTCGGGTCGGTAGCTCTTGGCGTAATAGTTCATCGCCATCGCCGCGACGAAGTGCTGGATGTGGCGGTCGGTCAGATGCGGCTGCTCGCATATCCCCCAGAAAAGGTCGGTCCACACGGTGTCTATCCTGTGGGCAAACGTCGCTGTGACCGCTTTGCCGGCATCCCACCCGCATTTGTCCACCTTGCTGTTGAAGGCTGCTTTGAACTTCTCAAACGGTGTCAACTCCAGTCCTCGGGCATTCATCTTGATGTAGAGGTCATCGGTCAAGCCCATCTCCTCCAACGAGGTGAAGCAGAACGTGACGGGACACCGCCCGACATCGCCCGTGAGTGCGTCCCAATAGGTCGCGGTGTCGCCCGACATCGCCGCGTCAATCATGTCCAGCATCCCGAGCATAGACTCCACCGACGGGTCGGCCAGCCACGAGAGCATGAACCACCGCTGGTTGCGGATGGTGGCCGAGAGTGTCCCGCGCCAAGCCTCAGACGGGATGTCGCACATCGAGAGTTGGGCGCAGAAGTCGCGTGCCGAGACGCGGGTCTCGTAAGCGAACTTCCTCAGCGTGCCGCTCACTGCCGCGTCCAGTTTGCCCTCACGCCGCGCCACGTACCAGTGGAGCAGGAACAGCGTGGTCAGACGCTGCTGCCCGTCAAGCGGGGACATCACGCCGCCGGACAGCGAGCCGTAGATGAAATCGAGCAATAGCGGCTCGCCGCGCAACGCCGCCACGAGGCGGGTGACGAAACGCTGCCCCTTGCTCCTCACCACCTCGTCGCCGCCACGTCCGCCCTGGGTGTAGGCACGTTGGATGATGGGGATGGTGATGCTCTTTATTTCCGGGCTGGAGATGAGGCTCCAGAAACTTTGCTTATCGAATCTCATGGTTTTTCTTCTTTAGATATGGTTTCAATGTCTCTTTGATGTTGGCGAGGTATGCCTCCCTGTCGCTCCTGTCCCAGAATGTCATGCCCTGTGGGTCAGTGGTGTAGTATTTGTAAAATACCCTCTTCGTACATGGTGGGATGAATGTCCCCTCTTGGTCGGCAAGGAGTATTTTGGCACGTTTGTCGGGGAAAAAGCTGTTGTGGTAACTCCTGTTGAGCCGTGCTTGCAACAGGCAGAGGTTGGACAAGCTGTCTGTCTCGTCTTCCTCAAGGTCTTTGGCGAAGTAGGCCCTTATGTCCCCATAGAGTTTGCCGAATGCCTCGCCGTCCTCCCAGGCATCAAAGCTGTCGATGCGTGCCTTGAGTCCGCCATCGACATACGGCCGCTGCACGTCCAGCCACGCTTGCCGCTTGGCCGGGGTGTCTGGCTCTTTGGGATTCTGCGGGTGGATATGCTCGATGTCATGGTTGCCCCCGGCGATGAAGTCGCCGAATGGGAAGCGCGCCGTCTCATTGTCCTGCTGCATCATCGTGACCACGTTGTGCAACAGCAGGATGCGGCGCAGGCGGGGGTCGCCGTAGCGGATGTCTTCGTCGCCGTCCCAGCCGATGCTCTTGCTGACATCCGTGTCAAGGATTGCTGCGAAACTGTCCTTCTCATTGTTCATATACGCATCGAGCAACTCACCCACACTCCGGCAGCCGGCGTTAAGCAGGTAGCCGGTCAGGTGGTAGTAGCGTTTGTCGCCGTACCATTCGCGCAAAGCGAGGAACGTGTCGTGCACCTCCCTCCAGAGCTGATTGACGAATGCCCGCTTGTCGCCGCCGCTCCTCTCGTTGTCGTCAAAGCGGCGTTGGAAGTGGCGGTAAGTAAAATAGTCATCATCCCCCTTGCCGTCAGTCTTGCCAGCCATTATGTCAAGGATGTAGCCGATGCGCGGCCGCATCTTGTTGTCCCGCCCGTTGATGAAAGCCCAGAAAGCGTCGTCGGCCAACGCCTCCTCCATCATGTCCCACTGCGACGAAATCTCAAGCTGCCGCAGGCGGATTGCCTCGCTGTCGCCGCTGCCGGCGAAGTTTGACGAGTTGAGGAACAATGCCTTGACCAGCTCGGCACTGGTCAGCGGGATTTTGCCATCGTTGAGGCGGATGAAGACATCCTCCTCATTGTCGTTGTCCGTGCCGCCCTGCCCGGTGTCATACCAGATGAAACGGCAACGGTGCAGCAACTTTGAGCTGAAAGCGTAGGTGTCAAACGCCTCGCCCCTCTCCCCGAACCACTCGCAGATGCACTGCCACGCCTGGCGGATGTGCCAGTAGTCGATGTTGCGCCGCGCCGCCTCCTCGTCGTCAAGCACCGCCAGCCAATCCTTGTCGCTGCCCCGCGTCTCGTAGGTCAGGGAGAAGATGCGTCGCAGCCCCTCGACATCCCGCCTGTCGAGCCACGCCAGGATGAGTTGGTCGATGCCCTGCGTCTCTTGGGTCGATGAAGACAGCTGCTTGCACAGCTCCTCGACATAGTGGCGGTCAAGCCACGTGAGGATGAGCTTGATGGTCGTCAGCCGCTGCTGACCGTCCACGAGCCTCCAGCCCTCGGCCTCCGTGCCGCGATGGACGACCAACGGTTGCAGGCAGTACCACCCTCGTCCATCGTTTCCAGGGGTGAAAGCGTCGATGTCCTGCAACAAATCCAGCACCTGCCCCTCACGCCAGCGGTAGCCCCTCTGGTATTTGGGGACGAAGAACCGCTCGCCCAGCAAATCGTTCACCGAGCGGAGCGCGTTGCCCCGTTGTCTGTCGTTTTCCATAATAACTCTTTTATGTGTTGTCCATATTTCAATATCCCGCCGGCGCGTGCCATCAGCACGACCGCCGACCATGCGGCAAAGTAAGTGCCGCCATGTGCCAACGCGATGCATACCCCGGTGTTTTTTCGCCGGATGGTGCGGAAAAGACGTGCCGGGCCTGCCGCGCCGGGTGCGGTAAATATACAGGGAAATCCCCTTTTACCCCCCCCGATTGTTAAATGAAGTTAACGTGGGGTCGTTTCGTTTTCCCGAAAACATACAATGATTTCCGCACTACCATGCGATGTTCCAGGCAAAGACATCAGATGTTTTGCGGCGTTGGGTCTGATGATTTTGCGCGGACGGCCTGACGGCGGCGCGGCGGGGCGGGGGGGTCCGCGACGTGTTTGCGGCACTCGATGCCGACTTCTTCTGCTTGCAGGAGACCAAGTTGCAGGAGGGGCAGATCGAGCTGTCATTCGACGGCTACGAGTCCTACTGGGACTATGCCGACAAGCGCGGCTACTCGGGCACTGCCATCTTCACCCGCCACACGCCGCTGTCGGTGTCGCGGGGAATCGGCATCGACGAGCATGACCACGAGGGGCGGGTTGTGACGCTGGAGATGGGGAGGTTCTTCCTCGTGTGCGCCTACGTGCCCAACTCGCAGGACGGGTTGCGGCGGCTCGACTACCGCATGAGGTGGGAAGACGATTTCCGCGCCTACCTGGAGAGGCTGGCGGCGAGCAAGCCCGTCATCGTGTGCGGCGACCTGAACGTGGCGCACAAGGAAATAGACCTGAAGAACCCGAAGAGCAACCGCCGCAATGCCGGCTTCACGGACGAGGAGCGGGCGAAGTTCTCGACGCTGCTCGACGCGGGGTTCATCGACACTTTCCGCCACTTCCACCCGGATGCCGAGGGGATTTACTCATGGTGGTCCTACCGCTTCAAGGCAAGGGAGAAAAACGCGGGGTGGCGCATCGACTACTTCCTCGTCTCGCAGTCGCTTGCCGATGACTTGCGGAGCGCGTCGATTCACACCGAGATATACGGCTCAGACCACTGCCCCGTGGAGGTGGAGATGGACGACCGTCTGTTGCAATAATATATAATGGTATGAAAGCAGTAGTTGATGACAAAATCCCCTACATCGCCCGTGCCATCGAGAGCGTGGCGGACGAGGTGGTCTATCTCCCCGGCAAGGACTTCACGCCCGAGGTCGTGGCCGATGCCGACGTGCTGGTCGTGCGCACCCGCACCAGGTGCGACGCCGCGCTGCTGGCGGGGTCGCGGGTGCGGTTTGTCGCCACGGCGACGATAGGCTATGACCACATCGACACGGCGTGGTGCGCCAGCGCGGGCATAAGCTGGGCCAACTGCCCGGGGTGCAATGCGGCGAGCGTGGCGCAGTATGTGCAGTCGTCGCTCATCCTGCTGTCGCGGCGGCATGGGCGCGACCTGCGCGGCATGACGCTCGGCATCGTCGGTGCCGGCAACGTGGGCAGGCGCGTGGCGGACATGGCGCGGAGCATGGGGCTCACGGTGCTGCTCAACGACCCTCCGCGTGCCGAGGCCGAAGGCGGGGCAGGATTTGTCACACTGGACGAGGTGGCGCGGCGGGCAGACATCATCTCGCTGCACACGCCATTGACACGCGGGGGTGGACACCCGACATACCATCTGGCCGACGGTGCGCTGTTCGCATCGCTCGCACGCCGCCCTTGGCTGCTCAACACTTCGCGCGGCGAGGTGGTTGACACCGAGGCGGTCAAGCAGGCACTGGACAGCGGTGCGATAGCCGACGCAGTCATCGACGTGTGGGAGCATGAGCCGGCCATCGACCTGCAACTCATGGACAAGGCATTCATCGCCACGCCGCACATAGCGGGCTACTCCGCCGACGGCAAAGCAAATGCCTCACGCATGACGATGGACAACATCTGCCGCCACTTCGGCATCGGGAACAGCTGCCGCATCGAGCCGCCCGCCCCGCCGCAGCCCGTCATCGAGGCAGCAACGATGGACGACGCACTGCTGGCCATATATGACCCCAGGCGGGACAGCGACGCGCTGCGGCGTGACCCGTCGCGGTTTGAGTGGCTCAGGGGGAACTATCCGCTGAGGAGGGAAGCGGGGGCTTTTGAAATAAGGATTGTATGAAGATTCACCGCATATTATCACAAACCATGCTCTCCGCCCTGCTCCTCGCATCCTGCGGCAGCGGCGGCGGGGACGAGAGGGTCAGGACCATCGCCGTGCCAACGGCCGTGACGGTCACTATGCCTGAGATACCGCAACGTTTCGCGATCGCGGGGGACACCGTGGACCTGACGAGTTATGAGAACCGCGAGCGGCTTGACCGCGAGCTCATCGCCTTCACCTACTCACACACCAACACGCTGCTCGGCATCAAGCGGGCAAACCGCTACTTCCCGCTGATAGAGCCTGTCTTGCAGCGGCACGGGATACCGGATGACATGAAGTACCTGACCATCGTCGAGAGCTATCTCAACCCATTTGCCGTGTCGGGGGCAGGGGCGGCAGGCGTGTGGCAATTCATGCCGGCGACGGGCAAGGAGTTCGGCCTTGAGGTGGCAAAGACAGTCGATGAACGATTCGACGTGGCCAAATCGACCGAGGCGGCGTGCAAGTATATGAAGCAAGCCTACGCCAAATTCGGCGACTGGCTTGCCGTGGCAGCGTCCTACAACGCCGGGCAGGGCAGGGTCAGGCAATTCCGCGACGACCACCTGTCGGACGACGCGACACACTGGTGGATGACGGAGCAGACATCGCGCTACATCTTCAGGTTGCTGGCAGTCAAGAAGATTTTCACCAACCCGTCGGCCTACGGCTTCGTGCTCACGCAGTCGCAGCTCTACCCGCCATTGCAGTATGACACGGTGCGGGTGGACAAGGACATCCGCGACCTCGCCGACTTCGCACGGAGGCACGGCATCACCTATTACCAATTGCGCGACGCAAATCCCTGGTTGCGGCGGCAAAACCTGGTGTGCGGACGGGGAAAGGCCTACGACATCCTGCTGCCGACGCAAGAGAGCATCCACTACGACCCGTCTGCCACCGTGGCGCACGACGGGCGGTGGGTGGCCTACTGATTGGCGGCGACCGAAGCTCCGCCAGCCGGGCAAGCGGCAGCACGCTGACGCTCCATCTCCCTGCGCCGCTTGAGCGCACGGCGGAAAGTGGAGAGCGAATTGAATCCCGACATCTCGGCCACCTCGACCTGCGTCAGCCTCGTGCCGGGCTGTGCCATCAGTTGCTCGGCATAGTCAAGGCGAATGTTGTTGGTGTATTCGTAGAAAGTCATCCCCAAGTCATTGTTGAGGAAAGCGGACAACGTCGTGCGGTTGGTGTTGAGCTCCGCCGCCAGCTCGCTGAGCGTCAGGCCGGGATAGCGGTAGAAATAGCCTTCGCCGACCAACCCCTCCAGCCTTGAGGCGAATGCATGGGCGGCTGCCGGCCTTGCCTCCCCGACGGCAGGTGCAGGGGAGTCGGCGACGATGTCGGGTATCTGCTGCCGCCACGTGTTCCATGCTATCACCGACCACACGAGGCAAATCATGAGGCAATAGTAGGCATCACTGTCGGGACCGGGTGTCACATACATATAGAACCACACCAGCAGGTTGGCAATCATTATCACCACGGCACGCCACAACCATTTGACATCGAGGCGCGAGAGGTCGGAGTAGGATTGCTCGACCATGCGGTTGTAGGCCACCGTGCTGCGGACAAGATAGACGAACATCGCCGCGCAATAGATGACCGTGTAGACAATCAACGCAAAGTAGAACGCATCGTTGCCCGTGGCGGCATAGACGGCAGTGAACAGTGCAAAGCCCGACAACTCCAGCAACACGTCGCCCACCTTGAGGCGGCCGGGACGCAGGAGCTCGATGAGATAGATCTTGCACGTCACCACGCACCACATATCGACCGTCATCAGCAACTGGTAGGTGAAGTCGCTCGTCCCGCGTGACGCGTCGATGAAGATGAAGTATATGTCCTTGGCAAACAACGCACTCCACGCCAGCATTATCATCCCCAGGAGCCTGCGCAGCCTGCTGGGATGTGAAGCGGTCAGGAAAAAGATGCCGTAGCAAAGAAACATCATCGACGTGGCTCCGATGGCGAATGCACTCACCACGAGACTGTTCATAGTTGCGATTGATTTAGTTTTCTGATTGTAAAAATAAGTAATTTTCACAAACGGAAGACCTGACCAGGCAAAAATCATCAACTATGATGACCCGAGGAGGACTAAATGCCTAACTTTGCGCCACTTCACGACAAAATGACGACAACATGGATGAGACACGAGTAAAAACCAACTCGGCACGCGCCTGGGTGCTTGCCGCACGTCCCAAGACGCTTGCCGCAGCCGCCGTGCCAGTCATCACGGGCATGGCACTCGGCATCGGCGACGGATGCTTCAAGTGGCAACCCGTGGTGCTGTGCTTCATCTTCGCATTCACGATGCAGGTGGCGGCCAATTTCATCAACGACCTGCTCGACTGCCTGCGCGGCACTGACCGCGAGGACCGCCTCGGGCCACGGCGGGCCTGCGCAAGCGGATGGGTGACGACACGGGCAATGAAGGCGGCCATAGCCATCACGATAGGCGTGGCCTGCGCCTTCGGGCTGCTGCTCCTGCGCTACGGCGGATGGTGGCTCGTCGCCGTGGGCGCGGCGTGCGTCGTCTTCGCGTTCCTCTACACGACCTTCATGTCCTACTGCGGCATGGGGGACTTGCTGGTGCTGGTGTTCTTCGGGTTCGTGCCAGTCGTCTGCACCTATTACTTGCAATCGGGGACGGTCTCGCCCGCCTCCATCGCCTACGGTGCGGCGTGCGGCCTGGTCATCGACACGCTGCTCGTCGTCAACAACTTCCGCGACGTGGATGCCGACAGGCTGAGCGGCAAGCGCACCATCATCGTGCTGGCGGGCAAACGCTTCGGCAGTGCACTCTACCTGCTCCTCGGGCTGGCAGGCGTGATGCTCGTCACCATCACAGCGGCTGTCGAGGGCAAGGCTATGGCGGCGGTGCTGCCGTTGTTCTACGCCCTGCCCCACATCCTCGCATGGCGCGGGATGCGGCGCATCTGGCAAGGCCGCGCACTCAACGCCATCCTCGCCCGCACGTCGATGGACATGATGCTGTTTGCCCTGCTCATACTTGCCGGGGCGTTGCTGTCGTGAGGCAACGACGGCAACGCTGCAGGTTGCCGCGACGGCATACGACCTTTCCTCCCACAGCATCAGATGCCGCAGGCGTTTGCATCAGATGATATTTCGCTTAGGGTCAGACCCAACGGCCGCCGTCACCCCCTGCCCGCGTCAAGCCGCAGGAAGATGAACAGCAGGACGGTGAACCCCCACAGCGACGAGCCGCCATAGCTGAAGAACGGCAACGGGATGCCTATGACAGGCACAAGACCCAGCACCATGCCGACATTGACAAATACGTGGAAAAGGAAGATGGAGGCGACGCAATAGCCGTAGATGCGCGCGAATGCCGTCGTCTGCCGCTCGGCCAGCCACAGCAGGCGGAGGATGAAAAAGAGGTAGATGAGCAGCACGCCTGCCGCCCCGACAAAACCCTGCTCCTCACCGACGGTGCAGAAGATGAAGTCGGTGTCCTGCTCGGGAACATACTTCAGCTTGGTCTGCGTGCCGTTGAGGAAGCCTTTGCCGGTGAAGCCGCCCGAGCCGATGGCTATCTTCGACTGGTTGACGTTGTAGCCCGCGCCCGAGGGGTCTTCCTTCATGCCCAGCAGCACCTCTATCCTGACGCGCTGGTGGTCTTGCAGGACGTTGTGGAACATATAGCTGGACGAGAAAATGAACACCACGCTCAGCAACGCAAACAGGCTCACGTAGACGGCATTCCTCACCCCCGACACCACCCACCGGTAGACACCCAGCACGGCAAGCGCGGCGACGAGCCCGACCATGACGTGATTGACGTTGAACGGGACAACCCAGACCGACACGGCTACAGCCGCCAGCGGGACGGCGACGCACACGATGGAGGCAGCCTTGAGCAACTTTTCCTTTTTGACGTACATCCGCATCATCGACAACGTGAAGACGATGATGAGCGACAGCACGGCAAACGTCCCCACGGACGTGGCACCGCCCGCCATCATGGTCTGGTCATACTTTATGCCGACGATGAAGTAGACGACCATGGCGACCCCGGTGAACGGCACCGCGCCGGGCAACCCCTCGCGGTAGAGCATGATGAACAACGAGAAAAAGACGAGAGCCGACCCGGTCTCGCTCTGCATCACTATCAACGCCACGGGCAGGAATATCACCAGGAGGGCTTGCGCCAGATCCCTCCAACGCCCGATGTTGTAGGAGTAGGCCCCCATCACCTTGGCAAGCATCAGCGACGTGGCGAACTTTGCGAATTCCGCTGGCTGGACGTTGACAGGCCCGAGGCTGAGCCAGCTGCGCGAGCCCTTGATCTCATGCGCTGCAAAGATGGTGACAAGCAACAATGCCGTCACGGCCACATAGACGTAGGCAGCCATCCCCTCGTAGGCCTTGTGGTCAAGCATCATGATGACAAAGCCGAGCACATAGGCGCACCCGATCCACACCAGCTGCTTGCCCGAGCGCGTGGCAAAGTCGAAAAGGTCGGGCTGGTCAAAACTGTAGCTCGCCCCGCAGACGGTGAACCATCCGCAGACGGTGAGGACGACAAACAGGGCTATCGCCACCCAGTCGATGTTCCTGACGATGTTGCCACGCCTAAGAGCCATAGTTAGCAGGGATTAGGTTTGTAGACTCGATTTGCTCGACGAGGGGGAGACGCTCGGCCGCGATGCTGTCGTTGAGATATTGCTCAATCATCAACGCCCCTATCGGCACGGCCCACGTCGCGCCGAAGCCGCCATTCTCGACATAGACCGAGATGGCTATCCGTGCATCGTCCATCGGCGCGAAGCCCATGAAGATGGAGTGGTCGGTGCCGCTGTTTTGCGCAGTGCCCGTCTTGCCGCAGATTTCCAGCCCCGGGATGTTGGCACGGCGGCAAGTCGCGCCGTAGTCTGAACCGACGACAGCCCCGCGCATACCCTTGACGGCGATGTCATAGTACTTCGCATCTATGCCAGTGTGATGCCAGGTGCGGTATGCCTCGTCTATCTCCACGTCCCTGACGGCCTTGACGACGTGGGGGACGATGTAACGGCCACGGTTGGCTATCGTCGCCGCCTGGTTGGCTATCTGCAAGGGGGTGCAGAGTATCTCGCCCTGCCCTATCGCGATGCTGATGACATTGAGGGCACGCCAGCGCGGGCCGAGGATGCTCTTGTAGTACTCGTAGTTGGGTATCAGCCCGCGCTTCTCGCCCGGCAGGTCGATGCCGAGACGGTAGCCGAACCCCATGGCGACCATGTAGTCCTTCCACCGTGTCATGGACTCCTCGATGTCCTCGTACTTCTTGTTCTCGAGCATACGCATCAGCCCCCAGCAGTAATAGGCGTTGCACGACGTTGACAGCGAGTTCTGGAAATTGATTGGCGACGGATGCCCGTGGCAGCCGAGCCTCATCCCGGCGAAAAGGAAGCCGCCGTGGCAAGGGTAAAGCGTCTCGGGCGTCGTTATGCCCTCTTGCAGGAATATCAGCCCTTGGGCGGGCTTGAACGTCGAGCCTGGCGGATAGGCCGCCATGATGGCGCGGTTGAAGAGCGGCTTCGTCTTGTCCCTCTCAAGGGCGAGGTGGCTCTTGCCGCGCCCGCGCCCTACCATTATCGACGGGTCGTAGGAGGGCGAAGAGACGAGGCAAAGGATTTCCCCCGTCGATGGCTCGATGGCGACGATGCTGCCCATCTTGCCTTGCATGAGCCGCTCGCCGAGCTGTTGCAGACGGGCATCAAGCCCGAGAGTCAGGTCATGCCCGGGGATTGCCGGCTGGTCGAAAGCCCCGTCCATGTAGCGTCCCCTGATGCGTCCCCGCGAGTCGCGCAACAGCACCTCCACGCCTTTGACACCGCGCAACTGCTGCTCATAGTACCGCTCTATGCCCTGCTTGCCAATGAAGTCGCCACGGACATAATAGCCGGTGGTGTCCCTGTCGAGCTCGGGCTGTGAGATTTCCCCGATGTCGCCGAGCACGTGGGCGGCATTCGGCGAGGTGTATTGCCTGATGGAACGGCGACGGATGTAGAAGCCACGGAATTTATAGAGCTTCTCCTGGAAGTTTGCCGCCTCCTCTGGGCTTAACTGGGCCAACAGCAATTGCTGCGTGTAGGGCGAGTAGCCACGGTTGCGCCTCCTGTCCTTGACACGCGACATGATTGCGTCAAACTCCGCCCGCGTGATGTTGAGCGTGGCGCAAAGGTCGAGGGTGTCCAGCGACTCAATCTCATTGGAGACGAACAGCACGTCATAGGTGGGCTGGTTGTAGACGAGCATCTCCCCGTTGCGGTCATAGATGTTGCCGCGTGCCGGATAGACCGTCCGCTTGAGGAACGCGTTGCTGTCGGCATTGCGTTTGTAGTCGTCGGTCGCTATCTGGAGCGAAAAGAGACGGATGACATAGACAACGACAACGACGATGGCTATGCCTGCGATGACATATCTGCGGTTACTGTATCGGGTGTCGCTTGCCACTGTGCCTACTTCCTTATGTTTTCAATCATCAGTACGAGTGCCAACGTGAAAGCCGAGCTGGCAACTATGCGCAGCACTATGTCCACGGCATTGCCCATGTCAAAGTAGCAGAGCAAGACAAGCATCGTGTGGTGAAGCAACACCGCCGTCGCGGCATACTTGATGAATGCCCCTACCCCCGTGGTCCTGAGCGAGGGACTGCCATGCTCCAATGATTCCCGTGACACATAAAGCCTCAACACCACCGGCCGCACAAAAGCCAGCATGACCGACGATGCCGCGTTGATGCCTGGCGTGTCGGAAAAGATGTCCACAAGCAATCCCATGGCAAACGCCCACAACATCGCCTTGTTGGGCGACTCGTCAACCTCCATGCAAAGGATGAGGTAGATGTACAGGTAGGGGGTGGCATAACCGAAAAGGTTCATGTTGTTCAGCAGGAAAGCCTGGACGGCTACCAGCACGAGCATCTTGACGGCGCGGATGATGTTGTCTCTCATTGGCGATGGCGTTTGAGGCTGTCTGACAGCATGACGTGCTCGGCAGCGTGTTTGTTCCTGATGACCCTGACCATGTTGAGTTTTGCCATGTCAGACGACAAGCGCACATCTATCGCGCAGGTCAGCCCGTCGGGGGAAAAGCCATGCGACGAGACGGTGCCCACCATCAGCCCCTCGGGGAAAACGGATGAATAGCCGCTCGTCACAACCGTGTCCCCCACGTTCACCTCGGCATGGCGGGGGATGTCTGTCAACTGGGCCGTGCGGGAATCGCCGCCGTTCCACTTCAGGTTGCCGAAGTAGCCCGACCGCTCCAGTTTGCAGCTCACGCTGGAATTGCTGTTAAGCACGGATATTGCAAGCGCGTGGTGCGCTGAGACCATACAGACTATGCCGACCACACCGACAGGCGAGACGATGCCCATGTCGGCTTCCACCCCGTCGGCACGCCCCTTGTCGATTGTGATGTAATTGTCCAGCCTGTTGACACTGTTGTTGACTACCTTTGCGCCTATCGTCACAAACGACGTGTCTGATGGCACGGCGGACGACTCCATTCCGAGGCTGTCGATGACGGAACGCAGCCTCTCGTTCTCAATGACAAGCTCGAGGTTGCGGTCAAACAATGCCTCGTTGGCCGTCCTGAGACCCAGATAATCATTGACCGACGAGGCAAGGCCATAGATTGACCCCACCACCCGGTTGGCGGAAGTGAAAAACACACTGCCCTGGTAGCTGTTGAAACGGAACAGCAACCAAAAGCTCACCAACTCAAGGATGATGAACAGCAACCAATGGTTGTAGCGCGCGAGGAAAGCAATGAGGTTACGCATCAGTCAGTCACACAGGTCTATCAACACCAATCGCCGGCACACCCTTTCCGAGAGGTATGCCCGCGATTGCCAATGCCAGTTGTCGTCCGTGCCGCGCGGGTCAACGCATCAGGAATGAGAATTTATTGATGTTCTTCAACGCGATGCCCGTGCCCTTTGCAACCGCGTGCAACGGGTCTTCGGCGACATGGAACGGGATGTTTATCTTGTCCGACAGACGCTTCGCCAGCCCGCGCAGCAACGCGCCGCCGCCGGCGAGGTAGATGCCGTTTTTGACGATGTCGGCATAAAGCTCGGGCTGGGTGTTCTCCAATGCCGTGAGCACTGCCGTCTCAATCTTGTTGATGGTCTTGTCGAGGCAATGCGCTATCTCCTGGTAGCAGACGGGCACTTCCATCGGCAATGCCGTTATCTTATTGGGGCCATGCACGACATAGTCTTCAGGTGCCTCGTCCCCGAGGTCGGTGATGGCTGCCCCGACATTGATCTTGATGCGCTCGGCCATGCGCTCACTGACCTTGATGTTGTGCTGGCGGCTCATGTACTCCTTGATGTCGTCGGTCAAGTCATCACCCGCGATACGGATGGAATTGTTTGAGACGAGACCGCCGAGCGAGATGACCGCAATCTCCGTCGTGCCGCCGCCTATGTCAACAATCATGTTGCCCTCGGGAGCCTCCACATCAAGACCGATACCGATGGCTGCTGCCATCGGCTCGAAGATGAGGTAAACGTCGCGCCCCCCGGCGTGCTCGGCCGAGTCGCGCACCGCACGCAGTTCCACCTCGGTGCTGCCCGACGGCACGCCGATGACCATGCGGAGCGACGGGGCAAACAGGCGGCTGCGGCTGCTGACCATCTTGATGAGGCCGCGTATCATCTGCTCGCAGGCATAGAAGTCTGCTATCACACCGTCTCGGAGTGGACGGATGGTCTTTATCTTGTCATGGACCTTTTCGTACATCATCTTGGCCTGCTTTCCCACCGCTATCATCTTGTCGGTGCGACGGTCGAGCGCGACGACCGACGGCTCATCGACGACAATCTTGTCATTGGAGATGATGATGGTGTTGGCCGTGCCAAGGTCCATCGCTATGTCTTGTGTGAATGAAAACCAGCTCACTTTCGTTTTCTCCTATTTCGTATTTGTGTTAATGCGTTTGTATTTGCCAGATCAATGCTTGAAATGGCGGAAGCCCGTAGTCACCATGGCGATGCCATGCTCGTTGCAGTAGTCGAATGACTCCTTGTCCCTGATTGACCCGCCGGGCTGTATGACAGCAGTTATGCCCTCATAGCCGGCAATCTCCACGCAGTCGGCGAATGGGAAGAACGCATCCGATGCCATCACCGCCCCGTGAAGGTCGAAGCCGAAGGACTTTGCCTTCTCGATAGCCTGCTTGAGCGCATCGACACGCGAAGTCTGTCCCACGCCGCTCGCCACGAGCTGTTTGTCCTTGGCAAGGACGATGGAGTTTGACTTGCTGTTCTTGACTATCTTGTTGGCGAAGAGCATATCCTCGACCTCACGTTCCGTGGCTTTCTTGTCTGTGACGCTTGTCAGGTCGGCAGGTGTCTCGACCTTGGTGTCGCGGTCCTGCACCAGCACGCCGTTGAGGACGGAGCGGAATTGCCTCCTGGGCAGCTCCACATCCTTGCGGACGAGGATGATGCGGTTTTTCTTCTGCGAGAGGATTTCCAGGGCGTCCATATCATAGTCGGGCGCGATGATTACCTCAAAGAATATCTTCCCGACCTCCTCGGCCGTTGCCTTGTCAACCGGACGGTTGGTGATGAGCACGCCGCCAAAAGCCGACACGGGGTCGCCGGCGAGCGCGTCGCGCCAAGCCTCGACGAGTGTCGGGCGCGAAGCCAGGCCGCAGGCGTTGTTGTGCTTGAGCACCGCGAATGTGGTCTCATCGAATTCGTCAATCAAGTCCACCGCCGCATTGATGTCAAGCAGGTTGTTGTAGGATATCTCCTTGCCATGCAACTGGTCGAACATGGCATCGAAGTCGCCGAAGAACATCCCCCTCTGGTGCGGGTTCTCGCCATAGCGCAACACCTTCTGCTGCCCGACGGCGCAACGGAAAGACGAGTTGTCCCCCTTGTCGAAGTAGTTGAAGATGGCTGTGTCGTAGTAGGACGACACGCCGAATGCCTCCTTGGCAAACCATGCGCGCTCCTCCAACGAGGTCGTCGCACCGTTCTCGCAGAGGATGTCGAGCAACGGCTGGTACTGTGCCTGTGATGCGACGATGACGACGTCCTTGAAATTCTTGGCACCGGCGCGGATGAGCGAGATGCCGCCTATGTCTATCTTCTCGATGATGTCGGCCTCGCTCGCCCCGGAAGCCACGGTGGCCTCGAATGGGTAGAGATCGACAATCACCAGGTCTATCTCAGGGATTTCATATTGCTCCACCTGCTTCCTGTCCTGCTCCATGTCACGACGGCAGAGGATGCCGCCAAACACCTTGGGGTGCAACGTCTTGACGCGCCCGCCGAGGATTGACGGATAGGAAGTCAGGTCCTCAACCGCCTCGCACTCGTAGCCCATCGACTCGATGAACTGGCGCGTGCCTCCCGTAGACAGGAATTTGACACCATTGTCATGCAACCGGGTGATGATTTCATCAAGCCCTTCCTTGTGGTAGACCGAGACGAGGGCGGTCTTTATCTTCTTTCTTTCCGACATAATCTTGCTCATTTTGTTAGACTTCGCAAAATTATGGAAAACCTATGATATAAGCGACATATAAACATAGATTAGCACAGTCACGCACCCCTTGCAAACGACCTGCCACGCGGACGCATCGGGGAGGGTTGCGCCGTACGGTCCTTATGGATTACCTTTGCAATGACAAAAAAGACATCACACCATCATGGATTTGGAAACAAAAAGACTCGTCCTGCGCCCTTGGCGCGAAAGCGACGCAACGGACTTGTACGAATACGCGAAAGACAGCCGCGTCGGCCCGGTTGCCGGCTGGCCTCCCCACCAGAGTGTCGATGAGAGCCTCGATGTCATCCGCACCATCTTCATGCAAGAGGGGGTCTACGCCATGACACTGAAAGGCGGCGATGCCGCCATAGGCTGCATTGGCATCGTCAGGGGAGCAAAAAGCAATTTCCCGCTCGGCGAGGACGAAGCGGAGATTTCCTATTGGCTCGGCGTCCCGTTCTGGGGCAAAGGGCTGATGACAGAGGCGGTCAACGAGGTTGTCAGGCACGGTTTCGAGGACATGGGGCTGTCAACCTTGTGGTGCGGCTACTTCAACGGCAACGACAGGTCGTGGCACGTGCAAAAGAAATGCGGGTTCCGCCACCACCGCACAGAGCCTCCAAAACATTTCGACCTGATAGACGAGACACTGACAGAGCACATCAGCAGGCTGACCAGGGAGGAATGGCAAGGCAGGCAGGGCTCACAAAGCCTCTGACACCGCACGTGCCACCAGCAGCATCCGACCATAGGCGGAAAATCATCTGACCATAGGCGGCAGATCATCTGATGCAAAACGGTTTAGCATCTGATGCCGCGCCACGTCACACCATTGCCGTCCGCGCCACAGCCAGCACCGAGACCGACGCGGCACAGCCCGACAAGACAGCAGCACACTCGGCCAGCGTCGTGCCGGTGGTCATCACGTCATCGACGATGAGGACGTGGCGGCCTGCGCAGGCTGACTGGTCGGCGATGGCAAAAGCCCCCTTGACGTTGTGCCCGCGTTCACCGGCGCGTTTGGCCTTCTGGCTGTCGCCTCCACGCCTCCTGACGAGCGCATCGGCAACGGGGATGCCAGTGTGCCGCGAGATGCCCAACGCGATTTCCATGGCCTGATTGTAGCCCCTGCGCCGCAGCTTGGACGGGTCGAGCGGCACAGGCACGAGGACCTGCACGCCGTCAAACGCACCCGCCCGTGCCGCCTCGACGGCTGCAAGCCTGCCGAGATTGCGGGCGAGGGCTCTGCATTTGCCGCGCTTGACCTTGGCTGTCAGTTTGTAGATGACACCGCCATGGACATAGGTAAAGACCGCCATGACACGGCGTATGGCGGCATCGCACTCGACATCCTCGTCAAACCCGGTGTCGATGCACGCCCTGAACGGCAACCGTGCCTGGCACGTGGCGCACAGCACCGTGTCGCCTACATTGAGACGGCATCCGCACGCCTCGCACAAGCGGGGCAACAGCACTTCGCCCAAGGCGGACAACACGCTACCTCCCATCATGCTCCTCCACCCAACGCGACACCGCGCCATAGTCATAGCCCCGCGACACGCCGAATCTGATCAGCTTGGCCCTGCGCCTGGCATGGTCGTCCTCTGACATCTGGCGTGCCTTGGCGGACATGGCCTTGTCCATGCTCGCTGCATAGTCATCGTCGTCCACGCCGTCCAACGCCTCGCGCACTGCGGCATCGCCTATCCCCTTGGCACGCAGGGCATAGGCTATCTTGACCCTGCCCCATCCCGACAACCGCGCACGGTCGTTGGCGAATGCCTTGGCATAACGCAGGTCATCGACATAGCCGTCGGCGGCAAGAGCATCCATCACCGCACCGGCATCCTCGCCGCCCAATCCCCAGGCATCCAGCTTGGCACGCACGTCGGCAGTGCACCGCTCGCCGCGCGAACACCACGCGGCAGCCCGGGACAAGGCTTGCGAGGGGGTCAACTCCTTTTTCATTTTTGAATATCTTGCTGTTCCCTAACATTCTCATTCTGCCCGCCCGGAGAGGACAAGCACATCATCCACGCCTCCCCAGCCATGTCCACTTGTGCCAGATGCGCTCCAGGGGACCTTGCCTGTGCTTGGACAGCCACCATTTGCAAAACCTCACCTGAAGCAGGAACGTGAGGAAACCTATCAGCAAGCTGAGCGTATACCCGCAATAAGGCGCAAGCGACAGACCGATAGGGAAGTAGATCAACGCCCCGATGACCGACTGCCCGATATAGTTAGTAAGGCTCATCCTGCCGTAAAAGACCAGACTGCCGACGAGCTTCCTGAATCCGGCACTTTGGTAGAGTAGGACAAACGACGACACCAGCACGCCGGTGAACGCCAGCTTCTGCCACATATCAAGAACCACCGCCACAGTCTGACGCACCACCGCGTCCCCGCAGCCGGCCATCTCCTTGAAGACATAAAGTGGGGCAAACGCAACCGACGAGACAATCAGGACCCGCGTCCACGTCCTCAGGTTGGGCTGCGAGGAGACAAACAGCTGCTTCCGCCCTATGTACAACCCAAACAGGAACAGGCCTGCCGTCTGCAAGAAACACCCCGCACCGACAGCCCACAGCAGGCTGGCCTTCTGCCCCAAAGACACGTTGCACAGGATGAAATCCTTGAAATTGCCGGACTTTGTGACCTCAGCCACCTCGGCATACATCTCACCCACGCCGAGGTCGGGCAAGTGATGCGCGGGATTTGCCAACGACGCAAAGTAATGAAACCACTCGACCGGCTGCAACAGGAAGAACACTGCCGCCAGCAGGACAACCTTGTCGCCCAGGTTGCGGACAAAGAACAACACAAGACCCACCACGGCAAAGAGCAACAGCACGTCACCCGCCGGGAAGAAAGCCGCATTCAACGTCGCGAATGCCACGAGCAAGACCAGACGCCACAGGAAACGATAGCCGAAATCCTTCCCCTGCCGCTTCTGATTGGACGACTGGATATAAAAAGTAAACCCGAACAACAAGGCGAAAATCGCGTATGCCTTTCCCGCAAACAGGGAAAACACCCCGTTGAACACCGCTTGGTCCATGACCTCGACCCAACCCAGCTGCCCTTGCGGATAGACAGGGAAAATGAAATGTTCCAGATTGTGCACCAGAATGATGGCCAGCACCGCAAATCCGCGCAAGGCATCCACCATCTCGATGCGGGGGATGCCGCCTTTCACTCCCGCTGATCCATTCTGCCGGACTGCTTGATTTATGTCACTCATCCTTACCTGAAATATTATTATTCATTACCTACTACACACTAACACGCGTACTCAGAGCCTGCACGCCTTGACAAACCTCCAATTGCCCACATAGTCCCGCACCGCTACCACCCCTCCATAGCCGAGGGAGCGCAGCAGGTCGCAGGTCTCGCGGGGGAATGCGCGGTTGATTTCAAACAACAGCACGCCCCCGGGCTTCAGCCACCGCCGCGCACGGTCGCCCACCACGCGGTAGAAGAGCAAGGGGTCGTCCTCAGGCACAAACAATGCCGACGGCGGCTCATGCGACAGCACCGTGTCGTCCATCCCTGCCCGCTCTGACGGCAAGACATACGGCGGATTGCACGTCACCAGGTCAAACGCCGCAGGAGCATAGTCAACCGTAAAGACATCAGCCACATCCACCGCCACATCCACCCCGCAGGCCGCAGCATTGGCACGCGCCACCTCGACGGCGGCAGGCGAAATGTCAGAGGCACTGACCCTCCACGACGGATTGTCATGCGCGACGGCTATCGCCACGCACCCCGACCCCGTGCAAAGGTCAATGACCGACACGTCATCACGCCCCGCAAAAGCCTCATCGGCCAGGTCCACCAGCCCGCCCGTCTCAGGACGCGGGATGAGGGTGTCACCCGTCACGTGCAGGCGCAAGCCCCTGAACAGGGCAACACCCGTCACGTGCTGCACCGGCTCGCCGCCGAGCAGGCGCGACACCGCCGCGTCAACCGCCTTGCGCCGCACGGCATCAAGGTCATCGACAGTGGCAAAGAGCATGGCAGGCATCCCCAGCCCCAGCAAGTCCTCGCACAGGGCACGCACCACGCCGTCCAGTTCGCCGCCCTCGTAGCGCGCGGCGAGCCTGCGTCTCAACATCTGCGTCAATCGTTCCATCGTCATGTTTTGCGGGGTAAAGATATTGCAAAATCGGGATGCGAAGAAAAAGCCCGCGCCGTCAAACATCCGCCTCGCGGCATCATGGTGCGCACGGGACTCCTTTGCATTTACTTATTGCCTCATAAAGAAATGTGCCTCACCAGCAATCCACATAAAGTTGCCATGCTAAAACTTAATAATGTTCCAGCCAATACATATTCCGTTTTGGCTGTATCAGTTTCTTTAAAGCGAAGTAAAGATTTTGCCGCTACAATAAACCCCACAGCTTCATATTGCCCTATCAGGACAAAGACCATTGCAAGTATCCTTTCCAAGTTGCCAATTAACGCCCCAGCATTCTTCATACTTAGGCAAGACTCCGCATCGCCAATCTTATACTTGCCTAAAATTAACTTGATGAGAATGTTAGTAGGCTTTAAGCAACACAGGATTGCAAATGCAAACAATGGGATAGATAAAGAATCTACAAAATCCATGTTTTGAATTGGCAGACTGGATGTCGGTATATATAGACATGAAATGAGACATAGGATTAAGATGTGTGCAAATTGGTCTGTCAGGAAAGACCATAGGCCCCTGCACATATATGTTTTCATTGCATCAATCAACAAATGTGTGCCACCTATGATTAAGGCAAAAATCCAAAAATCGGCAAATGGGACAAAAGCCCAAGAAAGCAACCCTACGATAACTGAATGAATATAGAGGAACGCGCTTTTGATTTTCAACAGTTCTTTACGCTTGCAATATTTATCGCTTTGCAGGTAGAAATCTCCAACCACATGAGCCGTCAACAAGCTCAATAACAACCAGCTATTCATATGCTTTCAAAATTTAGCTGTTCAAAATAGTTCAAAGCTTCCTCTATGCAGTACCATTTGGCTGAAGTCGAGTGTTGATTTATTCCAGACTGCTTTACACCCAATATGCCTGCTATTTCCTGCTCACTTTTAGATAAAAGTTTATAATAAATGACTTCGCTTTGCCGTTTCGTCGTGTTATTGAGCAAGGCATCCGTCAGCATACCGACGGTCTGCAAAGCAGGTCTAAGTTGCTTGTCAGCAGGTTCTATGAGGAATGTACCATTTTTGTTAGGAGCCCCCATCCTGTCCAATGCCCTACCTGACAAATAAATAGCCTCTCCATCCATTATGCCGTGTTCTCTATCTACAA